>JBAXSN010000081.1:0-15278 GCA_037130675.1 Verrucomicrobiota bacterium
TTGGCAATGACCAGGCGGTCGCCGTAGAGCTGGGTGAGCAGCTTCAGGTAAGGCGTTTCACCGCAGCCCGCGCACGCACCCGAGTATTCAAAGAGCGGCTGGGCAAACTGGCTGCTCTTGACTTCCGGCTTGAGCAGCTTGCGGTCGGGATTCGGCAGATCGAGGAAGAACGCATACTGCGCTTGTTCCTTGGTGCGCACCGGAATATCGGCCATGTTGAGCGCTTTGCGGCTCGGATCGGACTTGTCCTTGGCCGGGCAGACGGCGACGCAGAGCGTGCAACCGGTGCAATCTTCGGGAGCCACCTGGATGGTGAAGTTCTGGCCTTCCATCCCGCGCATCTTGACGGACTGGAACCCTTCCGGGCCGTTTGCGGCGAGTTCGCTCGGATAGAACTTCGCGCGGATCGCGGCGTGCGGGCAAACGAACACGCACTTGTTACATTGGATACAGATCGCGTTGTTCCAAACCGGCAAGCGGTCGGCGATGTTCCGCTTTTCCCAGGTCGCGGTGCCGATCGGCCAGGTGCCGTCGTCGGTGAACGCGCTCACGGGGAGCGAATCGCCCTTGTTGGCGAGGATGACGGCGGTGACGCGCTTGACGAAATCAGGAGCGGCTTCCGAAACCACCGGAGGCATTTCGTGGCCGTTGATGCAGTCGGTCGGAACGCTCACTTGGTGGAGTCCCGCCAGCGCCATATCGACCGCGGCGTAGTTCTGCTGAATGACGGCTTCGCCCTTGCGGCCGTAGGTCTTCTTGATCGCTTTCTTGATCTGCGCGATCGCTTCGTCGCGGGGCAACACGCCCGAGATCGCAAAGAAGCAGGTCTGCATGATCGTGTTCGTGCGGCCACCGGCTCCGGCGGCGCGAGCCACCGAGGCGGCGTCGATCACGTAAAACTTCAATTCCTTCTCGACGATCTGTTTCTGGACTTCCGCAGGCAGCTTGCCCCAGATCGTATCGGCCGAGTGGGGGGTGTTGAGGAGGAAAACCCCTTTCTTCTCCGCATAACCGAGCACGTCAAAGCGCTCGATGAAGGTGGCCTGGTGGCACGCCACGAAATTGGCGCGCTTAATAAGATAATGCGCCGAGATCGGGCGCGGCCCGAAGCGCAAATGCGAGATCGTCATCGCCCCCGACTTCTTCGAGTCATACACGAAGTAGCCCTGGGCGTAGTTGTCGGTTTCTTCACCGATGATTTTGATCGAGTTCTTGTTCGCACCGACCGTGCCGTCCGCGCCAAGTCCAAAGAAGACCGCGCGCACCACGTCCGGAGCTTCGATGTCGAAATCGGCATCGTAAGCGAGCGAGGTGCCGCTCACGTCGTCGTTGATGCCGATGGTGAAGTGGTTCTTCGGGCGCTCCTTGAGGAGTTCCTCGAAGATCGCCTTGGCCATGGCGGGATCGAATTCCTTCGAGCCGAGCCCGTAACGGCCTCCGATGACGACCGGTTCGCAGTCGAACCGCTTGGTCCCTTCGGAACGCGCTTCGGCCAATGCCGTGATGATATCCAAATAGAGTGGTTCGCCCACGGCGCCGGGTTCCTTGGTGCGATCGAGCACGGCAATGCTCTTGACCGTGGCGGGCAGAACCTTGACGAAGTCGGCCACCGAAAACGGACGGAACAGGCGGACTTTGAGCACGCCGACCTTCTGGCCGTTGGCGTTGAGCCAATTGACGGCTTCCTCGACGGTTTCAGCGCCGGAACCGATGGCAATGATCACGCGGTCCGCTTCGGGATGCCCCACGTAATCGAACAAATGATACTGGCGGCCAGTCAGTTTAGCGAACTTATCCATGAGCCCCTGAACCACTTCCGGGGTGCGGGCGTAGTAAGGATTGCACGCTTCGCGGGCTTGGAAGAAAACGTCGGGATTCTGCGCGGTGCCGCGGATGGACGGCCGATCGGGCGTCAGCGCCCGGGAGCGGAAGGCGGCGATCAACTCTTCGTCGATCATTTCGCGAAGCACTTCGTCGCCGAGCATCTCGAATTTGGCAACTTCGTGGGAGGTGCGGAACCCGTCGAAGAAATGGAGGAAAGGGACCCGCGTTTCGAAGGTGGCGGCATGGGCGATACACGCCAGGTCATGCGCTTCCTGCACGGAATTGGACGCGAGCAGCGCGACCCCGGTCTGGCGGCAGGCCATGACGTCGCCCTGATCGCCGAAGATCGAGAGGGCGTGGGTAGCCAGCGCACGGGCGGTGACGTGGAAACAGAAGGGAAGCAGTTCGCCCGCGATCTTGTACAGATTCGGGATCATCAAGAGCAATCCCTGGGAAGCGGTGAACGTCGTGGTCAACGCGCCGGACTGGAGCATGCCGTGGACCGCCCCGGCCACGCCCGCTTCCGACTGCATTTCAACCAGGTGCGGGACGGTGCCCCACAGATTGGGTTTTTGTTTAGCCGACCACTCGTCGCACGACTCCGCCATGGGCGAAGAAGGGGTGATCGGGTAAATGGCTATGGTTTCGCTCAACCGGTATGCCACCGAAGCCACAGCTTCGTTGGCGTCCAGAGTTGCAGCCTTAGCGGAGATTTTCACTCCCTCGGATTGCTCATTGGAGACGCTCATAAAAAATAGTCAACGCGAACACCCATACTCTGGCTCCCCCCGATTTGGCAAACTCTTGTCGCAATTTGTTGATGTAAACGGAGGAACGTGTCGTGAATCTGCACCCAGATGCGGGTGACAAGAGCAGTTTCAGCCGCTTTCGCCATCAGATGGCGTTGTGTGCCGCGCGCCAGCGTCTCGTAGTGCGCGCGATCCTCCGCCTTTGGGGGAAGACTTTGATTTCACCGAGCCCAACTGATTCAGGCGCAACTATATTTCTTAAAACCCTTTAAGCGACCTCAGCACTGGTCCGAAGGTTCCCGCACCCGCTCGGCCTGCAATCGCTCACTTCGCCTTTTCCGTGACCACCAGCGATGTCAGGTAATCCGTCAGCGCTTCGGTTTCGGCGGCGGTCCCGACCATCGGCGGCATGAAGGCGCGATAGGGAGAATCTTCGGGGTAAGTGTGCAGCACGCCGACCAAATTCGCGACGCTCTTGCGGTCGCGACCGGCCAAAAACTTGCGGATCGAGCGGTAGCCATCGACGGTATGGCAGGCGAGGCATTGGCCCCGGAACACCAATTGTCCGCGCTCGACATCAACGACCCTCGGACCGCCGGTTGCCGCCGCTTTGTCGTTCGCCGCCCAGCGCGCCCGCTCTTCGGAACGGACCCAGACACAGTCGGCCAGATAGCCGTTTTGATTGATCGCGGAGACATCCTTTTTGCGGACGCCGTTTGAGAACATGTGCTGGCCAATGACATACGGTTTGCGCAGCATTTCACGAACCATCTCGGTTGAGGCGATAGTCATGTAAGCGAGCGCCGCCACGCCGAGCGCCGCGCCGAGCTTGAAAGTCGCGGCGTTGCTCCGGCTCGTGAACAGGAACACGGTCGCGACCGTTCCTGCCGACGAGAGGATAAACATCAGGGCGAACCGGGTAAGGGGAGTGAACATCCCCTGGCCGATGGTGGAGATGCCGCGTTCCAGGAATGCGAGTTGCGCGGTCGGGACATTGCCCAGGTACCAGAACACGGCCAGCGGCATCAGAAGGAAAGTCGGCAGCAGCCAGCGCCGCGCCCAAAGCACCATCTCGGTTTTCAATTCGGGTTCCTTGTCGCCGTCCATGCGGCTGGCGGAAACCAGGGCGAACACGCCGGAAAGCGAGAGGCAGATCAGCGTCCGGATAACCAGGCTCGGCCAGAAGGTCGGGTTGAAAAACGCGGTCCAGAATACAAAGGTCTCCTTGCCCGTTCCCACCGTGTTCACCCAGGTGTCCGTCGGGGTGAGCATGAAGGTGATGATCCCGTTGATCAGGAAGAGCGAAAGCCAGGCGGTGATCCCGTAAAGCCACCCGAGCTTGACGTGGAGCGAATCCGAAACGCGCCCCCAGAGGTAATAATAAGCGGCGATGAACGAGAGCTCGACGATGAACACCACCCACTCGATGCCCCACGCGAATACCCAGTAATGGATAAGCGTGCTGGTGGCTTCGGGACTGGCCAGGCCAATGGCAAACCAGATGCCCACGCCGGTCACGGCGCCGAACACGCCGGTGAGAACCAGGAAAAACTTCGAGTGGCGTTTCAGCACCTCGATCCAATCCTTGCGGCCCCTGCGCAGCGCGGCCGCCTCGGTCATCGGCAGATAGAATCCGCCGCCCACCGCGAAGTGCGAGATGAATACGTGAAAGATAGCGATTAGCGCGATCACCAGACCGCTGCCGAGAAAAGGCACATCCCAAACTGGATAGTTCATAGCAATTTTGAATTCAGAGGCCGCGAAGCGGGACGATCAAAGGACGTCTCGTTCACGGTCGATTGATTTTTAGGCGACTTCGAGATAACCGATCACGGTGAAGGCGATGACCGCGATCAAAATGAACAGGCCAAAGTAGGTGGCGTTGCGCGCCCGGGCTCCTGAAGCCGTCCGGGTGTCGTAAAGCGGCACCAGAGCCCAGAGTACCATGGCGAGCGAGAAGATCCCGATCCCAAGGAATTCTCCCGCGGTCCCCGTGACGAGGCGTCCGATGACTTTGAGCGCCTCAAACTGGCTCATGAAATACCATTCCGGATGGATGCCAACCGGGGCCGGCTTGAGCGGATCGGCCGCCACATCGAGCTGCCACGGGAAGAGCGCCGCCAGGAAGGCCAGCACGTTGAGCACGATCATCCAAACCGCCATGTCCTTGAGGATGAAATTGGGGAAGAAGAGAATCGATTTGCGTTCGGCCTCGGGTTTGGCTTCCTCGCTCGGAGGCATGGCGTTCCCATGTTTTTGGACCAGCCAGAGGTGGAGTCCGAGCAGCGGCACGAACAAGAAAGGCAGCACCACGACATGCAACGCGAAGAACCGCTGGATCGTTGCGCTTCCCACCTCCGGGCCGCCCCGGAGCACTGCGGAAATGATCCGGCTCATCCCCGGCATCGTCTCTGGGATGGCAAGCCCGACGCGGGTCGCGAAAAAGGCGAGTTCGTCCATTGGCAGCAGGTAACCGCTAAAGCCGAACACCATGCAGAGCCCCAGCAATCCGAGGCCGGTCCACCAGCCAAACTCGCGCGGATTGCGGTAGGCTTTCATGAAGAACACCGAGAACATGTGAACGAACACGGCACCCATCATCAAGTTCGCCGACCAGGCATGGAGCGAACGAATGAGCCAGCCAAAACGGACCTCATAGGTGATTTGTCGCACCGAGTCGTAGGCGTCCGGGCCGGGCCGGTAGTAGACCATCAGCAGCACGCCGGTGAGCACCTGCACGAGGAACAGGAAAAGACAAATGCCGCCCCAATAGTACCAGAGGGAATGTTTGTGATCAGGCACCTTTTTCTTCAGCGCATGAGCCACGATGGGCGAGAGTTCGAGCCGTTCATCGACCCACCGGTAAACGTTTTCAAGCATCGGTTTTGGACTAAGCACGGGACACCACCGCCTTTCCTTGAGAGATTTCGACATGCAACTGCGCCAACGGTTTTGGCGGGGGACCGGAAACGTTTCCGCCGGTCTTCGGATCGTAAATCCCACCGTGGCAGGCACAGGCGATTCGGGCTTTCTCGGAGTCGTACTGAACGGTGCAGCCAAGATGCGTGCAGACGGCGCTCAGCGCCGACCAAGAGTCGTCGTCGTGATGAATCAGCAGGGCAGGGTGCCCCGCGAACTTGAACATCAGCGCCGTGCGTTTTGGCAGCTTGTCGGCGTCTTTGAGTTCCACCTCTTTGACGGCGGATTCAGCCTCGGCCTTCTGCGCCGCAGTGGCGAGATACTGGTAAACGGGATAGCCAAGTGCGGCGGCGTAACAGGCGCCGACTACTGCCCCTCCGACTTGCATGAAAGTTCGGCGCGTAATGATGCCATCGTCTTTCGGATTGTTCGGTGACTGACTCATCGTGAAACCTCCTTGGGAGTTGGGTTGGTCTGAAGGGGAGGAATGGGCAGCGGATATTTTGCTTTCAACGCAACGGAAATCAGCCAGCCCAACGCGATCAAACCGACGACAAACGTCCCCAGGAACAGGGTGACGATCGGCCAGTTCTCAACCACCTTTTGATTCCAGACATCGAACCCGTTGAGCGACAACGTCGTGTCGCGAATGCCGTCGCGGTAGGTGGTGGTCGCTGCGGTCAGCAGGACCGCGATCAGCCCTGACGCCCAGGCCAGCAACCCGGAAGCTTTTTCACGCCGTAGCGCGGCAGCCAATGCAAGGAGAAGCACAGCTCCCGCCAGTCCCAGCCAGCCAAGCGCCAGCGGATGGTAGATGGGACTCGATTGCAAGAGCGTCCGCACCGCTTCCGGCTGTGTTTGGATCACCCGGAAGGCCAGCGCGGTTTGGAGCGCGATCCCGAGGGTCGCAACCAGGCCACCCTGGCCAACCATCAGCGACTTCACCGCTTGCGCGTGCTTCTTCCAGATGCCGAGCACCACCAGGCCAAGACCGCCCACGGTCAGCGAACCGGCCAGCATAAACAACCACCGCGGAACGATCGTCGGATCGCCGTGCGGCAGGTTGGTGCCGTGCGGATGCGCCCGGTACATCTCCAGCCACGCGGCGGGCCGAAGCATGAGGGTCATGTTCGAGCTATAAATCTTCGCGATGGCCATCCCCACCATCAACGCCAGAAATCCCAGGGCCCACCAGCTCCGATCGCTATCGGCCCGCGAATTGCCGGCGTAAATGGAGGAATAAGCCAGGATCACCAGGAAAATGACGCTGATCCAGTAAACGCCCATCAAAACGCTGCTGGTATAAAGAAAACTCCCATAAAGCACCTGCGCGAACAACAGCGGCGGAATGCCCAAGTTGATCAGGTAGGTCATCGTGGTCGGCAGGCAGCGGATGATTTCTCCGGAGCCGGAGATCATCGCCTGATTGCTGCGCGCCCTGCCCAACAGGTTCCAGAGAGCGCCGACCAGCAGGCCGCCGAGGACCAGATAGACGGCTACGAAGTGGAGCGAGAGCACCGTAATGTGCAGTAGTTTAAAAACTAATACGGGTGCAGGCAGCGGAATCGGATCGGGCGATGGAAAGGTATGCACGCCAAAAAAAGTAAAGGTTTATATCTTAAAACGTTGCACTGTTTATTAAGCCCCTCCTGAGAAAGCAAGCCCTCGATAATAAATATTTTTTAAGAGGTCCCTTTACATCAGTCCCATCCCCCCCTTCGCGTGAGCCTCTTCTCTCCGCGTCTTCCTCTCTTCCCCGTCCACATTCCGCCTGTCCCCCGATTTCTCGGTAAGAGAAAGGCACCCACACCATGAATAGAGGCAGAAATTTTCGGCGTCGTTTTGATACGGGAATCGATCGTTTGCAGCACACGGCCAGCCAGGTTGAATCCAAGGTGAAGGACCAAGCCAGCGCTTTGGCGGAACAGGCCCGGGAGGGTTACACGCGCAGCCGGGACACCTTGGTTTCCTTGGAGCACGCCCTTGAGCGCAATGTCCGGGCAAACCGAGGTTTTTACATTGCAGCCGCCTTGGCCCTGATCGGCCTGCTCGCGGCCAAGTTGATCCTGGACTGGAGAGAAGAACAAAGGGGATATCTCGACTGATCGATTCGACAGCCCTGAGATTGCAACCTCGCGCCGTTTCGGCAATTCTTAAACAGTCATGTTTAAGAAGAAACGTCTGAGCGTCGGGGTCATCGGTCTGGGAATCATCGGTTCTCGCGTGGCCGCCCATTTGAGGGCCGCCGGTTTTGCCGTGTCGGTCTGGAATCGCACCCCGAAGTCTGAGCCGAACTTCCTTGGCTCCCCGGCGGACGTGGCGCAGGCCTGCGAGATTCTTCAGCTCTTCGTGGCTGACCCGAAAGCGGTGCATGAAGTTCTGGATGCCATCGGTGAGAGTCTCACGAGCCGGCATATCGTCGTTTGCAGTTCGACCGTCGGGCCGGAGGCCACCCGCGAGATTGCGAAGCGGGTCGCTGAGCGAGGCGCCCGGTTTTTGGATGCGCCTTTCACCGGGACCAAGGGGGCCGCGGACCAGGGTAAGCTGGTTTATTATATTGGCGGGGACGAGGAAACGTTCGCGGCGGCCAAGCCGGTGCTGGAGGCGACCAGCAAGGCCATTGTGCGGATCGGCGAGGTTGGCCACGCGGCGCTGATGAAGGTGCTCACCAACATGCTGGGAGCGGTGACCGTCCAGACGCTGGCCGAAGTGGTCGCCATCACCAAAGCCTCCGGGATTGCTCCCGAAGTGCTCGCAACCGCAATCGAGCACCATGGAATTCGCAGCGGCATCATCGACCTGAAACTTCCGAAAATGATGGCGGGCGACTACGACACTCATTTCGCGCTCAAGCACATGCTCAAGGATGTCCAGTTCGGGCTCGATCTGGCCGGCGAACTCAAACTCGACCTGCCGGCCACCAAAGCCACAGCCTACGCCATGCGAGAGGGCATGGGCAGCGGCTGGGGCGAGCTCGATTTCGCGGCGGTCCTGAAGCGGTACGAGTGAGGGCGAGCGCTTTTGCCTTGGACAACTCCCCCTCCCTTGGCTATCTCAAGCAGAGCGGAATTGCCCGCCCGTCAAAATTTGAAAACCATCGCCACTGCCATGAAATCCATCGCCCTCCTTAGTTTTCTCGCGCTTGCGCTTTTCGGAACCGCCTCGGCGGACGATGTGGCAATTATCCAGATCAAGAGCGACGCCAAGCTCCAGCGCGTGGTCATCGAGTTTTACGATTCCGCCGCACCGAACACCGTCGCCAATTTCAAAAAGCTCGCTTCCGCGAAATTCTATAACGGCCTCGCATTCCATCGCGCGTTCCCGCACAAACTCGTGCAGGCAGGCGATCCGCTGAGCAAGCACAAGAGCCGCAGCGGCGTTGGCACCGGCGGGCCGGGATACACGCTGCCGCCGGAGATCAATGCCCACAAACACGTTCTCGGCGCCGTCGCCATGGCGCGGTTATCGGATAAGGTGAATCCGGCGCGCGTTTCCAATGGCAGCCAGTTTTATGTCGCCCTCGCTTCCATGCCAGAGTTGGACGGCCAATACACCGTCTTCGGGCATGTCATTGAAGGCCTTGATGTGCTCGATGCGATCAGCCAAAAACCGGTGGACACCAACGACAGCCCGGTTGACCGCGTCGAGATCGAAAGCGTAAAGATCGTTACCAGCGAGGCGGCTGTGGAACCGGCAGCGCCGAAGGCCAACAGGTCTGGATTGTTCCGACGGATTTTCTAAAGGCATCCGCAACGACGTACCAGCAGACGACCGGAGCGGCGGGCTCGACACCCACGCGCTCCGGACCCTGCAATTTTATCAACTAACCGTGATTTTGCGCGGTTTCACGCGTTCCGCTTTTGGAAGCGTCAGCGTCACCACGCCTTTGTCAATCTTGGCACTGATCTTGGTCGTGTCGATCGACGGATCGAGATCGAAGACGCGCCGGAAATTGAGCGGGCGCGTTTCCCGATAGACAAGCTCGCCCGCCGGTTCGGGATCGCTGCGCCGCCCAATAATGGTTAACTCGTTGTTCTCGATCGTGATTTCCAATCCCTCTTTGGGGACGCCCGGCATCTCCAACTCGAGCATATAAGCCTCTTTTCCCTCATGGATGTTTGCGCGAGGGGTGGCCCAGGCCACTGCAGCCCGAGTCTCGGTAGGCGTTCTTTCCGCAGTTTTCGTAAGCTGGTTCATATTTTTTAATGATTGTCGCCATGGGGCGGGATGTTCCTCCCGCCCATGCCGCGCTTGGTTGTTAGTCGATTTTCACTTCAATCTGCTTCGGCTTGGCCTCCTCCGCCTTCGGCAGGGTCACGGTCAGGATTCCATCCTTGTAAGACGCATTCACTTTCTCGGCATCCACCAACGTCGGCAGCGCCACCGTCCTGTGAAAACGTCCGAAATAGCGTTCACTGCGGAAGGTCTCCCCTTCGTGAACCTCCGATTCCTGCTTCCGCTCCCCGGAGATCACCAGCATCCCATTGTGAAGCGAAATATCGATTTCCTCCTTCTTCATTCCGGGCAGTTCGATTTTCACAAAGACATTGTCTTTGTCCTGGGAAATATCGAGCGAGGGACTCCACCCGCCGATGACACCAAACTCCCGTCCGAACGTGCTCTCGAACAGCCGGTTCATCTCGTCTCGCAGACTCGTGAGCCGGTCGAAAGGCGACCAGTTGGTCAGTTCGGGTTCTTGATAACGCATTAAGGTCATAATTGATTCCTCCTGTAAAAGGTTTCGTTTTGCAGGTTCTAATACAGCTTATGGAATGCCAAAGGAGAAAGCGAAACCATGAATAGTCGCAAACTACTGCAATTGAGAGGCTTGCAAAAGTCGTCAGCCCAATGCGCGTTGCCAGAACTGCGCCAACCTGACGCAACCTGTTGGATGGGCGGTCCCGCACTAACGCGTCAAAATGGCGCGCGATCGTAGCTTTCCTGAATGGGACGGATGGGACGGATGGGACGGATGGGACGGATGGGACGGATGTGTCCGAAATCCCATATTTCCCATTCCTCCCATATCTCCTCTCCCCGCGTCTCCGCCTCCCCCCCCACTCCACCGGGCTTCCCATACCTCCGCTTCTACGATAGGTTCCCCCCGTGCCGAACCCCTTTTCCACCGATGCAAACCCGCTTGAGGACGAGCGCTGCCTCCGGGCCGCTCTGACCGAGGCGCTGCGTGGCGTGGGCCGAACCTCTCCAAATCCCGTTGTCGGCGCGGTGATTGCCAGAGGCGGCGAGATCATCGCGCGCGGCTGGCACCGCAAAGCCGGTTTGCCCCATGCGGAAATCGAAGCCTTGCGCGCCTTGGATGATCCCAGCCTTGCCCGGGGCGCCACGATCTACGTAACGCTTGAGCCATGTTCCAGCCATGGCCGGACGCCCCCGTGCGTGGAGGCCATTATCGCGGCGGGATTTTTCCGCGTCGTGATTGGAACCCTGGACCCGAATCCGGCGCACGCCGGGCGGGCAGTCGGCATCCTGGAAGCTGCGGGAATCGAGGTCCGCCATGGTGTGCTCGAAGAGGAATGCCGCCGGCTCAACTTGGGATTCAACCACTGGATCGTGACCGGCAGACCATGGGTCATTGCAAAAGCCGGATTTTCGCTCGATGGCCGCATCTCGCGCCCGCCAGACGCCCCCCGCTGGATCACCAACGAGGAATCGAGGGCGGACACCCACCTGATGCGGGCGCGGGTCGATGCCATTCTGATCGGAGGCGAAACCCTGCGCACCGACAATCCCCAACTTACGATTCGCGGAACGGAGCCTGCGCGCGGCATCGAGGGGGCGCGCCAGCCATGGCGGGTCGTTGTAAGCCGTTCGGGCAATCTTCCCGCCCACGCGCGGCTCTTCACCGATGAACACCGCGACCGCACCCTGGTGTTTGCAGGCTGTTCCCTCGACTCGGTCTTAAAGGAACTCGGGCGCCGTCAGGTCACCAGCGTCATCGTCGAGGGAGGAATGCGCGTGCTCGGTGAAGCCTTTGATGAACAGCTGGTGCATGAGGTTTGTTTCTACATGGCTCCTCTTCTGCTCGGCGGTCCCAAGCTGGTGACGGGAGGCTGCGGGGTCGCTTCCTCGGCGGAGGCCGCCCGGATCGTCAACCCTCGCTACGAGCGCTTCGGGAACGACCTGCGCCTCAGCGGGGAAGTGCAATACTACTGAAATTCCCGATCCACCTGATCGATGTACCGGGTGATTGCGTCGTTGCGCTTGGGGGGGGCGCTGTTTTCGAGCGCCGTCGCCGTTTTCATATAGCGGTCAAAGGCGCCGCTTTGTTCGGGCATTTGGGTCGCCTCAAACCAATTCAGGTAATCACTGATGCTGTCCATGCGCTCAACGATCATGGTCCGGTAAGTGCGCATATCCCGCAGCGCTTCGTCGGCATGGTGCGTTTTGCCACGAGCAAGATCGGCGACAATCCGGCCATATTCGATAACCACCGGTCGGAGCAGCGGATTGGCCTGCGGCAACAGCCCCGCCAACTCATTGCTTCGAGCGAACAAAGCCGGTTGAGCGGTCCGCAATTTCATGAACTTGGGGTAATCGCTTAAATCGAAGGCCGTTTTCGCCCCTGTCTTCTCGTCGGTAACGATCGAAACCGTCATCAGCGAACTCAGCCGCGCTTCAGTCTCCGGCACGGTCAAGCCAAGGTAACGCTCCGAAGCCGAATTGTGCGCCAGCCCAAGCGTCCACCATTTTTCCAAGGTGGCTTCGGTATTGCCGAGTTGCGGGAAATGGCTGAGTAGAAGGTTGGCGGACTCCCCGTCAAATTGGTTCAAGTCACGCGTCATCCGGCTTAGATTCTGCCGGCCCTCGGGCAGCGCGATCAGCATTTCCAAAAGACTCGAAGAGCAGGCGGCGAAAATGGCGCGCGACGTCGAGTCCATGACCTCGACGTTGCTGGCCAGGAAATCCCTGGCCGACGGCAGCCGGCCTGTTTGGATTAGTTGCTGGAATAAAGCGGCGTTGGGCTGCGATGCAGTGGCCCGGGCTTGAAATTGCTCGGCGAGTCCTTCGACCAACCAGGCGGGCGGATTCGAATACGCTTTGCCATCGCCCGGGGGATGATCGCGATAGGTTATCTCCAGCAAAATGGCCCGTACGATTTGCTGGGGAAAGTACACTTCCCTGAATTGCTCGGTGCGCAAGGCGACATCGATTTCCACCTTGCACCCTTCATCCGTATTGATCAACCGCGTGACGCAGAGGGGCCGGCCGGGGTTGCTCGTGGAGGGATTTTCCAAGTTTACCACGATCGGCATCTTCCAGTGATCTCCAAGCCCGAGCGCCTGAAGAACGGTGGATTTCGCGGTTTCCACAAAACCGGCGACCGCCATTCGCAACCGGACATCGGGGCAGTAAACGATGAACTGCCGGGAGGTGCTGATGCTCCGCTGCCTGAGATCCAGCGCCTGGGCGGTCGAGGAGCCGGAAAGCAGCAGCAGCCCGGAAATCCCGGCTGCGACCCATGCCCGCCAATGGCTCATGGACGTGCCGGGTCCGCTACGGAAGCCGTTGCCGACGTTCCGGGCTCGGCCGTTCCCGGCGAGGCAAGGATCACCTCGCCTTTTTTCACTTCAGCCCACGCGATTTTCTCCAAGGAGTCCCGCTCGCGCTTCAGCGTTTCTTTCACAGAGTTAAAAAGCACCGTGGTATAGACAGCAAGCTCCTGGGGAACCCGGAGCCGACCGAAATTCGAATACGCCAAAGTAGGAGCCAGTTTGTGGTTTGAGATCGCTACTTTGTACGTCAGCCCCGAATACACGGAATACCCGTAAACAGCGTTCTGAACAGTCAGCCGGAGCGTCCCCGGTTCCAGATTGGAGAACACCCGTTCAAACTCGACGAACGACGCAAGCCAGCTCGTATCCCTTTTCGCGCGCACGGTGTTCTTGAGATAGCCGTTGAGCTCGTTCTCCGTTATCAGGACTTTCTGGCCGGAACGGGCCGTGGCGAGATTATCCAGGACAACACCTAGGTCCGGTGCATCCACGACCACCTTGGTCTGAGGCATGGCGGGCACCCCGTCCGGAGGCAGCGCGGCGTCGATAAGGATCGCGGTCACGGCGGCGCAGGCCACGGTTTTCAAACCCTGGCGCAGAAAACGCCACGGGGAAAACCAGCCGTTCGGGTTCAGCAACTTGTGAACGCGTTTGCGCCGTTGTTCCGGAGTCTCGACCTTCTGCTGCTGAACGGCCAGCGTAGAGCGATCCAGCTTATTTCCGCAGTTGTGACAGTACACGCGCTCTCCTTCGTTGACGTGTCCGCACTCTTTGCATGCGATGGTGGGTAGTGGTGGCATCAGGACGATTTACTATCGTTTTTGGTCGCCTTCGCGGGTGAGGAAGAATCTTTAGACGGAGCGCTTGGGGTGGAATCTTTTCTCGCGGCCTCTTTGTACCCGCTGGATCGGTAATCGGTCGAGTAGAAGCCGGAACCCTTGAAGATTAACCCGGCGCCGGTTCCCAGCAAGCGCTTAACTTTCCCTTTGCCCCATTTTTTTCGGCAACACTGCTCTTTCGGGCAGGTCTCAAGGGGGGCGTCCTTCATGGACTGGAAAAGTTCGAACGTGTTTTTGCACTTCTCGCATTCGTATTCGTAGGTCGGCATAATCGGGAGGTCGCATTCTATATCAGGCATTCAGGCCGCCAGCAATGCCCGTTCGCAGTCTTGACGCGACAACGCTTGCAAGCTTAATTGCCCCTCGGCTTTTCCCTTATGCGCAATCGCATCCTCGCTCCCTCTCTCGCCGGTCTGGCTCTGCTGACCGGGTGTGCCACCGATCCCCGGCTGGATCGCAGCACTCTTTACCTCACCGACAACGGCGGGGTCGCTTCCCTGCCCGAACGCGGCCGGCCCGGGTATGACAATGTTTCTTACTGGGACGGGGACGGCTACAAGGGCAAGCCTTCTATCGTCATTTGCCTGAGCGAACAGCGCGCCTACTTCTACAAAGATTCCCAACTGGTCGGCGTTTCCGCCATCTCCACGGGACGCGAGGGGTTTAATACCCCCGTCGGTTCCTACAAGATTATCCAAAAGGACAAGGACCATGTCTCCTCGCGCTTTGGGGACTATCTCGACGCCTCCGGAGCCATGCTCAAGAAGGATGCCGACCGCCAGACCGATCCTTTTCCGAAAGGAGCCCGATTTGACGGCGCCAAAATGCCTTTTTTCATGCGGATCACCGGCGGCACCGGAATGCATGAAGGTTTTCTGCCCGGCTATCCCGCCTCCCACGGCTGCATCCGGATGCCCAGCTTCATGGCCGAATCGTATTTCCGGAGCGTGGAAGTCGGCACCCCGGTTCGGATCATGCATTAGCCGCCCCTGTAGCCGCCCCGCTCAGTTGGGGCGGCGATTTGGGACCCATAAAGACGAGGTGAACCGACATGTTCCCTTGGCGAGCCTTATCATTTTCCACAGGTCTGAAACCAAACGTGTGAGCGCGTCGCAGTTTTTGCCTTTTTAGACAGGATTAACAAGATTGACAGGATTTACAGGATAAGATTTTCGGACGCTGACCGACTCCGCAGGCTTCACGCAAAATCCTGAAAATCATGTTAATCCTGTCAAAGAATGCCCACGCCTGATCGCTCGATGCATCTCCCCGGAGAACTGCAAGGACAGGTCCCCCGCTCAACTCCACTGCGTCACCGCGCACACGACCACCACGATGCCATAGACGATCCCGCCCAGGGCAGCCAACGACCAGCGGAGCGGCGATTTGGGACCCATAAAGACGAGGTGAACCGACATGTTCCCTTGGCGAGC
>JBAXSN010000082.1:0-14871 GCA_037130675.1 Verrucomicrobiota bacterium
TGCCGCTTCTACTACCCGGCGAGACCCTCGCCGCAAACCAAGTTTCAAGTCAGTGCCGTATAACACGTAAAATGACGCATCCAGCTTGTCTTTTTGGCCCAGAACTGTGTTGTCAGCCCAAGTCGTTATCTCCAGATAGCGCCTTGGGCTTCCGCCTTGCCCTGAACCAAAAATCCTGCGCTCTATGCGCCATTTTTCTCGTTACAAGGCACTAGTCAGACGCAAGAAATGAACCTTACATCCGTTCCATCTGTCCTATTCCTTCACTTTCGCGGCAACGGGCGCGGGAGATCCCGCGGGCTCCAGCCGGATGATCGTCTCGCCGGGCTTCATCATCTCGAGACTGTCGCGGGCGAGCGTCTCGTTGTAGGTGGGATCGTTTTTGAGCAACTCCGTCTCGCGGGTGCGGCGGGTCAGAAGCGCCTTCTGCTTGGTGATTTCCCCTTGCAATTGCTCAATCCGGGAAGTCTGTTCGTTGCGCTGCTGAAAAAGTGGAATAAACGCCAAGGCTCCCGCCGAAATGAGGATCAGCACAATAATGGTGATCAGCAGGCGATTGAGCACATGCCAGACGCCCGCGGTGCGTCGGCTTTCGTGATCGTCATTAAAAGAATGGTTCACTTGGATAGGCCAGGGGTCATTGCCGGGCACCTACGTGGATGCCGGGCAAAAAGAACTTAAGACGATAGGCTAATCACATTTTCACGAATTCGGAAAGAATAATTATTAAGCAAAACGGGCGGCACTTCGCAGTGCCGCCCGTCTCGAATTGATTACCAATGCAACCTAGCGCATTTTGCCGCCGTAAACGGCGTTGTCGCCCAGCTCTTCCTCGATGCGGAGGAGTTGGTTGTACTTCGCGACGCGATCGGTGCGGCAGAGCGAACCGGTCTTGATCTGGCCGGCGTTGGTGGCCACCGCGATGTCGGCGATGGTGGTGTCCTCGGTTTCACCCGAACGATGGCTGATGACCGCCGTGTAGCGGGCTTCCTTGGCCATTTCGATGGCATCGAGGGTCTCGGTGAGCGTGCCGATCTGGTTGACTTTCACCAGGATCGAGTTCGCTACGCCGCGCTGGATGCCCTTGCGGAGGAAGTCAACGTTGGTGACGAAGAGATCGTCGCCGACGAGCTGAACCTTGTCGCCGAGCGCTTCGGTGAGGAGCTTCCACGTATCCCAATCGTTTTCGGCGCAGCCGTCTTCGATGGAGATGATCGGATATTTCCCGCAGAGTTCTTTGTAGTAGGAGACGAGTTCCGCGCCGGTGCGCTTGGAGCCGTCCGACTTCTTGAAGACGTAGAGGTTCGAGGCCTTGTCGTAGAATTCGCTGGAAGCCGCGTCGAGCGCGATGAAGATGTCCTTGCCGAATTCGTAGCCGGCCATTTTCACAGCCTGGGCGATCGATTCGATGGCGTCTTCGGCGGAGTTGAGCTTCGGAGCGAAGCCGCCTTCGTCACCGATGGCGGTGGAGAGGCCGCGGCCCTTGAGCACGCTCTTGAGGGCGTGGAAAACTTCGGTGCCCTGGCGGAGCGCTTCGGAGAAGCTCGCAGCGCCTTTCGGGATGATCATGAATTCCTGGAAATCGATCGGGGCGTCGGAGTGGGCGCCACCGTTGAGGATGTTCATCATCGGGACGGGCAGCACTTTCGCGTTGGGTCCACCGAGATATTTGAAGAGCGGGATGCCGATCTGCGCGGCCGAAGCGTGCGCGGTGGCGAGCGAAACACCGAGCAGGGCGTTGGCGCCGAGCTTGGATTTGTTCGGCGTGCCGTCGAGCTCGATCATCGTTTTGTCGATGGTGATCTGGTCGAGGGCATCGTAACCTTCGAGCGCCGGGGCGATTTCGTTTTCGACGCTTTCAACGGCTTTCAAGACGCCCTTGCCGCCGTAAACGGCTTTGTCGCCGTCGCGCAATTCCCAGGCTTCGTGTTCGCCGGTGCTGGCGCCGCTCGGAACCGCGGCGCGGCCAATGGCGCCTCCGGAGAGTTCGACGTCCACTTCAATCGTTGGGTTGCCGCGCGAGTCCAGAATCTGGCGGGCGCGGATTTCGGAAATATAAGTCAGTGACATAGTTGGTCTGTTTTGAAAATGAGCGCGCAGTTTTGTTGGTGCGCTCGTTTGGGTCAAATCTTTTCGTGCTTACTTCCGATAAGCCTCAATCGAAACGATCTCGGCCATGCGATCCCCGTGTTCGGTGGGCACCTCGAGTTGCTCGCCGACTTTGTGGCCCATGAGCGCCTGGGCGATCGCCGCCTTGTAGGAAATGATGCCGCGCTTCGGATCGCTGTCCCAAGCGCCAAGAATCGTATAAACGTCGACGCGCCCATCGGAGAGTTCCTTGATGGTCACGATCGTTCCGATGGTGACGCTCCCCGTGTCGGGATTGGCAAAATCGGTGCCGCGCGCAATTCCCAACTCGCGCTCGGTCTCGGCGCGGCGGCGGGAAAGTACGCGCTGCATTTCTTTGGCGGCCTTGAATTCGAAATTTTCGCGCAGATCGCCATAGGAGCGGGCCACGGAAATCTCTTTGATGTTCTCGGGGATCTTCTTGTTAACGAGTTCGTCGAGTTCGGCCTTGCGCTTCTCCAGGCTTTCCCAGGAGACAATGAGCGCTTCCTGTTTCTCGCCGCTTTCACCCGTGAGCATCGCCTCCATTTCCGGGAACACCCGGACGATGCGCCCGAGAACGGAGCGCTTGTTGAGTTCCTCGAACACCCCGGAGAGCATCAGCTTGCGGATGGTGTCGCGCACCACCTCCGGCTCGGCCGTCGAGAGCATGTCGGGAACCAGTTCGCGGTCTTCGAGCAGCAGATCGTGAAGCTTGCCGCCGCGTTTGACGTCATTGAATTGGTCGCGTTCCAAGGCGGAAAGGATGGCGCTGAGCACGCGGGCATCAACGAGATCGGCAAAGATCCCCTCACGTTCGCGGCACAGCCAGGTCAGGATTTCCGTGGAGGTGGTATGTTCGCTGATCCAGCGTTCGAGTTCCCGGCGCAGTTCGGCCTGTTTGCTTTCTTCCACAAGGAGCCGCGCCCCTTCGGTCACGACCCGGAGGCTGCCCTTGCTCATTAATACAAGCAGCTTTTCAACCCAGGCGTCTCCCCAGGTGCTTGGGAAAGCCAGGAGCACGCGCCGCTGCTTGGCAGCGGGGACGTCGTTTAAAATCTCATGCAGCCGGCGTTCTTCCTCTTTCAGAATGTCGGCCAGCATGATCGCCCCTTCTCCGGCGGCGCGTCCGGTGCCCTGGCAGAGTTCGTCGCGAATGATGATCAACTCCAACGACTGGGCGGTGTTGAGGCGGCGGCTCTTCTGGGCCGCGTCTTCCACAGCAGCAATCACCGAGACGAGCCGGTCGCCGCCTTTGAACTCCTCAATGTTCTTCAAAATCTGGTCCAGCGCGGCAATCTGATGCTTGGTCTGGCGCGCGGTGCAGAAGGCGCCGATCAGTTCGTCCGCGTGGGAAACTGCCTGTTCGCGCAACGTAATCGGGTCGGATTTCTTGGCCGGCAGGGCGATGTGCCCGTCCTTTTTCAGGATTTTCTTGGTGGAATCCCACCACCGCTTGAATTCCGTCTCGTTGAAAATCCCGCCGGAGAGCGCTTGGGCGATCTGATCCTGAGTCGCCTTTCCACCATAGCTCTGAAGAATAAGCCGAACGAGATTGCCGGGTTCATTTTTTGCCAGCGCCTTGATCGCGTCGGGCTGGGTGACCTTTTGGACCAGAATGTGAGAGGCCGGCAGCGAGGCCAGCGAATCCGCAGCGTATTGAAGCTGCATCGTGTGACCCTTCTTGCTCGTGAAGTCGATCGTCATCTGGTTAAGCAGAAAATTGACTTCGGCCACCCGGCCAAAACCCCAGCTTTTGTGCAAGCAGTAGGACCCGGCGGGGAATTGCGCCAGGGCGGTTCCGGCTTGAGGGGTCAGTTTTCCTGCTTGGACGGCTTTTTCAATCTCAACTTGCATAGGATGATGAAACATAGGGAACCACTTCGCGCTTGGCTAACGAAAACTTATGCTGGCGCTAATTCCGGCCCAATTATTAGAAAAAAAGGAATGGGACCGATGGGTCCCATTCCCAATTTCTCGTTTCGAAATTTGGGAACACACTTGCGGGCGCACATTGCGGCGGCGGGGGGCGGGGCTCCGACTCGCTCCGGAGGCCCATCCCGGCAATAGAGTTGTCGGGACAATGGCGTTCCCCCCTCCTTCCGCCGGGGGAGTTTGGGAATGAGCCCACATACGAAGTAGTCCCGCCCCCGGCGCCGGGCCCTGCCGGATCATTCGTCGGGGGAACGGGCAAGCGTCAAGCGAGTCCCACATGCCAGCAACTAAGCCGCATTGAAGATTTTGGCTCCGTTTCTCACGCACTTTTAGTCACGACCACCCCGTCCTTTTCGGGTTGTGTTTCTTCCGCAGGACTGCGAGTTTTCAAATTATGGACAAGATTTCACTCGAACAGCTTCAAGAAATGTTTGCCGGTCTCCGGAAAGAAACCCCGTGGGATATGGATGGCGAGATGCTCTGGGGCTTCTTCTTCATTTCGCCGAGCGAGGAAAAGCTCGAAACCGTGGGCGAAGCCCTTGAAGAACTCGAATACGAGGTCGATGGGGTTTACAAGTGCGAGGACGAAGATTCCTATATTCTCCAGGCTGAACGAGTGGAAAAACACACGCCCGAAAGCCTCGGCGCCCGCAACGACGAACTCGAAGCGCTGGCCGCCAAGCTCGGAGTGGAATACGACGGAATGGACGTCAATCCGGTGCCCTCCGATGATGACTTTGAATTCGAAGAGGACGAGGAGGACGGCGCCTTTTCCGGAGCTGAAACGATCGCGAATCCCGATCTGGTTGCGGCCATCGAGGCGCTGAAGTCCAGCAATTCCGAAGGGGCCGACGAAGCGCTTTCCGTGGAATTGCAGAGTGCGGTTTATCTCGTGCCTTACATGACCGAGCAGGACCCCGAATCCGCCGACGAGGGCGATGAATTCGTTCAGTTGCTGGTCTGCGCCGATCCGGAGGGAGCGGAATATCTGCCGCTCTTTACCGATGAAGAATCACTCCGGGTATGGACCAAGGAGCAACCAGTTTCCGCGATGGCTTTCAACGCCGAAGATGCGTGGGACATGGTGCTTTCCCAAGCCGACTGCTCCGGGGCTGTGGTGAATCCGGGCGGCCTGGCCCTGCCGATCGACCGCAAGCTCGTGGAACTCCTCAAGCAGGGGCTTGACGAAGCGGACGAGGAATAGGCGCAGAGGGTGACACGGGCGTCTCGCCCGGAGCGGCCAAGATGGCCACTCTCCTGTAGCCGCCCCGCTCAGTCGGGGCGGCGACGAGGAAAGGAGCGTGGGCATCCCGCTCATCGTGTTCGGCGTGGAAATTGCCCTGAAATGCGAAGCTCAGCGCCAACGGCGCGGCCCCATATCAGCCTGGGGCATCGCCCCAGGTTTTCGATTTAGAAAAACCAAGGGCTGAAGGCCCGAACCATCGCATCGTGCCCGGAATGGCGCGGGCCTTCAGCCCTGAATTCTCTGTTCGATTTCCCTGGGGCGTTGCCCCAGGCTGGTATGGGGACGGACCTTTGGTCCTAAGAAAAAACGATACCGAACACTATCGGCATCCCGCCCGCGCCTTACTTCGCGTAATTTCCTGAATTCAGGCTTTCGATCGAGTCGAGCGCCATGGCAGCGGTTTCAATGGGTTTTACCCGAAGCCCCCTTACGCAGGGAGCGAATCCCGATACGCCGTGGGCGAGCGCCCGACGATCCGGAGGAAGACCCGGTTGAAGTGGGTGAGCGATTGGAACCCGACTTCGTAGGCGATTTCGCTGACCCGGAGATTCGGGTTGAGCAGCAAATTTTTGGCCTTCTCGATCCGCACCCGCGAGAGGTATTCGGTGAAGTTAAGGCCGGTCGCCTTTTTGAAGAGCTTGCAGAAATAGAAGGTGCTGACGTTCAGGGCCCGGGCCACTTCGCTGAGCGAGATTGGGTCGGACTTGTGTTGCTCGATGAACTCCTTGGCCCGGAAGATGATCGGCGGTTCGGAGTTCGCTTCCTGGACGGCGATCTGATTGGAAACCGTGCTCAGGTGCTGGGCGAAGATTTCCAGCAGCCGAACCATGGCTTGATATTGCTGCTGCGTTAAGACGCGGGACTGAAAATAGGCCTCCTCCATCTGGGTGAGGTCCACCGCGCAGCCCCATTCGATGAGCTGTTTGGCGACTTTTTGAAACTGGCTCTTGCTCGGTTGGCGCAGCAAGACTTGGCCGGTTTGCAGGTAACCGATCACTTTCTCCCCCAGGAACACCGGCACGGCGGAATCCGAGAGCCCGGCGAAACAGGTGACCGTTTGGGGCTTGTTGTCGGTGGATTCGACGACTTGCTGCTGGATTTCCAGGCAGGCGGCGCAGGCGCGGCTTGATGTGGCCAGCAACGCGCAGAACGGGTTCTCGAACTTTTTACCGCGCTGGGCCATGTTCCAGATCTCCAGCGGGCGCAGGCTCAACGGCAACTGGGTCGCCTCGCTAAACGCGCGCTCGTAGTCCTGAAAGATCTTGGACCGAGTGAGCTGCTGGAGCAGTCGGTTATCTGGATTCTTGGGCATGGGCTCTGAGTTGTGGAGAGACTAACATGAACTCTCTCCCGCATCCAATGACCATTTTGGAATAGTTTTTGCCAGTTTTTGCGAGGCCGAAATCGACTGCACAGGGACATTTTTTGGCATTTCGAGGATTAAAACACCCTGTTTTCCGGCGAATTTTAGTACCTCTTCTTGTCATCGCCGGTTCCCGATTCCATCATAAAGCCGATGTTTGCCGATATTTTCTCCGGGCTCCAACCGTCGCCGCTCCTGCGCCGGTTCGAGAAGCTGCTCGAACCGAAGTCCGACGCCGAGTTGGAGGCGATGGCGCAACAGGCCCATCACGTCACGCTGGCTCACTTCGGCAAGGCGATGCGGCTTTTCGCGCCGATTTACCTTTCCAACGAGTGCATCAACTCGTGCCAATACTGCGGGTTTTCCAGGGAGAACTCGATCTTGCGCGTCACGCTGGAAGTCGAGGAGATGCGCAAGGAAGCGCGGCATCTGCTGGATGAAGGGTTCCGCTCCATCCTGCTCGTGGCGGGCGAGCATCCGAAATACGTTTCGACCGACTATCTGGAGAGGTGCATCCGAGCCCTGACCCCCGAAGTCCCGGCCGTTTCGGTGGAGGTGGCCCCGATGTCCACCGAGGATTACGTGCCGCTGGTTCAAGCCGGGGCCGAAGGGTTGGTGGTTTATCAGGAAACGTATCATCAGCCGACGTATGCAGAGTTGCATCCCGCCGGGCCGAAGAAAGATTTCGCGTGGCGGCTGAACACCCCCGAGCGGGCCTACGCAGCCGGCTTCCGCCGAATCGGCATCGGAGCGCTGTATGGACTCTGGAACTGGCGAGAGGAAGCGCTCGCCTGCGCCTCGCACCTTGAACACCTTTTCAAGCACTGCTGGAAGGCGCAACTGACCATCTCCTTCCCCAGGCTTCGGCCGGCAGCGGGCGGATTTCAGCCAAAATTCGCGCTCCCTGACCGGGAATTCGTTCAGCTTGTCTGCGCCGTTCGCATCTGTTTCCCGCAAGCGGGCATCGTCTTGAGCACCCGGGAATCCGCCGTGCTCCGCAACTCCCTCATTCCTTTGGGCATCACCTTGATGAGCGCGGGCAGTCACACCGAACCGGGCGGCTACACCGGCCAGGGAAAACAGGCGCTTCACCAGACCGTCAAGGGCCGGGCGATGGCCCCCGACCACATCGCCGCCGACGCCGTTGCCGCCGAACAATTCGAGATTTCCGATCCGCGATCCGCAGCCGAAGTGGCGGCCTACCTGCGGACGATCGGCTACGAGCCGGTATGGAAAGACTGGGACAAAGGAATCCTCTCCGCATGAACCTGATCATCAACGGCGAGTCCCGCGAAATTCCAGAGACCGGCACCATCCCGGAGCTGCTCCAGGTGCTTGGCCTTCCCGCCCCGTCGCTCCTCATCGAGCACAACGGCCTAGCGCTTCACCGCTCGGAATGGACCGACCGGAAGCTCTCCGACGGCGACCGATTGGAGTTCCTCCGGATTACTGCCGGAGGGTAAGTTTCGGGTTCAGTGGAGGGAAAACGGCATCCTTGCAAACTGGAGGCTGCGGGGTAGAATTCATCTATGCCATTACGAGTGGAAGAAATTACAGATGCGGCGCTCTCTCTTCCAAGCGAGGCGCGAGCATTGCTGGCTGATCGACTTGTGGAGAGCCTCGATCCGGCAGAGGACGGGGTGATTCATCGACTCTGGGCAGTCGAAGGTCAGAGGCGCTTGCAAGAACTTCGCTCCGGCATAGTGCATCCAATTCCCGGAGAAGAGTCCATCGATCGGCTCAGGGCGAAATTTTCCCGATGAAATATGCGTTTCATCCAGAAGCATTCGCTGAATTTGAAGCTTCTGCTGACTTTTATGCTGAGTGCCAGACCGGATTGGAATTGCGGTTTATCGACGCCATTCAAAGTGCGATCCGTCGGATCTGCGATTCACCCGAAAGATGGCGTATTTTTGATGGGGATATTCGCCGGATGCTTGTTCACGTTTTCCCGTATGCCGTTCTTTATTCGATAGAGCCGGACGGCATTTATATCATCGCAATAATGCACTCCAGCCGGAACCCTGGATATTGGAAGACCAGAAATCCCGCTTGAATCCGCTGGTGTAGGTGATCTCGCGCATCAATCTTTGAGCGACCGGAGAGCTTCCGAGGCGGACTTGTAACGCCGGGTCGGCCTTTCGCTCAGGGCGGCTGATGTCTCCGGGTTGGGGATGCGCTCCGAATACCGCTCTTCAATCTCCTTGATGGTCGCATTGCCCAAGTCGAGGTGCGGGCGGGTGGTGAGCGGAAAGGGGATGCCCTTCTGGATGCAGACTTGGCCCAAAAAGAGGTTGATCGCATCGCCCATCGAAATTCCCAGCTTCGAGAGCACCCGCTCGGCGACGATCACCTTCTCGGAATCAACGCGGGTACGGAGTATCGCTGTTTTTGCCATGTCATTAGTGACTCGCGGTCAAGTGGGGGAAGAGGTCAGTCTCCAGACTGCCCCCTCGCTTACGAAGCACAGCCGGAGGCTGACCACATCCGTCCCATAAGTCCCATCCGTCCTATCAGTCCCATTCCTCCCTCTAATCCCGCACCCGGTGGACCCAGACGCTGTTGATCAATCCCAGCCCGAACATGATCATCAGTACAAACGACCCGCTATAGCTGATGAGGGGGAGGGGAACGCCGGTAACCGGCATGATGCCGATGGTCATCCCGATGTTTTGGAAAACATGGGTGAAGATCAGGGTCGTGATCCCCACGCAAAGCAGCAACCCCAATAGATCCCGTGCCCGCGACATGATGTAAAAACAGGTGCCGAGCAGCAGCCCAAAGCAGGCTATTAAAATGCTGCCGCCGACAAACCCCCATTGCTCCCCGATGGCGGCGAAGATGTAATCGTTGGGGACGGTCGTTCGCGGAACATAGCCCTGTTCCACCCGGGTGTCCGGCGCCTTGAATCCTTTCCCGGACCAGCGGCCCGAGCCCACGGCGATTAAAGTCTGATTCACCGCCCACGCGGCGCCTTGCGGATTGATTTCAGGATCGGCGAACGCGACGATGCGCTCCCGTTGGTAGGGCTTGAGCTTGAAAAAATACATGACCGGGAGACTCCCCGTCCCGATGATCGCGACGGCGATCAGGTATCGCAGCGGCATCCGGGCCATGAAGAGCATCGCGAAGAGGATTGGAATCCAGACGGCGAATTCCCCGAAGTCCGGTTGAATCAAAATGAGCAGCGCGGGAGCGGCTACGATGACCCCCGCTGCGAGCAGCTTGAGCATGGGGTGGATCGCGCGGAACTGGCTGAGAAAAAGGGCCAGCATGAGCACTCCCGCGATCACCGCGAACTGGGCCGGCTGAAACTGGATCGGGCCGAGATGCAACCAGCAGCGCGCGCCGTCTTTTTTCACGCCGATGAGAAGCGTCAGGATCAGAAACACGATCCCCGCCACGTACATCGGCAGGGCGCCCCGGCGAATCCAGCGGTAATCGAGCAGGCTCAGCCCGATAAAGGCAACCGTACTGATCCCGATCCAGACCGTCTGTTTCCGCCACATCAGCAAGTAAGCCGGGGAGGGCTGCATGTACGTGCAGCTATCGATGGCGATCACCCCGAAGACGGCGAGGGCCAGCATGCTCCCAATGAGCAGCCAGTTCATGCTGAGCACCTTCCGGAGAAATGGAGTCATAAAACTGTACTCCGTGCCGGAGGGGGGCGGCAGGTGCATGGACGAAATGGACGAAATGGACGCTCACGGACGAAGAGGTCCATAGAGTCCATCTGGTTAAGCTCTCCACAAAAAAAGGCTCACCCTCTCAGGTGAGCCTCTTTTTAATGAACTATCTCCAGCGGTTTACCGGGAGTCCCGGACGTCGCTGGTCTTGGCGCCGCTGACGACCAGGCGGCGGCCCATGAACTCCTTGTCGTGGAGTTCGATGACGGCGCGCTTGGCTTCGTCGAGCGAGGCCATGGTCACGAACGCGAAGCCTTTGGACTTCTGCGTTTCGCGGTGGCTGACGATTTCCGCGTTCTGAACGGCTCCGACCCCTGAGAATAGCTCGGAGAGGTCGCTTTCCACGGCGTCGAACGACAGATTGCCGACGTAGAGTTTCGAGGAAGTGACTTCGACCGTTTCCGGCTTGCGCTGGGGTTTCGGTTCGGACTCAATTTTCATCTTGCGACCGTTGCTCGGCGCCGACGAGGTGGAAGCGGCTGTATCGGCCGATTTTCCCAATACCTTGCCATAGGCTCTGCCGGGCGTGGGCGCCGGCTTCTTGCCGGTGAAAAAGGCCAGGATGCGGGCGAAAAAGCCGAGCTTCGCGGGGGCCTTCGGGCTGGATGAACTGTTGGCGAAGTCGCGAGGACTCCGTTGATGACGACGGCCTCCGCGACGGCGGCGGCTGGTCTGCTGACTATCTGATCTCATGGACGTGCTAAAACGTACTCTAATTGTACGGATGTGTTGCTTTCGTAATAAGGCGAAGCGCATTTGGAATGCACGGTTCAGAGAAACGGGCGTCCGCGATTCCCGGACAACGACCGTTGGCTGAAACTTCGCCGGTCATGTCGGACGCAACCTACTAGAGCAGCAGCAGCGCGCATCATCTGCTCTGCGACGAGGGGTGGGCCGCAGAAAGGCGTGATGCGAAACACCGGTCCTTCGAGAACTCTGGCGACGCGAACTTGCAGGCTTAAGCCGGCTGGCCCAACAACCCCGAACCATTACCCCAGGTAAATCCGCCTGGCAAGTAGTTTTATCAGCCCGCCGATTTCACCGCGAAGCCAGGATAGCCCGCCCGAGGGCTTCGGCCAGGCGCTGCCGGTGCGCCGCCTTCAGGCAGAGCGCTCCTTCGTGGCCATTGGTCAGAAATCCGCATTCGGCGAGCACCGCGGGAATCTTTGTTTTCCTCAAAACGAAAAAGCGGGCTCGTTTGATCCCCCGATTCTCCGTGGCGTAAACCCGGACCAAGCGCGCTTGGATGCGAGAGGCCAGGTTCATGCCGGATTTGGCATAATAGTAGGTTTCCAGGCCGTCCGCACCGTGGCGTTTCGCGGAATTGAAATGAACGCTTACAAAAATGGCATTCCGCTGGGCGTTGGCGATCTCAACGCGTTTTTGCAATGAGATGAAATGGTCGTCGTTGCGCGTCATCACGGTGCGCAGGCCGGCTTCGCGCAGAATCGTCCGAAGGCGCTGGGCCACATCCAGGGTCAGCGTCTTTTCGGCGATCTGCTGGCCGGGAATGCCGCCCCGATCGTGACCCCCATGACCGGCATCGATGACGACCGAATTGAACGCAAGGGCGTTGGCGCCAAAGCCTAAGATGCAGGAAAAGAGCACGCAGACAAAGGAGCGTGGGCGTCCCGCCCGCCGCAATGCGCGGCAAAGAGGGCTACGCTTCCGAAAGAAAGGCGCAGGGGCAAAAATCATAGAACGGCAAGGGGCAGGGACGTGGTTCTCCCCAAAGAGCTGGCCGCTTCTCTGTGGACGCAGCAAACCGGCTGCTTCAATTTGCGTGACGACTGCTTTTCCGAACGGGCTAGTCTTTGGGCAAATCCGCTGGGCGATCCGACAATTTGGGGATGGGTAATCCCGGAGCAGGAGTTGCGCCATTTTCCCTGGGGGCCTGAAGCTCCCCTCCCTTCACGCTTATTTCCGCTGTGCTGTCGCGGTGCAGAGTCGGCCGGTTTTTCGCCGAAGTATAAATATCCTGTCCGAGCCATTCGCCGTTGGTTCCGATCCGCGTATAGGCCCAGGTTTTCGGTCCTATAAACTGCAAAAGGTGGAGCCGATTGTTGAAATCGATTTGGACCTGCGGCTTGGAGTCTTCGATGTAGGCGCCTAGGGGAATCGTGCAGTAAATGGTGCCATCGTTCGCATCCTCAACCCGGACATAAAGGGTGCATTTGTCGCCTTGGCGAAATTTAAGCAGGGAAAGATTGCGGGTTCCGCCCGCGCCTTTCTCGCCATCGGGAACACCCACCGTTTGCCGCCAAATCACGGTGCCGTCGGTAATCTCGATATTCACCTGGCGCGACACAAAGTACTTCTGCATCGGGGCGAAATAGACATTTGCCCTGATCCGGTTGATGCCGAAATCATGAACAGGGAATAACGCATTCAGGTTGACGCTGCGCTTCACGGTTTCCCCGGCGGGAATCACCAGGGGGTCCAATTCGTAGTTGGGATTGATCGGGCCGATAATCTCACCGCTGGCGCGGACGATTTCGAACCCGAACCAGTGCTGGCTGTCGGCATCGGCCAGCGGCACGTCCCGGCCCGATCGGTTCGTGATCGTAACGGTAGCGACGATCGGTTCGTAAACGACGAAGAGTCGGCGGCTGATCTTCAGGTCCACTTGGATCTGGGCATGAAGCGACTGGGCACAGGCGCTCAGCAGCAGGAGGGCGAACAGGAGTCTTTGGATCATGGCTTAACAGGCGTGTCCGAAACGCATCGGAACCCAATGAACTCCAAGCTAAGCTCAGGTTCAGCCGTGGTAAACCGGAATGTTGTCTTTGTCTGCTCCTCAGGTTTTGAGGAGTGGAACGAGCCGCCGCGGATCACTGGGTGCTTGTTCTTCTCGTCCCAGGAATTGGTCCACTCGGCCATATTGCCGCCCATCCCTGCAATGCCGTATCCACTCACATCGCCCTTGATGGCATCGGCGTCGGCCCACCAGAAATAGCCATCGATGGCGCCTTTGGAATTTGGGTTCGGCGTCGGATCATAGTCCAACCCACTGTTTACGTTTTTCGGGTTGAACTGGTTGCCCCAAGGATAAATGAAAGCTTTGGGTCCGCGGGCGGCCTTCTCCCATTCCTCTTCGGTCGGCAAGCGCTTATGAGCCCATTTCGCATAGGCGTAGGCATCCCACCAATCGACATTGAAAATCGGACTGTTGAGGCTGATCGGCACGTAACGAGCCGGGAGCCCGGCGCGGGCACGACCGTAATAGATCTTCCAGGTTTCCTCGTTTTTCGGAATGTGAGACTTGCCCTTGGGCTGATTTGGGTGATCGAACTCCGTCGTTGGATTCGCGGTAAGATCTGCCAAAAACCGCGCATACTGGCCGATCGTCACCTCGTATTGATCTATCCAGTAATCGCCCGTCGCCGCCCGCTGCCCATTTTGGTAAACGAATTCCCCGGCGGGAATGTGGATCATCTTGGTCAGATTGCGCTCGTTGCTGCGAAGGAACTTCCAGTACAGGAAAAATGAGAGCAGGCAGAGAAAGGAGCAGACGCTGGCTGCGGTAATGATGAGCATCCGCTTCTGCTGGCGTTTGGTCTCTTCCACGGCACGGATGGCCGCCTGATCTCGCGCGGTGAGTTTGACGACATCGGCCGGGATCACCTTCGGTTCCAGCGCCTTGATGGCCTGAAGCAACGCCGCCCAGGAAAGGAAACCATCGGTGCCTTCCGTCATCATTCTAGACAGCAGCGAGCAGAGCCCCGGATCGGTCGCGGTGCCGTTTGGTAGCACGGAGGTGATGGTCTTGGCCAGTTCGATGATGTCCGCCTGGACCTCGTGCTGGGGCTCGTCGGGCAACCTTGCCGGGTTGGCGAGGTGAGGGAGATTGTCTTTGCCGATGTAAATCCTGCGGGCCTGTAACGGCGCATGCGGGATATTGCGCTGTTGCAAGTAAGCGAGCCCCTCGGCAGCGGCTTTGGCGATCCTTAACGCGAGGGGATCGTTGATGGTTTGCCCGTCCGCTTGCATCTGGGCGAGATGAGGGCCGTCCACATACTCGTAGGTATAATACGTGTGGCCGCTGACCTCTCCGGCTTCATAGACAGAGACAATCGAAGGATGTTTAACGGCCGCCTTGGCCCTGGCCGTGGCCAGGAAGTGCTCCTTTGCGGTGGGATCGCTCCGCTCAACACTGTCGGAGAGTACTTTCATGGCGACCGGGCGTGCCATCGAGGTTTGGACCGCGACGTAAACCGGGCCCCACTCGTCTTCTCCGATCTTCCAGACGATATTGTAATTACCGATTTTCTTATTCAGCAGGTCGTCGCTACCGAAGATCTCTTCATCCAGGAAATCCGCGGCGCTTGACGAACTCGCGGCGGTTGCTGAAGGGGAGGTGACACTTGGGAACGACACTGCGGGAGCTGAAACGGCTGGTTTGGGTGTGGCGACCGGAGCCGCCGCGACCGCCTTCGGGGCGGCAACGGGAGTCGCAACCGGAGTGGCGACAGGCGCCGCAACCGGAGCCGCCGCGACCGCCTTCGGGGCGGCAACGGGAGTCGCAACCGGAGTGG
>JBAXSN010000083.1:0-14870 GCA_037130675.1 Verrucomicrobiota bacterium
ACGGATGGGACGGATGGGACGGATGGGACGGATGGGACGGATGGGACGGATGGGACGGATGTGTCCAGATCATCTGTCCCATTTCCTCTCCCCCGCCAAAAACAAAAGGCGCGGGAGTTATCCCGCGCCTTTAAGGGGTTAGCTTCCCGTTAGCAAAACTGCGCCCAATCGACGTTGCGCATGTCGCCGGTCTTCAGGAACTGCTGATGCATGGCAAAAGCGGCGCCGAGGGACTGTGGCGTATGGCTGTCTTCGAAACGCTCGAAGTACGCATTCAACTGCTCCCGGTAATCCGGGTGTGCGCAGTTCTGGACGATCAAGCGAGCCCGCTCGTTGGGGCACTTGCCACGGAGATCGGCCACGCCGTTCTCGGTGATGATCGCCGAAACCGAGTGCTCGCTGTGGTCGAGGTGACTGGCGAACGGAACGATGGAGCTGATCTTTCCGCCCTTTGCGACGGAGGGGCAGGTGAAGATCGAGAGATAACCGTTGCGGGTGAAATCGCCCGAACCGCCGATGCCGTTCATCAACTGTTTACCCATGACGTGGGTGCTATTGATGTTGCCGAAGATGTCGGCTTCGATGGCGGTGTTGATGGTGATCAGGCCAAGACGGCGAACGACTTCGGGGTTGTTTGCGATTTCCTGGGGCCGGAGCAGAAGCTTGGGCCGGAACCATTCGAGTTCGTCGTAAATCGATTTAAGAACCGCGTTGCTGAGCGTCAGGGAAACGCCGCTGGCGAATTTGACTTTGCCGCTCTTCACCAGACCGATCACGGCGTCCTGGATGACCTCGGTGTACATCTCAAACGCCGGGATGCCAGGATGAAGGCCCATGGCACCGAGCACTGCGTTGGCGATATTACCCACGCCGGATTGCACCGGCAGAAAGCCCGGGGGAATACGTCCCGCGCGCATTTCCGCCGCAAGGAAGTCCGCCACGTTTTCACCGATCTTCAGGGTGACAGGATTCGGGGCGTCGAATCCGCCGGTTTCGTCCGGTAGATCGGTTTCAACCACGCCGACGATTTTCGCCGGATCGACTTTAATGATTTCGCTGCCGATGCGATCGGACGGTTTGTAAACCGGGATTTCGCGGCGGTGCGGCGGGTCGGCCGGTTGGTAGTTGTCGTGAAATCCGCGAAGCTCAGCCGGATGGTTGCGATTGAGCTCAATGATGATTTTATCGGAAACGCTGCAAACGGTCGGAGAAATTCCCACCCCGGAGGTGAGCACGATTTCGCCATTGGGAGTCACCTCAGAGGCTTCGATGATGCCCCAGTGCAGTTTGCCGAGAAACCCGTAGCGGATCGACTGCGCCACCGTGGAGAGGTGCATGTCGAAATAGCGGGTAATCCCGGCATTGATGCTTTTGCGCAATTCAGGGCTGGACTGGTAAGGGGTCCGGAACGAAATGGCTTCGGCGCTGGCCAGGGCGCCATCGAGCGATTTCCCAGTGGAAGCGCCGGTGACGACGCCGACTTTGAACGGCTTGCCTTCTTCGTGAAGCTTCTTGGCCCGCTCGGCTAGGGCGAGCGGAACGGCCTTTGGAGCTCCAGCGGGGGTAAACCCGCTAAAACCGATGGTTTCGCCATCGGAAATGAGCGAGGCCGCTTCAGCCGCGGTAAGTCGTGGTAGAGGTTGATTCATAAAGTGACCCGCTCGCAGGCTAGGTTAGGCGCTAATTCGGATTAAAGCCTGGCCTTCCTGGACTGCATCGCCGACCTTGACGAGCACCTCGGCGACCTTGCCGCTGATGGGTGCGTAGATATAAGTATTCATCTTCATGGCTTCAAGGACCAGGAGTTGATCGCCTTCCGCGATTTCCTGTCCGGCCGTGACGCCGATGGCGACAACATTGCCGCCGAGTGGGCTGCCAACCGTGCCGGGGGCGCCGGTGGACGTGGAAACGGAAGTCGAGGTCATGGGGCTTGCGGCAGCCGGGGCGGAGGCCGGCGCCGGAGTGGCCGTTTCATCGGGCACTTCAATGGTGACTTCGTAGGTTTTACCTTCGACGGAGATGCGGAGACGTTTCATAAAGTGGTTTAGCGAAGCTTATGCGAAGCAAAGATATGGCGGCGGCCTTCGAGCGACCAAGATAAAAGGCTGGCTTGGACGTTGTTGGTGTTGACTTGGCGAATGGACAAAATCCGGTGTGGCGACTTGATTGCAGCGTGAACCGCCGCCGCGATGACGCAGATGAGAACAGGGTCGTTTGGCACTTGATTCATAAAAAAATAGTGGTTTCTGGCCGCGAGGCCGGACAGCGCTAATCGGCGCTCACCATGCTACATGATGAGCGCCAGATTAGCAGCAAGTTACAGCGGAATATTTCCGTGCTTCTTCGGCGGACGAACTTCGCGCTTGTTGAGGGTGTTCCGCAAGGCGCGGGCGACGACGCCCCGAGTTTCGGACGGGTCGATCACGTCCGTGACGCTCCCCATGCCGGCGGCTTGATAAGGCGACGCGAACTGCGCACGGTAATCGGCGATCACTTCCGCACGCCGCGCCACCGGATCGGCGGCTTTCTTGATGTCATCCTTATACAGGATGCCCACCGCGCCTTCAGCGCCCATGACGGCGATTTCCGCGCTCGGCCAGGCGAAGACCATGTCCGCGCCGAGTTCCTTCGAGCACATGGCGATGTAAGCGCCGCCGTAGGATTTGCGCATGATCACGGTGATTTTCGGCACCGTGGTGGCCGCGTAGGCGAAGAGCATCTTCGCGCCATGGCGGATGATGCCGCCGCGCTCCTGGGCTTTGCCGGGGAGGAACCCGCCTGTATCGACGAGAGTGACGAGCGGGATGTTGAAGATGTTGCAGAAACGGATGAACCGCGCGCCTTTATCGGAGGCGTCGATGTCGAGGGTGCCGGCTTTGGCCATCGGCTGATTGCCGACGATGCCGACGACCATCCCCTGGATGCGGGCGAAGCCGACGACGAGGTTCTTCGCGAAGTCCATCTGGACCTCGAAGAAGTCACCGTCATCGACAAGGCGCTTGATGACCTTGATCACGTCGAGCGGTTCTTTGCCGTCCGCCGGGATCAAGTCGTTCATGCCCGGATCCGGGTCCATCACGAGCGGAGTGCTCAGGCGATGGGGCGGATCCATGATGTTGTTGGACGGGAGGAAAGAAAGGAGCTTCTTGGCCAGGGCGATGGCGTGGGCGTCGTCGTTGGCTACGAAATGGATGTTGCCGCTGACGCTGGCGTGAGCCGCCGCGCTGCCGACCTCGTCCATGGTCACGACTTCACCGGTGGCCGCCTTGATGACTTCCGGGCCGCAGATGAACATGTTCGCCTGCTTGTTGACCATGATTTGGAAATCGGTGAGGGCCGGGGAATAAGCCGCGCCGCCCGCACAGGGTCCGCAAATAATGGTGATCTGAGGCACAACGCCCGAGGCTTCGACGTTCTTGAAGAACACTTTGCCGTAGCCGGAGAGCGAGCCGATGCCTTCCTGAATACGCGCGCCACCCGAGTCATTGAAAGAAATGACCGGCATGCCGCTCTTGACTGCGTAATCGATCGATTCGCAAATCTTCTCCGCGTGCATGTTGCCGAGCGAACCGCCGGCGGTGGTGAAGTCCTGGCTGAAAGCGGCGACGGGACGGCCGTCCACTTCGCCGATCCCGGTGATCACGCCGTCGGCCGGGATGGTCTTGCCGAGCATCCCGAACAGAGTGGCCCGGTGGGTGGCGTGCATGGCGAATTCCTGGAAGGTGCCCTTGGTGAAGAGGGCATCCAGGCGGTCTCGCGCGGTCATGCGACCTTTGGCGCGGCGAGCTTCGATCTTGTCTTTGCCGCCGAGGTCAAGGGCGGTCTGGCGCCGTTTGGCTAACTCGTCGAGAAGGTGTTGTGCGATTGGCATGGTGGTTTGGTTTTTGATTGAAGGTTTGTGGGAAAGGGATGAAAACGAAAATTTTTGATATTCAGTATTCCCGCTCCGGTTTGGAAAGTTTTACAAGCGTCTCATCATCGAGCCGGATGGTTGTGTAGCGTGGCAAACGCCACGTCAGCCATGACAGACTTCATTTTCTGGAAGTCATGCGCGGCGGCTCCGTCTTGATACGTGCGCAAGATCGCCTCCAATTCCTCCCTCGTGGGTGGCTGGGCTTGTGCGCATGCACCCCACGCGACCAGACAGATAGCTAACGCCCAAGCCGCAAGGCGGGCGAAAATCCTGGGGGTTTCACACGAAGGCACGAAGGCACGAAGGCACGAAGGAGGAGAAACGTGGGTAAAAGACACCCGTTCCTGAGCGCCAACGGCGCGTTGCCATACCAGCCTGGGGCATCGCCCCAGGACTTTATGCAACAAGGATTTAGGGCTGAAGGCCCGCGCCATTTCCCGGAGATGGGTCGGGCTTTCAGCCCTAGTCGTGCAACCCATGGAACCTGGGGCTGCGCAAAGCCTCCGCCCCAGGCTGGTATGGGGCCGCGCCGTTGGCGCTGAGAGGCTGGTATCCGCTCGCTCCATTCCTCCACGTTTCCACGAAGGCGCGAAAGAAAAGGCATTTCTTCGTGCCTTCGTGCCTTTGTGCCTTTGTGTGAAATCCATGGAATGTGGCAGTTCTAAATGCGGCAATTCTGAACTTAATGCGCGCCGTCGCAACCGCTGTCGGTGCAGAACTCGGTGAGCACGCCGAAGGTGAATTTAGGATGGAGGAAAGCGACTTGTTTTCCGTGGGCGCCGGGGACCGGAGTCTCGTTCAGGAGTTTGACCCCCGCGTTTTTGGCGGCATCGAGTTGGCCCATGATGTCGTTGGTTGCATACGCGACATGGTGAATCCCGCCGTTGGGGTTCTTTTCAAGGAACTTGGCGATGGGGCTGTCCTCGGAAGTCGGCTCCAGCAGTTCGATATGGGTGTCGCCCGCGGAAAAGAATGCGACGCGAACCTTCTGGGAGGGAACTTCCTCCCGGTGTTCGCATTTGAGCCCGAGGGCTTCTTCATAGTATTTAACCGTCTCGTCCAGGGAGCGGACGGCGATGCCAAGGTGGTCGATTTTCTGGATCATGATGGTAAAAGGTAAGGTTAGCTAAGGTGATTGGCCAGCAACTGCTTGACGGCTCCAGTTGCTGAAAGTCTTCCGGCCAGGACGTCGCGTTCCACTCGCGGCCACTCCGCCACGATCACCGGGTTGTGAGTAAACGCTCGCCAGAGTTCCTGCTCAAGCATTTCGTGAATCCAATTGAGAGTTTGTTTGCGCCGGTGCTCCTCGAAGAAGCCGGTTTCCACCCCGATGGCTTGAAATTGCTCGATGACTTCCCACATTTCCGCGATGCCCGTGCCCTTGAGGCTGGAGCAGGTCCGCACTTCGGGTCTCCAGGCGCGGTTGGGCGGAGTAAGAAAGTGCAGCACCCGCGAAAATTCCGCGCGGGTCATTTCGGTGCGCGCCTCGTTGCCGCCGTCGGCCTTGGTGATCAAGATGGTGTCGGCCAGTTCGATGATCCCCTTCTTGATCCCCTGCAACTCGTCCCCGGCTCCCGCAATGAGCAGCACCAAAAAGAAATCGACCATGGACCGCACGGTCGTCTCGCTCTGGCCCACCCCGACTGTCTCCACGAGGATCACGTCGTAGCCCGCCGCCTCGCATGCCACGATCGTCTCGCGGCTCTTGCGGGTGACGCCGCCCAACGTTCCGCTGGATGGCGAGGGCCGGATAAAGCAATTCTCCTCCCGCGAGAGCATTTCCATGCGGGTCTTGTCCCCGAGAATCGACCCGTGCGAGAGCGTGCTGCTCGGATCGACTGCCAGGACCGCCACCCGTTTGCCCCGGGCGCAAAGCATGCAGCCGAGCGCCTCGATGAAGGTGCTCTTGCCCGCTCCCGGCACGCCGGTGATGCCGACGCGAATCGACCGCCCGGCATGGGGAAGCAGTTGACGGACGACTTCCTCCGCCAGAGGCGTATGCTTCGGGGCGTTGCTCTCGATCAGGGTGATCGTTCGTCCCAGCATTGTCCGATTGCCGCTGCGCACCCCTTCCGCGTACTCCTTCGCACGAGCCACGATCATAGGATCGGGCTCGGCGAGTGAAGTCGGTTGGGGTCGGGCAGGCGTCTCGGCCGTCATGCATACAGCGTGAGCTAGGCGCTCATCCGTTTCTTGAGTTCGGTTAGAATCTTCTCGGCTGCGGTTGGAATAACGGTGCCTGGGCCAAAGATGGCGGCGGCTCCGGCTTCGTAGAGGAAGTCGTAGTCCCGCGCCGGGATGACCCCGCCGACGACCACCACGATATCCTCGCGCCCGAGCTTCTTGAGCTCTTCGATCAACTGCGGCACCAGCGTCTTGTGCCCTGCTGCCAGGGAGCTGACGCCGACGACATGCACGTCGTTTTCAACGGCCTGCTTGGCGCTCTCTTCCGGAGTCTGGAAGAGCGGCCCGATATCGACGTCGAAGCCGAGATCGGCATACGCCGTAGCCACAACTTTCGCGCCGCGGTCGTGTCCGTCCTGGCCCATCTTGGCGATGAGAATACGAGGACGACGGCCTTCGGCTTCCGAGAAGGCATCGGTGAGCTTGCGAACCCGGGCAACTTCGTCGGATTCACCAAACTCGCCGCCGTAAACCCCTGAGATTGAGCGGATCACAGCGCGGTGACGGTCGTAGATTTTTTCGAGTGCATAAGAGATTTCTCCCAGCGTGGCGCGGAGGCGGGCGGCATCCACGGCGAGGGCCAGGAGGTTGCCGGTTCCGGAAGCGGCCGCTTCGGTGAGGGCTGCCAGGGCGTGCTCGACCGCGGCGTTGTCGCGTTCGGCCTTGAGCTGGTTGAGTTGGGCGATCTGGGCGTCGCGGACGGCGGAGTTATCCACTTCCAACGTGTCGATCGGGGTCTCCTTGGCGAGTCGATATTTGTTGATGCCGACGATGGCTTCGCGGCCGGAATCGATCTGCGCCTGGCGACGGGCCGAGGCCTCTTCGATGCGCATTTTCGGCAACCCTTCATTGATCGCCTTGGTCATGCCGCCGAGAGCTTCGACTTCCTGGATGTGCGCCCAGGCTTTCTCAAGCAGTTCCTTGGTGAGCGCCTCGACGTAATACGAGCCGCCCCATGGATCGACCACGCGGCAGATGCCGGTTTCTTCCTGGAGATAGAGCTGCGTGTTCCGGGCGATGCGGGCCGAGAAATCGGTCGGCAGCGCGATGGCTTCGTCGAGTGAGTTGGTGTGCAGCGACTGGGTGTGGCCGAATCCGGCCGCCATGCCTTCGATGCAGGTGCGGACGACGTTGTTGAACGGGTCCTGCTCGGTGAGCGACCAACCGGAGGTCTGCGAGTGGGTGCGCAGCGCCATCGATTTGGCGCTCTTCGGGTTGAACTGCTTGATGAGTTTCGCCCAGATCAAGCGCGCGGCGCGCATTTTGGCGATTTCCATGAAGAGGTTCTTGCCCTGCGCCCAGAAGAACGAGAGGCGGGGCGCAAACGCGTCGATGGCGATGCCCGCTTTGATGCCGGTGCGGACGTATTCCAGACCGTCGGCCAGCGTGTAAGCCATTTCGAGGTCGGCGGTGGCGCCGGCTTCCTGCATGTGATAGCCGGAAATCGAGATGCTGTTGAACTTCGGCATGTTCTTCGAGGTGAACTCGAAGATGTCCGCAATAATCCGCATCGAGGGTTCGGGCGGATAGATATAGGTGTTGCGGACCATGTATTCCTTCAGAATGTCATTCTGAATGGTACCGGTAAGTTGCTCCTGCTTAACGCCCTGTTCCTCGGCCGCCACGATGTAGAAGGCGAGCACAGGAAGCACCGCGCCGTTCATCGTCATGGAGACGGAAATCTTGTCGAGCGGGATGCGGTCGAAGAGCGCCTTCATGTCGAGGACGGAGTCGATGGCCACGCCGGCTTTGCCGACGTCGCCGACCACGCGGGGATGATCGCTGTCGTAGCCGCGGTGCGTCGCCAAATCGAACGCAACCGAGAGGCCGCGCTGTCCCGCCGCGAGGTTGCGGCGATAGAAGGCGTTGCTCTCCGCCGCGGTGGAGAACCCGGCGTACTGGCGCACCGTCCAGGGGCGCTGGACATACATGGTGGCGTAAGGACCGCGTAGGAACGGGGCGATGCCGGAGGTGAATCCGAGCAGATTGTTGCCGTTCAGATCGCATTCGGTGTAAGCCGTTTTAATGTCGATCTGTTCCACGGTCCGCCAGACGGCGCCGTCGAGGGCGGCTTTGTCAGGACTGGACTTCGGAAGTTCCAGGTTGAGCGTGCTAAAATCAGGTATCTTGCTCATTTAGTCGATCCCCAGCTTGATTGCGATGCCGCGCAGGACTTCAAAGCAGTTTGCGCGAATGTGGATGAATTCATCGACGCCCGCTTGTTTGAAAGCTTCGATGTGGTCCTTCGGATAACCCGCGAGGACGATGATTTGGTTTGGGTTCGCCGCTTTGAGCTTCTGTGCCAGAGCGGGAACGATTTCAGGATAGGTGTCGTCGGTCGAACAGATGACCGTGACCGATGCGCCGGAGGCGATGGCCGCTTCATAGGCTTCATCAACCGTGGCAAAGCCCCGGTTTTCGAGAACCTGGAAGTCGCCGGCCTGAAAGAAGCCGGTGGCGAAATCCGCGCGCGGCTTGTGCTGGCGAACCGGCCCCATGTTCGCGAGGAACACTTTGGCATTGGCGGAAGCCCTAACGGCAGCCCGCAACACTTCGAAGGGCTCGGAGGCCCGGTGAACGCTGATCGCTTCGATCTCAGGCGCTTCGCCGCCATTGACGCTCAAGGTGCGGAAGAGTTGACCCAACGTGGTGCCTTCGTCCGCGGCTTTGATCACCTCGTCGAGCACTTGGTCGGGCGCGGTGTGAAGGAGGTTGGTGATGTGAGCCAACACCTCCGCCGAACGCTCGGGAGAGAGCTTGTGGGCGGCTGCGTAATCGGCGCGGCGCATCTGGCGTCCATACAACTCGAAATCGCCGGTTTCCAGCGGCTTCTCGGTGGCGTTCGCATAAACGTTGACGCCGATAAGCGAGAGGCGGCGCTGGGCAATGGCCTCGGCCTTCTTCGCCTGAACGGCTGCGACTTCCTTTTGGGGGAACCCGGCCGCGAGCGATTTGAAAATCCCGCCCTGCTTCTCAACCTGCTGGAAGAGCGTCCAAGCGGCGTTAGCAAACTGGCTGGTGAGCGTCTCGACGTAGTAGGAGCCGCCACCCGGATCGATCACCTGGTCGAAATGGCATTCGTCGCGGAGAATGATCTGCGTGTTGCGGGCGATGCGGCGTGAGAATTCATCCGGCGGACGAATCACTTCGTCAAACGCGCCAACGTGGAGGCTTTCGCAGCCGCCGGCAATCGCGGCGAAGGCTTCGGTGGTGTCCCGCAGCATGTTCACATACGGGTCGAGCGTGCTCTTGTTCCAGAGCGAGGTGCGCGCGTGGATGTGCATCTTCTGCGACTCTTCGTTCCCGCCGCAAGCGGCGACGATGCGCGACCAGAGGAGGCGCGCCGCGCGGAGCTTGGCGATGGCGCCGAAGAAATCGGGGCCCATGGAGAAAGCGAACCGCATTTTGGGCGCGACTTCATCGACGCTCAGGCCGCGGGCTTCCATCTGGCGAAGGTATTCAACGCCGGTGGCCAGCGCGAACGCCAGGTCCTGCACCGCGCTGCCGCCCGCGTTGTGATACGCATGGGCGTTTACGGCGATGGTTGCCAGCTTGGGCGTCTCGCGATTTGCCCAGCGGGTGGTGAGGGCCATCTGGTCGAAAGCGCTCTGGGTGGAAAGCGGAAGCTTGCCCTCCATCAGCAGTTCGTTTACCGGATCGTTCTCCAGGCCGCCGCGCAATTTGGAGGCGCCTTTGCCGTTCTTGCGAAGGAACGCGACGAGCATCCCGAGCAACGGAAGAGCGGCGGAACCGCCCTGCATGTAAACCGGCGTTTTTTCGAGATCGACGCCATCGAGCAGGCGGGAAAAATCGCTGCAGGTCGTGATGGAGACTCCGCAGAAGCCGGATTCACCGATGCGGGCGGCATCGGGATCGACCCCGTGGCGGGTGGCCTGGTCGAGCGTGATGTTGACCGCGGTCTGGCCGCGTTCGAGATCGCTCTTCAGCGCGTCGTTGAAGTCCTTGGCGAATCCATAGGGAATCTCCTGGGCGACTTCCCATGAGTTGCTTTCGGCGCTGATGCCCCGGATGTAAGGCGCCTGGCCGGGAAGCGATCCGAGCGTGTCGAGCTTCTCGAGGTCTTCGCGGCGGTAGATCGGCTGGACGTCGATGCCTTCGTATAGACGGGTGACGAGTTTCTTCTCGAAAGGCGCGCCGTCTAGCGTGGCTTCGGCTTCCTTTCTCCAAGCCTCATACGAGGGGATCGGAAACTCTTCGAAGGTGATGGGTTGAGTGGTTTGATCGCTCATGTCAGTTCATTTCTTCGACGAGCACTTCATGGCGTGCTCCGTCCACATTGAGGAGATAGCGGCGGCCCGCTGCGTTGGGGGCTGCGGCGGCTGGTTTTATCGGGGCTGGCTTCTCGCCCTTGAGCACCTTCTCGGTTTCCATCGGGAACATGGCGAAGAGCACCGCGTTCTCGTCGGAATCCGGGAGGCCCTTGGCGCGGAGATCGGCTTTGAGCTTCTCCATGCGGGGCTCAAGATGATCGGCGGGCCGGCCCTTAACGGGCTGCTGGCCGGTGCGCTTGATGACTTCCGCCAAAAGCTCGGGATCGATCGGCCCCGGAGTGCGTCCGTATTTGCCGAGTGCGATGTCCATGGCCGGTTGCGAGATCATCTTCCAGCGGCCGAACTTCACGTTCAGCATCGCCTGGGTGCCGACGATCTGCGAAGTCGGCGTGACCAGCGGAATCCAGCCAAGGCATTCGCGGACGTAGGGGATTTCGCGCATCACGTCGTCAAGGCGGTTCGCCATCCCTTGCTCTTTAAGCTGGTTGCGGAAGTTGCTCAACATGCCGCCGGGCACCTGGAACTCGAGGATGTCGGCGTCGGTCTTCTCGTTGTTCGGGCTCGTGAACGCCTTGAGTTCGGTGTAAACCTTCTCGAGGTGCGCGCGGATCGGCTTGAAAGCCTCGGTGTTGTAAGTCGGGCGGCGGTCGCTGTGGTCGAGCATCGCCAGCATCATGAGCATATCAGGCTGACCTGTGCCGTTGGCGAACGGAACCATGGAGCAATCGACCGCGTCCACACCGGCTTCGATCGCAGCGTAGTAGGCGGCTCCCGCCATCCCTGCCGTGTTGTGGCTGTGCAGAACGATCGGCACCTTGACCTTCGCCTTGAGCGCCTTGACGAGCGCGGCAACGGTGGAGGGCGAAATCAGCCCCGCCATGTCCTTAATGCAAATGGAGTCGCAGCCGAGCGCTTCGAGTTCGACGCCGAGCTTGATGAAAGCTTCCAGCGTGTGAACCGGGCTGGTGGTGTAGCAAATGACGCCCTGCGCGTGCTTGCCGGCCTTGTGAACGGCCTTGATCGCCGTCTCAAGGTTGCGCGTGTCGTTGAGCGCGTCAAAAATGCGAAAAACATCCATCCCGTGCTTGGCCGAACAGGCGATGAACGCCTCGACGACGTCGTCCGGGAAGCTCGTGTATTGCACGATGTTCTGCCCACGCAGGAGCATCATGTGCGGCGTTTTGGGCGCCAGCTTCTTGAGGGTGTCCAGCCGGTCGAAGGGATTTTCTCCCAGGTAACGCAGGCAAGAGTCGATCGTTGCGCCGCCCCAGGTCTCGAGCGTGCCGAACCCAAGTTCATCGAGTGCGGGCGTGATCGGCACCATCTGGGCCGTGGACATGCGCGTGGCGGCGAGGGATTGATGTCCGTCCCGGAGAACGGTGTTGTTAAAAATGACAGGGCCGTCTGATTTAAGGTATGACATGCGGAAAGCAGCTATTTTCGAGGTTCCCTAGGAAATGCAGTCAACGCAAACTGCGCCGTGATTGCTCAGGGTGCCCCTCATATTGTTCAAAAGGGGATTATTACACGGGTCGGCAACAGAGTCTCTAATTTTTGCACAAAAAACTCACCCGATTTTGGCGCGAGCTTTATGACAAAGCGCAACCGAGGGTGAGGTGGGCGCGGAGGACCCGGAGACGCGGGACGGGGAGACGCAACGGTGGGGATGGCACTCCGTGCCGTCCGGGGGAGCGCGTCAGTGCGGCATCGACGGTTAGCGCTCTTTGGAATGGGACTGATGGGGGCGGAGTCTATTCGTTCGCGTAATGCGCTCTGAAGAACGTCCGATAGATTGCTCCTCCCAAGAGTCCGCCAAGGAGCGGCGCGAGGATGTAAACTGTCAGCCACCCCCGACCGTTGACCGCAAAGGGGACGGCCCCCCATCCGGCCAGGGAGGAGAAGACGCGAGGCGCAAAGTCGCGAGCGGGATTGAAACAAGCCATCGTCAGCGGCCCCAATAAAGAAATCAGCATGGTCACCGTGAGGCCGATGGTCGCGGCGGTCAGCGCTTGCGGATGCGCCTTGTTCCGTTCATCGGTCACGCAGAAGATGACGAGCAACAAGATGGCCGTGCCGATGACCTCCGCGCCGAACGCCGGTAACGGCGACATGCCGGCACGCGCCGAGTCCGTAAGCGGATGCCCGCCCGGATTGGGAAAGAACTCGCCAAAAACCATTGCGCTGGCTTCGCTTCCGGGTTGGCCCCGCGGCAGGTGATTGGCTCGCTCGAACGCCGCCAGGGCGTCAGCGAAAATGAAGAATAGCACCGCGGACGCGACGAACGCCCCCATCAGTTGCGCGGCAACGTAGGGCGCGATACGGCGCTTCGGGAAATCCGACCACACCGCCATGCTCACCGTCACCGCCGGATTCAAGTGGGCTCCACTCAATCCGCCGGTCAGGTAAATGGCTGTGGCAATGCCGAGCCCCCACACGATGGCTACTTGAAACACGCTGACCTGGGCCCCCGTCAAAACCGCCGCGCAGACGCTGCCGCAACCGAAGAACACCAGCAGAAAGGTGCCGAAGAACTCTCCGGTGAACCACTTTGGAATTGCTTTCATACGCCAGTCGATCCCTGCGAATTCAGGCTGGCAGCTGTTCGATGCGATGGGTCGGCGTGGGCTTGCCGGGCCGGAAATGCTCCAAGTGATCCAGCGTGGCTTTCAATGTTGGGAAATTACTTACTGCCGCTGCGATGCTCTTGCGGATAACCGTTCCCAAGACGTCCGGTGCAGCTTCGGCTCGGAGGTTGATAATCAGCTGTCCGTCCGTCACGGGCTCATCCAAATGAAAAGAAAGCTCCGGCACAAAGTCATTGCGAACGAGGTTCACCGCTGCGATTTCGCCCGTGACGCTTCCATCAGGGCTAAGCGTCATCTTCAAGTGCGCCACTTGGGCCGATTCGGACTCCAAATGTTTTTGGATGGCCCCTGCCATCTCTTTTAAGAATAAGTCGGCATCAAATGCCTGCGTTGCCACAAGCTGCACCGTGCAATTGAGCCAGCCCAACAGCGCCTCGCCATCGGCATACACTTGGTAATCGATTTCCATCGCTGTCCGCGCCACCTGCTCCATGCTTGTGATCCGGGCAAACCACTCATCCAAGTTCGTCTCGTTGCGAGCCGATACCGCGATAATCTCCTTACCCGGAAACTTTGCGGCGATAGCTTGCCTTAACGATTCCAGCCGCATTGCATCCAAAAGGTCGCTTTTATTGATGACAACAATATCGGCTTCCTCGACCTGTTTCAGGTAAATGTAGAGCACCTTCTCTGAGAAGTTGCCGTCCTGTTCCACGCCGAAGACCCGCAATGCGCGAACCGGGTCCAAGAGCACGCTGATGGGCGCCACAGTGAAATTGTCGCCGTAGAGCCGCCGGAGGGGGTAAGTCACCGTGGCAGCGAGATCAGTGCAACTTCCCACGGGCTCGGCGATGAACACTTCGGGATGAGTGGTTGTGGTCAAACGCTCGGAGGCTTCCACCAACGAATTGAAACGACAGCAAAAGCAGCCACCCGGAATTTCCTCGGTTGCGAAGCCCTGCGAGCGCAACATGGCCGTATCCACCAGATTGCGTCCCTGGTCGTTGGTAATGAGGCCCACGCGCAAGCTCTGGTCGGCCAAGCGTTTGGCCAGCTTGCCCACGGCAGTCGTCTTGCCAGCTCCCAGAAAGCCGCCAATCATGATGTAACGCGCCTTCAGGGATGCCTTTTCGGCCAAGTCTTGTTGCGTTGTATTCATAGAACGTCTGCGCAATCGTGCAGATACGGACTGCCGATATCAAGCCTTTTCTTCATCCTCTTGCGGGTCTATTTTGGCAGCTTGTCAAAGCGGAACGTGCAGCAGCCTAACTCCAGCACGTTTCGGTTGGCAGCCAGTTTATCCTTTAGGCAAGAGGCAACACCATAAAGCCGCTGCTTGCCCGATTTCTCCATTTCCAGAAGTCCCGCCTCTTTCAGAATTCGCAGGTGCTTGGACACGTTGTATTCCGACATTGCCAACCGGCGTGCGATGGCGCTCACCCCGAGTTGCTCGCCAAGCAACAGGCGCATGATACGAAGGCGATTGATCTCGCCTAACGCTTTTAAGACTGCCATGCAATTTATGCCGGTCATGCACCCGAGCCTACACTGAAGAGAGGCGACCGGGCAACCCTCAAGCATGCAAGACCGCAGAACGATCTCTCGGTCATTTCCAACGAGTCGGTCATTGGCCAAACTTTGTCTTCTCCCAAAGCGGCGCAGAATCGCACGCATTACAACACGCTGGCGCGCAATAAAGGAGTCCACCTGTCGCGCCAGTATCTCCCCATCTCCGCGGTCTCCCAGTCTCCGCGCCCTCCCCGGGTGCAATTAAAGGTGGTGTGAATTTGGCGTCCGGTTCGGAGCGCCAAAGGCGCTTCATCCTAAAGCCCAGCCTAACGGGCCACTGCCATTAAGTTAAGGGCGAAAGCATCAAAAAACTCCTTTTCGAAAGTA
>JBAXSN010000084.1:0-14780 GCA_037130675.1 Verrucomicrobiota bacterium
CAATCTCTTGATTGGGAACGCACTTGTCCCCGAATCTCCGATTCGCAAACCGTCGGTTGCAAACAGCGCTTTTGAGGCCTGGATTAGCTCCCCTATAATTCGACAGTGCATCTGCAATTCAGGCGTTTCGAATCGGAGATTCGCAGACATTGGCAAGACGCGGAAAGCATCGGTTCGCATCGACGGTTCCTGGTCCATATCGCCGCCCCGACTGAGCAGGGCTCTGCATCGGAGTAAAAAAAGCCGCGCTTCCCAGTTCGTGAGAAGCGCGGCAGATGAAAGAATCGATCAATACACGTCTGAAGTTTGCTCTGGAAGCAAGACCGTATTGGCGGTCGAAAGCCAAGGCAGGTCGTTAACCCCTGTCGTCGTAGCGGTTTTAAAGATATCTGTGGTGCCAGTTCCCGGCACCGTAAAACTCGCATTACACCGTTCAACTTTGGCGCTGCCGTCCACCCGAACGACAACAGCTACCTTGCCCTTCCACAAACCACCCGGCTTGGTAGGATCGGCAGTATAGGCTGTTCCGGATGCAAAACCATCGGCGATTACCGGAATGCTGGGATTAGAACTGTCAGAAAGCTTATTTACGTAAGCATAGTTGTTTTTACCTTTTGTCAAAACCGTCCCGCCCCCAATCTGATCGCCAGGGGGCTTCCGATCACAGTACGGCGATTTCGGAATCCAAAAGGGCTTCTCATTTGGGATATAATTTGGGATCAAATTGGCATACGCTTCATTAGCTGTTGCAGCGTCGGATGGTGTGCCTGTAGCCGTATCCTGATCTTTGGCGTAAGGGAAGGCGCCATCATGATCGCTCGCCCATGTTTTGAGACCAAGGTAAAGATTTCGCGCATTGCTCATATCCTTCATCTGGTTTCCTTTGTCGATCACACCCATGGATGCGGGGATGGCGAAGGTCGCCAGAATGGCGATGATGGAGATGACGACGAGGAGTTCGATCAGGGTGAACCCCTGGCGGAAGTTTCTTTGTTTCATAGGAGGATGTATTAGAAAACTGCTTGCTTAGGAGCGTAACTCAGTAGTTCCGGTTCGCAATTGAATTTTTATTAAAATCTCATTTTTCTTCGGTTTCCGGGGCGGATTGTTCCGGGAGCGATTCGATGGGAGTTTCAGGGAGTTGCTCCTGGGGGGCCGGCAAAGCGTGGAGGTGGCGCTTGAAGCCGATCATCGAGAGCGGCGGCAGCTTGAGGTTGAGCGAATGGCTCTTGCCCTGCCAGCCGATCCACTCCGCTTGCTGGCCGCCAAAGTTGCCGACGTTGCCGCCGCCATAGGTTCCGGCGTCTGTGTTGAGGACTTCCTCATACCAGCCGTCGCCGGGAACGCCGACGCGGTAGTTTTCGCGGACGACCGGGGTGGCGTTGACGATGAACACCATCGCAGAGCCATCGGACCCCTTGCGCATGAAGGCGACCACGGAGTTGTCGGCGTCATGGAAGTCGATCCATTCGAAGCCGTCGTAGCAGTCGTCGAGGCTCCAGAGCGCGGGTTCGTTTTTATAGAGCCAGTTGAGGTGCTGCACCATCCGGCGCAGGCCGTCATGGAGCGGATTGTTCAAGAGGTGCCAGTCGAGGCTCTGGTTGTGGTTCCATTCCGCCCATTGCCCGAATTCGCCGCCCTGGAAGAGCAATTTCTTGCCGGGGTGCGCATACATCCAGGCGTAAAACATCCGCAGGTTGGCGAACTTCTGCCAGGCGTCGCCCGGCATTTTGTCCAGCAGGGAGCGTTTCCCATGCACCACTTCGTCATGGCTCAGCACGAGCATGAAATGCTCATGGAAAGCGTAGAGGAGCGAAAAGGTGATGTCGCCTTGGTGGAAGCGCCGGTGGATCGGCTCCTTCTGCATGTAGGCCAGGAAATCGTGCATCCAGCCCATGTTCCACTTGAAGCCGAATCCGAGTCCGCCGAGGTAGGTGGGCCGGGAAACGCCGGGCCAGGCGGTCGATTCCTCGGCGATGGTCATGATGCCGGGATAACGCGAGTAACAGACTTCGTTGAACTGCTTGAGGAAACCGATTGCCTCCAGGTTTTCGCGACCGCCGAAGCAGTTGGGAATCCACTCGCCCGCTTTGCGCGAGTAGTCGAGGTAAAGCATGGAAGCGACGGCATCGACCCGCAAGCCGTCGATGTGGTACTGCTCAAGCCAGAAGAGCGCGTTGGAGATGAGGAAATTCCGAACTTCGTTGCGCCCGTAGTTGAAGATCAAGGTTCCCCAGTCGGCATGTTCGCCTTGGCGCGGATCGGAGTGTTCGTAAAGATCGGTCCCGTCAAACTCCGCCAGACCGTGGGCATCTTTGGGGAAATGGCCGGGAACCCAGTCGAGGATAACGCCGATGCCGCGTTGGTGGCATTTGTCCACGAAATGGCGGAACTCGTCGGGATTGCCGAATCGGCTGGTCGGAGCAAAGTACCCGGTGACCTGGTAGCCCCACGAACCGTCAAAGGGATGCTCGGCGACGGGCATCAGCTCAATATGGGTGTACCCCATGTCGCAAACGTAATTGAGCAGGCGATCGGCAAATTCCAAATAGGAGAGCGGGCGGTTGCCCTCCTCGGTAACGCGAGCCCAGGAACCGAGGTGAACTTCGTAAATGCTCACCGGGCGACGGTGCCATTCCTGGGTTTTGCGAAATTCCATCCAGTCTTCGTCGTCCCAAGCGTAGCGGTGCAGGTCGAAAACGATCGAAGCCGTGCTGGTGCCGTGCTGAGAGAAGAACGCGAACGGATCGCTCTTGAGGAAGACATTTCCATGGCAGCCTTTGAGCTCAAACTTGTAGTGGGCGCCTTCGGCCACACCGGGAACGAAAATTTCCCAGACGCCGTTGCCGGGATGTTTGCGCATGGAATTGATCCGGCCATCCCATTGATTCCAATCCCCCACGACGCTGACCCGCTGGGCGTTGGGAGCCCAAACTGAGAAGAGGCATCCCTGAACGCCACCGACCGACATGTGATGCGCGCCAAGTTTCTCGTACAGCTGCCAGTGATTCCCCTCCGCAAAGAGATGCAGGTCCAGCGGCCCGAGCAGGGTGCCGTAGGAATAGGGATCGTGCATGGTCCATTCGTCCCCTAGGTGACTGGTCAACCGAAGCTGGTATTCGAAGCGTTCTTCGGCATCGGTGAGATGCGCTTCAAAATAGCCGCATTCGTGGACGAGGGCCGCTTCGTAGCGGCGCGCCGGGTCATGCACAGCCTCCACGACCACCTTCCGCACATCGGGCCGGAATACCCGCACAACCAGCCTCTCGCCGACCTGATGCATGCCCAGGACGGCAAAAGGGTCGCCATGATGGGCGCCAAGCAGACTGTCAAGGGTTCCGTAATCAATGGTCGGTTGGGTCATAATTCAAAATCCTGATTTAAATGAGCAGGGCAGATAAGCTGGCCTTGCGGCCTGAAATTTATTTTCACGCGCCATTCGAAGCGCGGGAGCGTGATGCGCGTAAAAAAATGCTTTTCGATTACTTTCCAGTCGCCGATCACTCTTAGACAAATTACCTCGGGTCATCGTTCTGTCCATATAAGCCGACCCGGTATGTCTTTGTCACCGGAAAACTTCGGACCTGTAGCCGCCCCGCTCAGTCGGGGCGGCGATGTGGACTGACCGGAAATGGGACTTATGGGACTTATGGGACTTATGGGACTTATGGGACTTATGGGACTTATGGGACGGATGGGACGGATGGGCACCAGAGTGAAACAGGCGAGGCGCCCGTGTCACTCTCAGCGACTCCGACTTAAGGAACAACGAGCTTGGTTTTTCCGTGGCCCGGGTTACCCTGCGGCCATGCGATTTCTAACCTTCCTCGTTGTCGTCGCCCTCTTATACGTGTTCTTCGTCCGGCCAAAATCAAGGCAGGCCAAGGGAGAACAGCCGCTCCCCGGCGTTTCATCGGTTCAACCGGCGGCCTCCGCGGCGGCCACTCCACGCGAAAGCACATTTGTAAAACGCCCGTTTGACCGTGCCCACGAGGCAATTGATGCCGCTGCGCGCAGCCGTTCCGAATAGGCGGAGGCAGCGGTCCGGTTCCTGTACGGTTGTAGGTAATCCGAAGGCTGGTATGGCTTTCCGACGGTTTGCGAATCGGAGATTCGGGGAGAAGTGCGTTCCCAATCAGGAGATTGGGAACGAGCGCGCGCGGTGGGGGCATGTCTCCCGCTCCAGCCGCTTCTTCTCCGCGTCTCCGCGTCTCCGCGTCTTCCCCTCCCCCAGACTCCACACTGGACGGCGGGCCAGTTCGTTGTTACAACCCGCGGTTCCATGTCTGATGTCCAGCACACCTTAGCCTCGTCCGCCACGCTTGCAGGCGCTTCCCTGCACACTGGCGAGAAAGTCACGTTGACCCTGCACCCGGCTCCGGTTGGCCACGGTCGGAAATTCAAACGGGTGGATCTCCCGGACGAACCGACCATCGACGCCCACTGCTCGAATGTGAAGACGGTCGAACGCGCCACCACCCTGGGCGAAGGGAACGTCAAGGTGCAGACGGTCGAGCACATCCTTTCGGCGCTCTCCGGGTTGGGAGTCGATAACGCGCTGATCGAAATGGACGCCAACGAACCGCCGATCTGCGATGGCAGCGCCGCTCAGTTTGTGGAACTGATCAAAAAAGCGGGCATCGTTTCCCAAGGCGTCCCGCGCTCTTATTTTCAGGTCAACGAGCCCATTCACCTCGAAACCAAAAACGGCTCGCTGATGACGATCGTGCCGGACGACAAATTCCGGATCTCCTGCACCAATGTCGGCCCCGACGGGCGGTTCACCCAGTTTTACAGCACCGAAATCACCCCGGCGATTTACGAAAAACAGATCGCTCCCGCCCGCACGTTTGTTTTTTACGAGGACGTCAAACCGCTCCTGGACAAGGGACTGATCAAAGGCGGCAGCCTCGAAAACGCGGTGGTGGTCCGGGGCGATTCGGTTATGAGCAAAGAGCCGGTGCGCTTCAAGGAGGAGTTTGCCCGGCACAAGATCCTCGACATCGTCGGCGACCTGTCACTGTTCGGTCGGCCGATCAAAGGGCACGTCATCGCGGTCAAGCCGGGCCACGGGCCAAACACCGAACTGGCGAAGGTGCTCACCAAGAAGCACGCGCAACTCATGGCGATGGTGCCGCCTTCGGTCACGCCAAAAGGCGGTTCGGTGCTCGACATCCATAATGTCATGCAACTCCTGCCGCACCGGTATCCTTTCCTGATGGTGGACCGGATTGTCGGTTTCGAAGGCGACAACAAATGCACCGGCGTGAAGGCCGTGACAATCAACGAACCGTTTTTCCAAGGGCATTTTCCGGGGCATCCGGTCATGCCGGGCGTCCTCCAGTTGGAAGCCATGGCGCAGGTGGCGAGCATCGCGTTCCTTCGTCAGCAGGGCAACGACGCCAATTCCAAGATCGGCTATTTCATGAGCGCCGACTCCGTCAAATTCCGCAAGCCGGTGATGCCGGGCGACACCCTCTTCATTCATGTTGAAGTCACCAAGTCCAAGCGGAGCATCGCCAAGGCCAGCGGAAAATGCATGGTGAACGGAGAAGTTGTGTCCGAGGCGGAAATGATGTTTGGTTTCATACCCTCGTGAGCCAAATCCACCCCACCGCCATCGTCGATCCCTCGGCCCAAATCGGAGCCGATGTCGTGATCGGTCCCTACTGCATCATCGGTCCCGACGTCGTTCTCGGAGACGGCTGCTGGTTGCAACACCACGTCACCATCTGCGGGCCGGCCCGGATCGGTCGCAACAACAAGTTCTTTGCCTACGGCTCGATAGCCCAGCAGACCCAGGACCTGAAGTATCGCGGCGAGCCGACGCACGTTGAAATCGGCGACGACAACTCTTTCCGCGAATTTGTCACCGTGCATCGGGCCACCGCTCCCGGGGATTACACCCGGATCGGGAATCGGGGGAATTTCCTGGCTTACGCGCACATCGCTCACGACTGCATCGTGGGCGACGACGTGATCTTCTCCAACAACGCCACCCTGGCCGGGCATGTGCAGGTCGGCGACCACGTCATCATCGGCGGCCTGAGCGCCATTCATCAGTTCTGCCGGATCGGGCGGTTTTCGATCCTGGGCGGCTGCACGAAGATCGTGCAGGACGTGCCCCCGTTTATGATCGCCGATGGCAACCCGGCGGAGATTCGCGGCATCAACAAAGTGGGGATGGAGCGCCACGATTTCGCGGTCGAAACGGTGCGGGAAATCAAAGAAGCCTACCGGATTCTGTATCGGCTAAATCTCAACACGAAGCAGGGCGCGGAGCAGATCACGAAGAAGCTCCAGCCGAGCACGGAGATCTGCCAACTGCTGGAGTTTCTGGGGACTTCCGAGCGCGGGATCACGCGGTAAGGGGGCAGAGGAAGACTGGGAGAGAGGGTGACACGGGCATCTCGCCTGTGTCCGGGAGCGCGCACCCACAGGCGAGGCGCCTGTGCCACTCTGGTATCCGGTCCATTACGTCCATCTCGTCCACTTCGTCCATAACCCAGAGCGTGGCACACATGCTGCTCTGAATTACCACACCCTTTCACCGCCGCTCACCCCGCCGATTTGTGTTCGCCGGGTATTCGGATTACGCTCCGCCGCCGGATGCCAAACCGCGGCTGGCTGAACCTGAAAAACCTTTACCCACCCGCCAAAATCGAGTATATCGGCCCCTCCCAATGAGTGCGCAGAAGTTTTTCCCAGTTCTGGTTGGGTGTTTGGCGGTGGCGCTCACCGCGCAGGCGCAATCTCCGTACCAAAGCAGCGCGGATTTTGCCAAGTACGCCCAAAAGCTTCGTGAAAACGCTCTGCTGAAGATGGAACCAAAGGTGCAGATCCCCACGTCCGGCCGGTTGTCCTTCGCTGGCCGCTACCCTTGGAAGCTTGGGATTGTCACCACCATCTTCTGGATCGGCGAGCGCCCCACAGCCAATAATCCCACCCCGAACCACTCCAGTTCCTGGGATCCGAAATGGCAGATGAATTTCGGGGGCTTTGACAATCCCGATCCCTCAAGGCGGCGCAACTTCATCCCGGTGGGATTTATTCCCGGGCAGAATCCGTTTTACTGCGCGCTCCCTTATAACGATGTCACGCGAGGGACCACCAAGCCGGAGGCTTCATTCGTGATCCCTTGGTTCCGCCGCACCTTCGAGCGGGCCGGGCATTCCGTTTGCCATGGCCGCTGGGTCGCCATTCGCAAGGGGAGCCGGGTCTGTTACGCCCAATGGGAAGACTGCGGGCCTTTCCGCACCGACCACTGGCAATACGTTTTCGGAAAGGAAAGGCCCAAGCCGAATCTCAACCAGGGAGCCGGCCTGGATGTCTCCCCGGCCGTTCGCGATTTTCTCGGCCTCAACAGTTCGAGGGATGTCTGCGATTGGAAATTCGTCGAGTTTAGTGAAATTCCCGTTGGCCCCTGGGCGCGCTACGGGGAGAACAACGACTTCGTTCAAAACGCCCGCCGCACCACTGAACGGGTGGCAAGCAAGCTGCCCAGCGTAATAACACAGTAGGTGCTCCCGGCGGAGCCCTCTCTCTTCCCTGCACCCCGACGGAACAGGGCAGCCACAAGCCCCCCCACCCCGCATCCGAAAGATTCCGCCTGAAAATTGTTGCGGCCCCCGCGATTTCCGTTTATTAATCCCGGCCCGCTCGCGAGAGCGCGATTTCCGACACTGCCTTATGGTGTAATGGTAGCACGACAGATTCTGGATCTGTTTGTCTAGGTTCGAGTCCTAGTAAGGCAGCCATCCCTGATAGATTCTGCATCGAAGGGGCCTACACCGGCGGCGGCATCACTTCTTTCCGTGTTTGAGCCTCCCTCTCGCGTTCTTCCTGGGTGTGAGGCAGATCCTCTGGAGCTATGGCAAAGGTCGTTTTGAGTTCATCATAAAGCTGAACGAAGGCCGCAGCCAACTCGCGCTCGAGTTGCTCGCGAGCCGCGTGCCTGGGCAGGTCCGCCCGCGGCTGGATCGGCTCCCCAAAAGCGACCCAGAACGCTCCGCGCCGCCACGGCAGCCACCGCCGCCAATCATATAAGCGATCAGTACCCAGCAACACGCACGGGACCACCGGGACACTCGCCATCTGCGCCAGCGACGCGACGCCGGGCCGCATCGGCGCCCCCTCAAGAACGCTTCCCGGCCCGGAGCGAATGCCCCCCTCTGGAAATATCCCGACCGTGCGCCCCAGTTTTAAGCGCTTCAACGCCGTCCGCACGACCGCATGGTCGATTCGGGAGCGGTCGGTGGGAAAGGCGTTCATGCCCCGGAAAAACCGGGCAGCCCAGGGATTGGCGAAGAGTTCCGTCATTGCCATCCAATCGATAGTGCGCCGCGCCGCCACGCAGTACAGGGGCGGATCGAAGTGGCTGATGTGATTCGAGGCAAGGATAAACGGCCCCGAACGCTCCGAGCGTTCTCCGTGGAGTACATGCACCGGCCCGAGGTAGGCGTAAATGGCCCGCGACAGAAAAGTGGAAATGGAATAGACGAACTGACCCACAGCGGAGGATTTCAGAGAGTAGTTTCGCCCCTGGCTGCGTACCTTGCCAGATCATTCGTTTGGGAAACTCGGGAGCGAGAATTGCCTTCGTGCGGTTTGCGAATCGGAGATTTGAAGACAAGCTCGTTCCCAATCGGGAGATTGGGAACGAGCGCGCGTTAGGGTCATCCCCTCCGTTATTCCGATTCCCCCGGCGGTATTTCCCCGATTGAGCCGCCAGCGGGCACAAAGGTTTTGACCGGTCGCGAGTCGCTTTCGCACACTGTGTCCCATGCATTCCAAACTTCGCATCGGGATCGTCGGGGCGGGCCAGATTGTGCTCCAGCGCCATCTGCCGGCGCTGCTCGCCATTCCGAATACTGAGATCGTGGCGGTTTCGAACTCCACCTATGCGAGTTCCGAACGGTTTTGCCGCATGCATCTGCCTCACGCCACCCCTTTGAAGAACTGGGCGGAACTGGTGGGGCTGCCTGACCTCGATATCGTCTGGATCGGAGCCCCGCCTTACATGCACGCCCCGGTATCCATCTCCGCGCTGGAGGCGGGCCGCCATGTGTTTTGCCAGGCGCGGATGGCGATGAATCTCATCGAAGCTCGGGAGATGCTGGTGGCCGCCCAAAAACGGCCGCACCTGGTCACGATGTTGTGTCCGCCACCGCACGGCCTCCATGGAGACCTGCTAATGCGGAAGATCTTGGAGGAAAAACTCATCGGCCGGCCGCAACACCTGCGGCTTCAAAGTCTTTCGTCGGCTTTTCTCGATCCCTCCAAGCCCGCCCACTGGAGGCAGCGGATCGAAATCAGCGGGGTGAATGTCCTGACGCTCGGCATCTATGTGGAAGTGCTGCAACGCTGGCTCGGGCCGATCCGGGCGGTGACCGCAAGAGCCAAGACGGTTCATCGCGTCCGGTGCCGTTACGAGGTGAAAATCCCGGATGTCGTGCATGTGCTCGCAGAATTTGAGAATGGCGTCGAGGGGGTTTTTGAATTCAGCGGCGTCGCGGCTTTTCCGCCGCCCGACACTCTGGAGATCTACGGCGACCGCGGCTCGATCCGGTACGACTTCGCTTCAGATGTCATCACAGCCGGCCTCGTCGGGGAAGAGAGCGCGCAACCGTTGGAGGTGCCCATGGAGCTACAACGGGAGTGGACAATCGAACGCGACTTCATCGCTGCGGTGAAAAACCCGGGCGCGCCCCGGCCCAGTCCCACGTTCGAGGAGGGCGTGGCCTACATGCGGGTGGTGCAAGCCGTGGCCGATTCCGTGGCCGGGCACAAACGCGTGGAGATCGCGTGAGGAGAGCGGGAATGGGAGTAGAAGCAGCATCCCCGATCCGGCGGTGGCGCGGGGAACTGCGTGCCTGTAACGGCCTTCGGACGGTTTACGAATCGGAGATTCGAAGATAAGTGCGTTCCCAATCAGGAGATTTGGGAACGAGCGCGCTGGGAGATATGGGAAGTATGGGACCTATATCCGTCCCATCCGTCCCATCCGTCCCATTCCCTCTTCCGACTGCCCCCTCAGCGCCGCCCCTCGAGCAACTCCGCCATCAGCTTTAAGTAAGCCGCAGCCACATTGGCACGGCGGTGCCGCGCAAGATGATCTTCCGCCTCGGCGCTCAACCCGGTGAACGGCACCGGTTCGCGTACCGCCTCGGCGATTTGTTCCGCAAGGGCGGCGACATCCCCGGTCGGGAAGATCTGCCCGCACGGTCCGATGGCTTCCGGCAAGCCGCCCCGCGCGGATCCGATCACCAGGCAGCCGCACGCGGCGCTCTCCAGGGCGACCAGCCCAAAGGTCTCCGCGCACCGCGACGGAATCACAGCGACTCGATGCCCATTAAACAACCGCGCCAGCCCGTCGCCGGTTTGAATCCCGGCAAACGCGATCTGCTCCTCTACGGCCTCCCCGCGCGCCAGTTCGCGAAGGGCCGCCTCTTCCGGGCCGCTCCCGGTGATGGTCAAGCTGGGGTTCAATCCGTGCTCTCTGCGGAGAACCCCGAGCGCCTGGATCAGCAAATCGACCCCCTTCTCGGACACAAACCGCGCGGCACAAATCAAATCCCGGTCTCGCGAAATCCCAGGATAAAGCCGGAAAACGTCGTCCTGATACGGGTTTGGAATGAGGACCGAAGGCGTGGAAAAGTCCGCCGCCAGCGCACGACTGATCGAAACGGCGTGCGAGGCGCGGATCGCCAGCCGTTTGAGGGCGCCATAGAGCCCGGCGCGAATTCCCAAATCGCGCCGACGCGGAATCCAGGTGTGACTGGCAACCACCCAGGGGCGGCGGACCAGCAACAACGGCCAGGCCGTCTGGAGGCTGATGTTGGTGTGAAAATAGAGGTCGCACCAGCGGACCGCGTTAAGCAGTTCCGAAGCCGTTGGACGCCGGAGAATCTCGATGGGAGCTTCAAGTTGGCCGGGTTTTGGAGTTTGCGTCACCACCTTCACCTCGTGTCCCGCAGCGAAAAACTCCTCCGCCAGAAGACGCCCCACGGTCTCGGTACCCCCCACCTGGGGATGGAAGAAGTGCGATGAAATGAGAATCTTCACGGATGTGGGGTCGTTGCAGGTTTCGAATAATCCGATTTTAAGCCGCGACAAGTGGTTGACCTCTCGACTTTATAGCCTAAGTTTGGCCCGGTCTGCCCTGAAAGAAAAGGTCTTTGCAGGTCAGGACAAATATCATGGCACAGTTTGACTCACGTTCTCCTAAAGAGCGCCCGCCGCAAAACGGCAGTGGCGGCGATCCCAGTTTCAATTGGCGCGGCATCCTCCTTTTTGCCGCGGCGATTGCGTTGATTGGGATTTCCTACTACGTCCGGCCTCTAAACACTCCGAAACCCACTGCTTGGTACGAGTTTGAGCAACTGCTCAATGACAAGAAGATCCGCACCGACCGGCCATTGGAATTGCTGGTCGAAGATAACCGCCCCACGCAGAGCCTGGTAGGCTACAAGGTGGACGCCTCCACGGGGCAGGACGTGCAGATCAAGGTGGAAATCTATCCGCCGCTTCAACAGAACCTCGAGCAGCGGCTCGATGAAGCCGGGCTGAAATACACCGTGAAAACGGAATCGAACTTGCTTGGGCCTGCGTTGATCGGGTTTCTGCCGATCGCCATTTTGCTCTTGATGCTCTATTTTTTCTTCCGCCAGCAACTCAAGATGGCCGGAAAGGGAGCCCTGAATTTCGGCAAGAGCAAGGCGAGAATGCTTGCGAGAGATCGGAACCGGATCACGTTTAAGGACGTCGCCGGGGTGGAGGAAGCCAAGGACGAAGTGGAAGAACTCGTCGAATTCCTCAAGGACCCGAAGCGTTTCCAGAAACTCGGCGGGCGCATTCCTAAAGGCGTTCTACTCGTCGGCCCTCCGGGGACCGGCAAGACGCTGCTGGCCCGTGCCATCGCCGGCGAGGCGGATGTGCCGTTCTTTTCGATCAGCGGCTCGGATTTCGTGGAAATGTTTGTCGGCGTCGGGGCGAGCCGCGTGCGCGACATGTTCGAGCAGGGGAAAAAGAATGCGCCCTGCATTATTTTCATCGACGAAATCGACGCCGTGGGGCGCCACCGCGGTCACGGGTTGGGCGGAGGCCACGACGAACGCGAGCAGACGCTCAATGCGCTGCTGGTCGAGATGGACGGCTTCGACACGCAGGAGGGGGTCATTATCATCGCGGCGACCAATCGCCCCGACGTCCTCGACCCGGCTCTGCTGCGTCCGGGCCGCTTCGACCGCCAAATCACCGTAAATCTGCCTGACGTGAAGGGACGCGAATACATCCTGAAAGTTCACTCCAAACGCGTGAAAATCGCGGACGGAGTGGATCTGGCGGTGATTGCCCGTGGCACACCGGGCTATTCCGGTGCGGAACTGGCGAACCTGATCAACGAAGCGGCATTGATGGCCGCCCGTCGGGGGATGAAGGCAATCACGCTCAAGGAGCTTGAAGAAGCGCGGGACAAGGTTCGCTGGGGACGCGAACGCCGGAGCCTGGCGATGAGCGACAAGGAAAAAGAAAACACCGCCTATCACGAGGCCGGCCATGCGTTGCTATGCGAGTTGGTTGACAACATGGACCCGCTCCACAAAGTCACCATCATCCCGCGCGGCCCCGCGCTTGGACTCACCATGTATTTGCCGGAGGGCGACCAATACACCAATCGAAAGAACGAACTGCTCGACCGCCTGGTCATGATCATGGGCGGACGCGTTGCCGAAGAATTGGTCTTCGGGGATGTGACTAACGGCGCCAGCGGAGACATCCGCCACGCCACCGGACTCTCCCGGAAAATGGTTTGCGAATGGGGCATGAGCAATAAGCTCGGGATGGTCGAATACGGCGCGCATGAAGATTACGTCTTCCTCGGTCGGGACCTGGCGAAAAATCGGGACTACTCCGAGGCAACGGCCCAGGAGATCGACCGTGAGGTGCGCGACCTTTGCGACAAGGCCTACGAGCGCGCCAAGGAACTGATTCTGAATCACCGGGACAAGCTGGAGCTTATCGCGAAGGCTCTGCTCGAGTTTGAAACGCTCGACGGCGATCAGGTCCGCGACATCATTCGCTGTGGGTCCATGAGGAACCCGCCGCCTTCGATCGAAGGCCCAATGCCCCCCCGGACCGAGCCACCGCCGCATCCACACGAAGGGACCACGCTGGCTCCTGAATATCCGCACGGACTTGCCGAATCTCCAGCTTAGACGATAGTGAACGCTGGGGGATTTTTTTCATGTCAATACCTGACCGTGAAAGGCGGGACCATCCAGAGGGCTGGGAAGTTGCGGATGCTTTGCTTGAGCACATAGCGGTATTGGATCGAAGTGGATGTATTACGGCTGTCAACGAAGCATGGCGCAGGTTTGCTGCCGAGAACGGCGCCGATCCTGCAAAAGTAAGCGAAGGGCTCAACTATCTCGATTTTTGCCGGGATTCCAATGGGGTTCCCCTGCCGGAATCAGAGTCGGTCCTTAACGGATTGACAGAAGTGCTTGAAGGGAAATCGAACCGCTTCACCTTTGAATATCCGTGTCACGGCCCCAATGCTCTGCGTTGGTTTCTTATGAACGCCACAGCCCTCTCCGGCGGGCGGGGGGCGGTGTTGTCGCACATCGATATCACCCACCGGCGGCTCGCCGAACAGGCCGCCCATGAGGGCCGGACCCTCTTCTCCGACATTATCGAGGGCACGACCGACGCGGTTTTCTTGTGCGCCCCCGATGGGGTATTGTTGCTGGCAAACTCCGCCCTGGCACACTGGCTCGGCAGATCCGCCGAGCAGATCGTGGGCCACAATGCGAGTGAATTCGGCTCCCAAGAGATCAGCCGGATTATTTTGGAGCACAACGCCGAAATTGTTGCCATCAAGGAAACCCGCACGTTTGAAATCGCCGTACCGGCGGGAAAGCGCGGTTCTCGGACCTTTCTCGTCACCAAAGGCTTGAACCGGAGTCGCGACGGCAGAGAGGCGATTTTTGGCATTGCCAGGGAGATCTCAGCCCTAAAATCGCTGGAGCGCGAGATCATCGACACCAGCGAAAAAGAGAAACAGCGGCTTGGACACGACCTGCACGAGAATCTTTGCCAATATCTTGTGGGGATCACCCTGCTCGGAAACGTTCTATTTGAAGACTTGCTGAAGCTCGGGATCAAGCAGGCCGAGGACGCCCGGCAGATCACGGAATTAGTTAAAGGAGTAGTGACCGAAATTCGCACGCTGGTCAAAGGGCTTTCCCCCATGCTGCTGGACGGAGACGGGTTTGCTGCCGCTCTTGAAGAGTTGGCCGATCAGGCCCGCTCAGGAGGGATGATCGAATGTACGGTCCGCATTTCCAGTGCCGCCAATAAACTGGAGCGCGCCGTTGCTCTTCCCCTCTACCGCATTGCCCATGAAGCGGTTTACAATGCGCTTAAACATTCCGGGGCAAAAAAGCTTCATATCGAGTTTTCCAGTACCCGGCATGCCCTTGTCCTCACCATCCGGGATGACGGGATTGGCTTCCCAAAATCGCGCTCGCGGACAAATGGCGGCATAGGGCTCCCCATCATGAATTCCGGCAGCCGGATGATCGGGGCGGATCTGGAAATCCGAAAACTGCCCGGCGGCGGCACCGAAGTCGTCTGCACCGTCCCAAAGCTGTCTCCCAAGCGGCCACGGAAGAAGGAGTAGTTGCGCCTCCGGCTGCGAGAAACGGAGAGAAAGCTTTTAATGCCTCTGACTTGAAACTTGGTTTGCGGCGAGAGTCTCGCCGGGTAGTAGAAGCGGCATC
>JBAXSN010000085.1:0-14631 GCA_037130675.1 Verrucomicrobiota bacterium
GTAGAGTAGCGGTCTCCAAAACCGTTTGTTGGGGGTTCGAGTCCCTCCTGGCCTGTTCTTTTTGAATTTCTCATGATTGCACAAACCAAAAACTTCATCAGCGAAGTCAAGACCGAGTTGGCGAAAGCCAGTTGGCCTTGGGATCCCAAAGAAAAAGGGGTCAAAAAATACAAAGAGCTGATGGACTCGACCATGGTCGTGGTCATCGCCATGTTGCTGCTCAGCGGCTACGTGGCCCTGTGCGACTTGGTCTTGGTGACGCTCATGGGGGCATTAACCGGCGGAGGCTGGCAGAAATAATGGCACAACCCGCTCTCAGTCAGTGGTTTGCCGTGCATGTCCTGGCGGGCCAGGAACAAAAGGTGCACGACAATATAGTCAAACGGATCAAGACCGAAGAGATGGGCGAGCTCATCTATGATGTCCTGATCCCCACCGAGCGCATCTCAGAGGTCAAACGCGGCAAGCGGACGGAAACCGTCCGTAAGTTGCTTCCCGGTTACCTCATCATCAACATGCGCCTGCTCGACGACCAGAAACAGCTCGTCGAACGCACTTGGTATTTCATCCGGGAAACCCCGGGCGTTATCGGATTCGCCGGCACCAAAGACCGCCCGATCCCGATGCGGGATCAGGAAGTGCAAATCATGCTCGCCCAGATGGCCGAGCGCGAAGACAAGGTCAAACCCAAGGTCAGCTTTGAAGTCGGCGAAACCGTCAAGGTTGCCGACGGCCCATTCCAAAACCAGAGTGGCGTGGTCGAAGAAATCGATCCCGAACGCGGCAAACTCCGTGTCTCTGTTAGCATTTTCGGACGGTCCACGCCGGTCGAACTCGAGTACTGGCAGGTCGAGCGCAGCTAAAGTTCCTGCAAATTTTCAACTTACTTATTTCACATGGCTAAAGAAGTCGTCGCGTCAATCAAGCTGCAAATCCCTGCAGGTCAGGCAAACCCAGCGCCTCCTATCGGACCGGCCCTCGGTCAGCAAGGCGTCAACATTATGGCGTTCTGCAAGGAGTTCAACGCCACCACGCAAAAGCAGGCGGGGGACATCCTTCCGGTGGTCATCACCGTTTACAAGGACAAGTCGTTCACCTTCATCACCAAGTCGCCACCCGCTGCGATCCTGCTGAAGAAGGCCGCCGGGATTGCTGCCGGTTCCAAGGAACCCAACAAGACCAAGGTCGGCAAGCTGACCAAAAAGCAGGTCCTCGACATCGTCAAGATCAAGGCCAAAGACCTCAATTCCCGCAACGAAGAAGCCGGATTCCGCGTTATCGCAGGAACCGCCCGTCAGATGGGAATCGAGATCGAAGGCTAAGAGCTCCGACTCAAAAACATTTACAAAAAGGGGAGGCTTTCGGGCCTCCCCTTTTTTTTGGTGCCTGGATTCCAAATCGAAGATCAGGGACTTCCCCCGATATGCAACGCAGCGATTCTCTGATGAACTCATTTCCGTCAGCCACCAAGGAGGGTTCCCAGCAAAGGATGGCAGGGAAATGAGCACGGAGGCTCCGGCTATGGAGGGCCGGGTTGACCCGCACGGATGGCGCACTGGCCAGCTATAAACCGGGACAGGCGGAGAGAGACGCAAGGAGGCAGGTTCTCTCTCCGTTTGTTCCGCAGGTCTTGCGAATTTTTGGGAGCAGGATATAAGGCAGGGGAATGCCCGCCAACGACAAGAAAAACCGATTCCGGCTTGATGCCCTTGAGCATAAATCCGTTCCCGCTGACGAGTACAAACAGAAGCTCAAGGAACAGGAGCTTCGGTTGCTCAATCTGCAACGCTACCTCAGTGAATCGAAGACCAGCGTAGTCGTGGTCTTCGAGGGGCCGGATGCCGCGGGCAAGGGTGGAGCCATCAAGCGGCTGGTGGAGCGGCTCGATCCCCGCTTGATCCGGGTTTACTCGATCGTCAAGCCGACGGCGGAGGAGTATCAGCACCATTACATGTGGCGCTTCTGGAACAAGCTCCCGGCCTATGGGCAAATGGCCATATTCGACCGCTCCTGGTATGGACGGGTCTTGGTGGAACGAGTGGAGGGATTCGCCACCAACGAAGAATGGAAGCGGGCCTACCGGGAAATCAACGAATTCGAGCGCACGCTCGCCGACGACCGGACGATTCTCTTGAAGTTCTATCTGCACATTACCAAGGACGAGCAACTCAACCGCTTTAACCGCCGTCAGGCAGATCCTTACAAGCATTGGAAAATCACCGACGAAGACTGGCGGAACCGGCGCAACTGGAACGAGCACAACGCGGCAGCGGAGGAGATGTTTGAGCGGACCTCAACTCCTCACGCCCCCTGGCACATTATTCCCGCCAATTACAAATGGTTCGCCCGGCTGAAAGTTGTGAAAACCGTGGCCGAACGGCTCGAAAAAGCCATCGCCCTCAAATGATCCGCCCTGTTCTCCTTAGTTCCTGCGCGCTGGTGCTTTTTTTATTCACCGGGTGTGACCAGCTTTTTCAAAATCACGCCGAACGAGAGCTGGCCGAAGCCGAGCAGAAGTATTCCAGCGGCGAGTACCCGGCAGCCGTCTCGCTCTATGAAGCGGCGCTCGATGGCACGCAAAAGACGGCCGAAGCGCATTACAAACTGGCGCTCATTTACGACGACAAGCTCAATCAGCCGATGAGCGCCATTCACCATTATCAGCGCTATCTCGACCTGGATGCGGGCGGCTCGCATGTCAAGGATGCCCAGCGCTTCCTCAAAGATGCGCGGCTCAAGGTGGCAACCAGTTCCGGAAACGGCGCGACGGTCACCCAGGACGAAGCGGTTCGCCTGAAGAACGACAACCTGGCGTTGCGCAAAAAGAACATGGAGTTGCGGGCGGACCTGGAAAGCGCTTCGAAGGCCCGCGCTGCCGCGCTCAAAGCCATGGGTCCCAAGGCGGGCGGTCTTTGGAAACAGGAGCAGGTGCAAAAACCGCTCGTGGATGGTGTGCGGACCTACACGGTGGAACCCGGAGACACCCTGGCGTCGATTTCGCGGAAGTTCTATAACAGCGCAGGCCGCTGGAAAGACATCCAGGACGCCAACTTCAACGCGCTCGAAGGCACCGCCAAGCTCAAGATCGGAATGACCTTGATGATTCCGTAGGGGGGAATGGGACAGATGGGACTGATGGGACGGATGGGACTGATATATAGGTCCCATAGGTCCCATCCGTCCTATAAGTCCCATTCCTAAGAGCTCCCCGCCCACAAATCTTTCCCGCAAGGCCACCAATCGCCCGTTCACTGGCGATTTACTGCGGGAAACATGGAAAATAGCTCCCTCTTCCAACCCGGTTCTCCGCAGGCGGAAGCCATCTTGTGGCTTTTCAAGGTCACCATGGCTTTCATGGCGGCCATCTTGCTGGTCGTCACCAGCCTGGTGCTCTATTCGGCGGCGCGCTTCCGTGCGCGCCCAGGCCAGCCGGAGCCGGCCCAGGTCGCCGGGAACAAGCGCCTGGAACTGGCGTGGACTGCCGTGCCGGTGCTCATTGTCATTTACCTGACGATCCTGACCATCCGCGGGATGAGCCTTTCCGATCCGGCTGTCAATCGTCCGGCTGACTTGGTGGTCACCGCGCACCAGTTTTGGTGGGAGGTGCGTTATCCGAAGTCCGGCGTGGTAACGGCCAACGAGATTCACATCCCCGCAGGCCAGAAGATGCTGCTGCGGCTCGAGTCCGCGGACGTGATTCACGATTTCTCCGTGCCGAAACTCGCCCGCAAGATGGACATGATCCCCGGCCATCCGAATTTCATTTGGCTGGAGTCAAACCAGCCGGGCATTTACCTCGGCCAATGCGCCGAATATTGCGGGGCGCAGCACGCGGGGATGCGTTTCCGGGTCATTGCCGAGCCGCCGGAACAATTTGCCGCCTGGGAGCAGGCGCAACTCGCCCCGGCGCCAAAGCCCGCCACGGCTGAGGCTGAGCGCGGGGCCGAACTTTTCCGGAAAATGACGTGCTACAATTGCCACAACATCAAAGGGAGCGGGTTGAATGTTCAATTCGGGCCGGATCTAACCCACCTGGCCAGTCGCCGCTCCTTGGCGGCAGATGTTTTGGAAAACAACCGGGAAAATCTTGCCCGCTGGCTTGCCGATCCCCAAGCGATTAAGCCCGGCACCCTCATGCCGAATTATCGGCTGACCAAAGAGCAGGTGGACGATCTGACGACTTATCTGGAGACGCTGAAATGAACCCAACCCACGCCGAGAGCGAGGCTGAATACCCGGGAATCCTGGGCTGGATCACCACCGTCGATCACAAACGGATCGGAATCCTGTACCTGCTCACGACGCTGGTATTCTTCCTCATCGGCGGGGTCGAGGCGCTTCTGATCCGGGTGCAACTGGCGACGCCTAATAGCGCGTTCCTGTCGCCCGGAGCCTACAACCAGATTTTCACGATGCATGGAACGACCATGGTGTTTCTGGTGGTCATGCCGACCCTCATCGGATTCGCCAATTACTTTGTGCCGCTGATGATCGGTGCGCGCGATATGGCGCTTCCCCGGCTGAATGCCTTCAGCTACTGGCTGCTGCTCTTTGGCGGATTGCTGCTGCACTTCAGCTTCATCGCCGGCGGCGCGCCGGCGGCGGGATGGTTCAGTTACGCGCCCTTGAGCGGCTCGCCGTTTTCGACGAGTTCCGGCGTCGATTATTGGGCGCTCTCCCTGCTGGTGCTGGGCATCGGCTCGGTGGCATCGGCGATCAATCTCATTGTCACCGTGCTGACCCTGCGCGCGCCGGGCATGACGCTGCGAAGGGTGCCGCTCTTTGTCTGGATGACCTTCGTCAACTCGATCCTGATCATTCTGGCCTTGCCGGTGCTTAATGCCGCGCTGGTGAGCCTGCTCATCGATCGCCAGCTCGATGCGCGCCTGTTCCTGCCCCAGGGCGGCGGCTCCGCGATTCTTTGGCAGCACTACTTCTGGGCCTTCGGGCACCCGGAAGTCTATATCATGGTCTTGCCCGCCTTCGGGATGATCTCGGAAATCATTCCGGTCTTCTCCCGCAAACCGATTTTCGGCTTCGACTTCGTTGCCGCTTCGACGGTGGCCATCATGCTCCTGAGCCTCGGGGTTTGGGCGCACCATATGTTCGCCGTCGGGCTGGGTCGGCCCATTGACGTTTTCTTCGCGGTCGGCAGCATGCTGATTGCCATACCGACGGGGGTGAAAATCTTCAACTGGATCGCGACCCTTTGGGGCGGAACGCTGAAGTTCACGACCTCGATGCTGTTCGCCATGGCCTTCCTGGTCGAGTTCACGATCGGAGGCTTGAGCGGCATCACCTTTGCCACCGTGCCGATCGACTGGCAGGTGACCGACTCGTACTATTTAGTCGCACACATGCACTATGTCCTCTTCGGCGGCACCGCGCTGGCGGTTATGGCGGCCATCTATTATTGGTTCCCGAAAATGACGGGGCGCATGCTTTCGGAGCCCTTGGGCAAGGCGCATTTTTGGATCACGTTCGTCGGGTTCAATCTCGCTTTTTTCGTGCAGCACTTCCTGGGGCTCCTCGGGATGCGCCGGCGCGTGTACACTTACACCGATCTGCCGCATTACACTTCGCTGAATCTGCTTTCCACCATTGGCGCATTTATCATCGCGCTCTCGGTGGTGGTGCTGATCGCCAACATCGTCCTCACCCTCCGCAAAGGCAAACTGGCCGGCGACAACCCCTGGAATGCCTGGACGCTGGAATGGGCGACCAGTTCGCCGCCTCCGCATGACAATTTCATCTGCGTCCCCCCCATCAACAGCCGCCGCCCGCTCTGGGATCTGGCTCATCCCGACCAGCCCGATGACGCCCACGGTTTTCGCCTCGATGTGGGCGAGGAAGAAGTGGTCGATAAAAACAAAGCGGCAATGTGGAGCTTCATTGTCTCCGAAGCGGGCTTTTTCATGGTGCTTATTATCTCTTACCTGGCCTTCAATCTGGGCCCTGCGCAACAGTCCGCGGCGAAGGTGCTGGATCCGATGAAAACCGCGCTCTTCACCGTCTGCCTGATTGCCAGCAGCTTTACGATCATGCGGGCGGAAACGTGGCGGCATCGTGGAAACCTCTCGGCCATGCGGGCGTGGCTGGTCGCTACCATTTCACTCGGTGCGGTATTCATTGGGGGGCAGGGGGCGGAGTATTACCATCTGCTCACCCATGGGGTGTCGGTAAGCAGCAGCCTCTTTGCGACGACGTTCTTCACGCTCACCGGCTTCCACGGCTTGCACGTCTGTGTCGGCCTTGTCGCGTTGTTGGTCGTGCTCGGGCTCGCCTGTTTCCGGGACTTCACCAAGACCAGCGCGCCATCGCTGGAGCCGATCAGCCTCTACTGGCACTTTGTCGATGGCGTCTGGATCGTCGTGTTTTCAATCATCTACCTGAGGCCGCTGTTATGAAAAGTCCCCTCCACAGTAGAAGCGGCTTCCAGCCGCTTTGCCTTTGGTAAACCTAACCTTCATACCCGATAGCTATGAGTACTCATGACTTTCTAACTACCGCCTGGCGCTGGAATCCGGCCCTGATCATGGTCTGCATCGTGGCGCTGGCCGCACACGTCCTGATCTTCGGGCTTTCGAGACGCACCGGATTCCTGGCCGCCGCACTGGGAGTCATCCTGCTCACGTTCCAGTCCCCCATCGAAACGCTTGCCGACGGCTATCTCTTCAGCGCGCACATGTTCAACCACCTATTAATGGTGCTCATCGTTCCGCCGCTTCTGCTTCTCAGCCTCCCAAAGACCCTGACCAACCGCAAATTTGCGCCGGTTCTCCTGGGCTGGTCCATGGGTGTCGGGGCGATGTGGATCTGGCATATCCCCAGTCTCTGCAATGCCAGCGTGGAGAGCGCGCCGATCCGGGTCGTCCAAGTGCTGTCGCTGCTCACAATGGGCGCGCTCTATTGGCAGCCGATCTTTGGCCCCGGCAAGCGGCTCTCCGCTCCCGCCGGGATGGTTTATCTCTTCACCGCGTGCGTCGCCTGCACCCTGCTTGGAATCGGGATCACCTTCTCGCCCGTATCCGTTTGCCCGGTTTATGTGCATCCCATCGATCGCCTTGGAATCATGCCTCTGATTCAAGGCCAGTGGGGGCTTACTCCGGAAAAGGACCAGCAAATTGCGGGGCTCCTCATGTGGGTGCCCCCCTGTCTCGTCTATCTAAGCTGCATTCTCGGATTGATGAACCGCTGGTTCCGACAGCCAAACGATCTGCCGGCTTCCGCCCCGGGAGCCGCTCCCCGCCAAACCAATGTCTAGCGATATGAACGCCAACGAACTCAAGTCCGGCTGGCACGAGGCCAAACCGGCCAGGATACCCCGTCCCACGTACTGGCCCGCAACGATGGCCTTCGCCATCACGCTCCAGTTTTGGAGCCTGATCACGTCGTCGATCATCGGAGGGATCGGAACCGCGCTGTTTATCGTTTCCCTGGTTGGTTGGATTAACGAAATTCGCCATGAACGAAGAGAAGCCTAGCGCTGGCACGCCAGCAGAAATTTCACGCCGCCGCTTTTTGGAACGCTTGAGCCTCGGCCTTTCCGCGGCAGTCGGCGCTGCATTGAGCGTGCCGCTGTTGGGCTTTATCCTGGCCCCGCTTTTTCGCCGTGCGCCGGAATTCTGGCGCTCGGTCGGGCCGGTCGATTCCTTTGAAATCGGCAAGACTGTCTTGATTACGCTCAAGGACGTTTCGCCACTGCCCTGGGCAGGCGTGACGGCCAACACAGGCGCCTGGCTCCGGCGCAATGCCGAGACGGAGTTTGTCGTATTTGCCGTCAACTGCACTCACCTTGGCTGCCCCGTGCGGTGGATGCCCGATGCCGAACTGTTCCTCTGCCCCTGCCACGGCGGCGTTTATTACAAGGACGGCTCGGTCGCAGCCGGCCCGCCGCCTCGTCCGCTTACCCGGTATGACGTGCGGGTGCGCAACAATCATGTGGAGTTGTTATCACGGCCCATCCCGCTCGGTTGAAAAAATCCCTCGCCATGCCTAAGAACCCGCTCAAGACTGTATGGGAATGGATCGATGATCGGCTGGGACTCTCCGAGCTCATCGGTCCGATGGCTAAACATCCGGTCCCCCACAATGCCCGGTGGTGGTACGTCTTTGGCAGCGCCACGCTTCTGGCCTTCATCATCCAAGTGGTAAGCGGCGTGGCGCTGGCCTTCTCTTATATCCCTTCGTCCGGGGAAGCCTATTCCAGTTTGCAGTTCATCACCAACGAGGCGTCGTTCGGGAGTTTCCTGCGCGCCATGCATTACTTTGGCGCTTCGGCGATGGTGTTGATGGTGGGCATTCATGCGCTGCAAGTTTTCCTGTTCGGTTCCTATAAATTTCCCCGGGAATTGAATTGGGTCACGGGGGTGCTCCTGCTCGGGCTGACCCTTGGGATGGGCTTCACCGGACAACTCCTGCGTTGGGATCAGACGGCCGTCTGGTCGGTGATCGTTGCCGCCGAGCAGGCCTCGCATGCCCCGCTGATCGGTGACTGGGCGGCCCGGTTTACTCTCGGTGGAGACACCGTGGGTGGAGCGACCTTGAGCCGGTTTTTTGCCATCCACGTCTTTGTGCTTCCCGCGCTCATCTTCGCCTTCATCGGCGGACATCTCTGGCTGGTTTTGCGGCACGGAATCTCCGAGCCTCCGACCCCCGGAGAGCCAGTCGATAAGAAGACTTACCGGCAAAAATATCAGGAACTCTTGCACAAAACCGGGCAGCCCTTTTGGCCCGACTCCGCTTGGCGCGACGTGGTGTTCGGGGCGGCAATGGCCGTGGTGATCATTCTCTGCGCCTTGTATTTCGGGCCGCCCGAACTCGGCAAGCCGCCGAACCCGGCCATCGTGGAAGCTTACCCGCGGCCCGACTGGTATTTGCTTTGGTATTTCGCGGTGCTCGCCTTGCTGCCGCCGGGAGCCGAGAGCGTCTTTATCGTCTTCGGGCCGCTCTTGGTGGGGATCGCGCTGCTGCTGCTCCCGTTTCTATTCAGCACCGGTGAGCGAAGTGCGTTGCGCCGCCCCTGGGCCGTGGCGAGCGTCATCCTGATCGTCGTCATGGTCGGCTCACTTTGGCGCGCCGGCGTCTATTCCGCGTGGTCGCCCGATTTCGAGGCGCGGCCGCTGCCCGTGCAGGTGGTCGATTCCACCGACGCCGAGGTCAATCAGGGAGCCCGGCTCTTTTTCTCAAAGGCGTGCATCAACTGCCACGCCATCGAAGGCCAGGGCGGGAAACGCGGTCCGGATCTCACGGCCGTTGGAACCCGGCTTGCTCCGGAACAGATGACCCTCCGCATTCTCAACGGTGCGGTGAACATGCCGGCTTTCAGCAATATTTTAAAGCCCGAGGAAGTCGAACAAATCGTCAAATTCCTGCAAACGCGAACCAAGCCGCTCTCCTCCCAAGCGGCGCGCCGGGGATCGCAGATGCAGCGAACGGGCGGACCGTAAGGAATTTCTTTGCCCTCCGTTACACCGGAATGCGGATCGAAGCGGCAAGGATGCCGCTTCTACTGTAGAAGCGGCTTCCAGCCGCTCCTCCGTGGCGAAAGGCAGTGATTTCTTTCAGGGTTTGCCCGATCCGGTTTGCACGAAGGGTGCGGTCCGGCTTTAATAGCGGTTCCCATGCGCCGCTCCCGCCCTTTCCTGGCGATGCTTATCGTCCTTGGCACCAGTTCTTCTTTTGCCCAAGACATCAAGCGCTATTCCCCCAAGGCGCTGCCGGAAGCGCCTGCCATCGCTCACCCCCAGACGCCCGAGTTGCCGAACCCCGCCAACGATACCACGCCGCTCCTGGCCGAATCGAAGGCGATCGTGTTCGTCCCCAATCCGCAGGCCGTGAAGGCAGCCGGGCTGGAGAACGTGCGCGGGATCGTTCGCGACAAGCTCGATGTGCCGGCTCCGGCGACGTTTGACCGAATCGCGGGGGCGTATCTCGGCAAGCCGCTTTCGCTGGCTTCCGTCAACCAGTTGTCGCGGGAATTGATTTTATTTTGGCGGGCGCATGATCGGCCTGTGGTCGATGTCGTCGTGCCCGAGCAGGACATTACTTCGGGGGTGCTGCAACTGATCGTGACGGAAGGCCGCGTCGGAAAAGTCCGCGTGGAAGGCGCGCGCTGGTTCGCACCGGAAAAGCTCGCGCGCAAGCTTCGCGTGAGCCCCGGTGATCGCCTGCTCGCGAGTGTGTTGAACGCCGACCTGGATTGGCTCAACACGAATCCGTTTCGGCGCGTTAATCTCATCTACACGCCCGGTGCGGAAGTCGGCACGACCGATCTGGTGCTCAAGACCGAGGATCGGTTGCCCCTGCGCGTCTATGCCGGCTACGACGACAGCGGAAGCGCGCCGTCCACCGCCGAGGGCTGGATGCGTGATCGCTGGCAGGCAGGATTCAACTGGGGCAACGCTTTCGGCGCAGACCAGCTCCTCAGTTACCAGTTTACCACCGGCGACGATTTCAAGAATGTCCTCGCGCATGCGGCCAATTACACAGTGCCTTTGCCCTGGCGGCACACCCTCAATTTCAGCGCGAGCCGGTCAACTTCGGAAACCGAGTTTGGGGGGCAGACGATTCGCGGGGAGGCTTGGGGGGCGAGCTTTCGCTACGGAATTCCGCTGCCGCGCACGACGAACTTCACCCAGTCGTTCGCCTTGGGATTCGACTTCAGCCGGTCCAACAGCGACCTCGATTTTGGCGGGCTCACTCAATACAACAAGCCGATCGAGCTGCGGCAATTTGCCGCCGAGTATCAAGCGGCTTTGCAAGATTCGTTTGGGGCGACGAGCTTCAATCTTTCGGGCGTTTATAGTCCGGGCCAATGGGGAGTCGCCAACTCCGATGAGCGGTTGAATTCCACGCAGTCCAACGACACCAGCACCACAGGCCGAAGCGGGGCGGATTCAAATTTCTGCTATGGGCGGTTAGCCATGGAACGGCTCACCCGGCTGCCGTGGAACTGGTCGCTGGCCACCCGCGCCAGCGCGCAAGCCGCCAGCGGGCCCTTGTTGATGGGCGGCCAGATGTATCTGGGGGGGTGGGACAGTGTTCGCGGCTACGAACCGGGCGACGCGCACGGGGATCAAGGCGGCCTAGTCTCCGTGGAATTGCACACTCCTCCGGTGGCGCTCGGCCGGCTCTGTGGCTGGAAAACTGCCCAGGACCAACTTGAATTTTTGGGCTTCTGGGATTACGGCACGGTAAGAACGCTGCATCCGCTGCCCGGCGAAGACCTCCATGCCGAACGCTCCAGCACCGGGGTTGGGTTGCGCTTCAGCCTGGCTCAATGGCTGTCGTTGCGGCTCGATTACGCCTGGCAACTGACCGATCCCGGAATCGTCAAGACCGTCAGCTCCACCTATTCCAGCCGCGTGCATGTGGGCCTGACGGTGAGTTACTAATATCTACTTGGTCTATCCCGCGCTCACTGACTTGCCGCGATACAGGTCGTCGAAGTCACCTCTTCCTTTGCAGGACGGCATCCGATCTCCAGCTTCGCCTTTTTCTAGCAGGCTCGCCGATGCACATGGCCGAATCGAGTTCATCATTTTGTTGATTATGGACTGGTTGTTCGCCTCCGGTTGCTCCCCACCCCGCCCCGCCTCTCGACGACGCAGTTACCTTCGACTACGGAGAGCCAGTGCGCTCTCCGGAGGGGACTTTCACCTCTCTGTTGTTGCGCGCTCTCAGGCGCACGAGTGCGGCAGCCCTCTGCCGCCTTGGATGGCGCGCAGGAACGCCAGAGGTCCAGTGCCACCTTCACGTTTCCCCGACGAATGATCCAGCAAGGCACGCCGCCGGGGGCGGGACTTACTAGAAGCGGCTTCCAGCCGCTCTTCCCGTGGGGACCGACTTCTTCAGTTGGCCTACCTGCCGCTGCACCCTTCTCGAAGAGGATATTTCATCAAAAATGAGATGCCGTAGCGCTTTGGAACTACGCATTAATACTCATTGCGCAAATGGTTTCTACGCTTTAATACTGACACAAAGGTCAGCAAATGCAGGGGAAAATTAGCAGCGGAAGCACTCAACCAGAACACACTTCTGTTCCAATCGGGAGGGGTGAACTTATTCTAATCGTTGATGATGAGTTGCCGATCTGTTTGGTGCTCTCCACGATTTTTAAGGTTGGCGGTTACAATGTGTTAGTGGAGCACAACGGAAGCGATGCCCTTGCGACGTTTGAGAAGCACCCTGAAATCCGGCTCGTGATCACCGATTTGACAATGCCTGTGATGGATGGGGTTGTGCTGATTCGCGAACTTTTGAAGCTCGCCCCGGAAATCAGGATCATCGCCGCCACGGGCCGCCCGGATAAGATCGTGGAGAATGAAATCGTCGAGATGGGGGTCAGGGCGCTTCTGGTGAAACCCTTCACTCGGGCCACATTATTCCAGGCGGTTTCTTCGGCCCTGGCTGATGGCCCATGGAGCTATCAGCGGCTGACGGGCTAGTGCCGTTTAACACGTAAAATGACGCATCCAGCTTGTCTTTTTGGCCCAGGGCTGTGTTGTCAGCCCAAGTCGTTATCTACGGATAGCGCCTTGGGCTTCCGCCTTGCCCTGAACCAAAAATCCTGCGCTCTATGCGCCATTTCTCTCGTTACAAGGCACTAGTTTGCCCTTCGGCGCCTCCACCCCCAGGAAACTGTTCCGGCAGAGCTGGGCGTAAATGCCACCCAACTCAAGCAGTTCCTCATGGCGCCCGCGCTCAATGATGCGTCCACGCTCCAACACCAAGATCTGGTCCGCGTGCCGGACGGTAGAGAGGCGGTGGGCGATGACGAAGCTCGTGCGGTGCGCCATCAACCGATCGAGCGCCTCCTGGATCTGCCGCTCGGTCTCGGTGTCCACGCTGGCGGTGGCCTCGTCGAGGATCAAAATGGGTGGGTCCTTTAGCAGCGCGCGTGCGATGGAGACGCGCTGCTTTTCTCCGACGCTCAGCTTCACGCCGCGCTCGCCGACCACGGTGTCGAGCCCCGTGGGAAGCCGGTCGATGAATTCCCGTGCGTTGGCCGCTTCCACTGCGGCGAGCATCTCTTCATCGGTCGCGTCCGGTTTGCCCAGCCGCAGATTGTCCCGAATGGTCCCGTTGAAAAGAAAGCTCTCCTGCGTGACCATCCCGACGGCCTGGCGCAGCACGTTTTTGGGAAGCTCCCGCAACGGCGTTCCGTCAACCAGGATTTCGCCGGTGTCGAATTCGTAAAACCGGGTCAGCAAATTGACCAGCGTCGATTTGCCAGCGCCCGTGGCTCCCACCAGCGCGACGGTTTCGCCGGGACAGGTGTGCAGGTTGATGTTGTGCAGCACCGGCAATTCTTCGGCGTAAGAGAAACAGACATTCAGGAAGCGGACATCGCCGCGAATGCTCGCCGCTTCGGCCCGGGTGCTCTCGCTTTCGCAATCCACAGCGGCGGCGTTGGGCTCCAGGTCGGTGTCAAGAATCTCAAAGACGCGCTCCCCGCCGGCGCGCCCGGCCTGAATGAGTTGGTTGAGCTGATGGAGCCGGCCGATCGGTTCGTAGAGGAAACGGACCAGAATGATGAACGCGACCAGATCGCCCAACTGCATGGAGCCGTTGAGCACCGCCGATCCCCCAAAGCCCATGACGAGGGCGGTGCCGCAAGAAGCGAAAAAGTTCATGGACGGGCTGTAGAGCGACCAGGCGCGCATCACCACCAGGGTCGCCGTCATCATCTGGTGACTGACCGCGTTGAACCGGGTGTGCTCCTCGTTTTCGCGCACGTACGTCTTGATCTGGCGGATGCCCGAGAGATTGTCGTGCAAGAGCGCGTTCATCGCCGAAGAGGCCTTGCGCGCAAGTTGGTAGCGCTTATGCGCGGTGAGCGTGTACCAGAGCGCCCCGGCAATCAAAAACGGCACGGGGACAAGCGCCAGGAGCGCGAGCTTCGGGTTGTAATAGAAACACATCGCCAGGACGATCAGGATCTGGAGCAGCGCCACCACCCCCTGTTCGATGCCGTCAATGAGCACCCGTTCCACCGCCATGACATCCTCCAGAAGGCGGGTCATCACGTCGCCGGTGGCCCGATTGTCGAACCACCCGAGCGGCAGCCGTTGGATGTGCCCGTAGAGATCGCTCCGCAAGTCAAAGATCACCCGCCCTTCAAAGGTGTTATTGAGCCGGATGCGCAGCCCATTGGCGAAGTCCTGGAGAAAAAACGAGAGCAGCGCGAGCGCCGTCAGCCCGAGGAGCCGATCGGAGCGGCCATGGGCCACGTCGTCGATGGCAAGCTGGCTCACCTTCGGAAACACTATGACCATCAAGGTCATCACCACGGCGCAGCCAAGCGTCCCCGCCGCCAGCCAAGGGTAGCGGCGCAAATAAGTCAGAACGCGAAAAATCGTTTTCATCGGGAATCACTACCATTCCGTTCAAAGGCGCTGGACGCAAGCCAGATGACAATAGTGTTCGGCATCGTTTTTGCTTAGGACCAAAGGTCCGTTCCATACCAGCCTGGGGCATCGCCCCAGAAAAATGGCGAAACAAATCAGGGCTGAAGGCCCGCACTATTCCGTGCGCGATGCGATAGTTCGGGCCTTCAGCCCTGGATATTTCTAAACTCGAACTCCGAAGCCTTCTCTGAAAACAACACACAATTTGGTGCAGGGTCTG
>JBAXSN010000086.1:0-14519 GCA_037130675.1 Verrucomicrobiota bacterium
TCACAGGAGAGCCGATGCGGGAAACCTGCACGTCCGGTTCGATGAGGGGGAGTGGCAGAACCGCGCTGCCAAACAGTGCCTCTGCCACTCTCTACTCTACCGTGAGATCAAATTCCCTCTTTTGCACGATGGATAGCCGGGGTTTGGACCACGCCCGCCGTCCGCCCCCTGTTACGCCGGCAAAGAAAATCTGTTTTTCCTCCGAAATCCCCGTTACAACTCTCTTCCCATGTTTGAAGGAGCCCACACGGCGTTGGTTACGCCATTCCGAAATAACCGCTTCGATGAAGCGGCATTTGAACAACTTATCCAGTTCCAGATTGAGAACGGGATCAGCGGCATCGTGCCCGTAGGCACGACCGGTGAATCCCCGACGCTCAGCCATGAGGAACACCGCCGGGTCATCGAATTGGCCGTCAAAGTCGCCGCGGGCCGCTGCAAGGTCATCGCCGGGACTGGCTCCAATTCGACCGATGAAGCGATTTCCCTCACGGTGGAAGCCGAAAAGGCCGGCGCCGATGCGGCCCTGCTCGTGCTGCCCTACTACAACAAGCCTTCCCAGGAAGGGTTGTTCCGCCATTTCAAGGCGATCGCCGTCGCGACCAAGCTCCCTCTGATTCTTTACAGCATCCCAGGCCGGGCCGGGATTGAAATCGGCGTGAACACCGTCCGCCGTCTCGCCGAGGCGTGCCCAAACATTGTGGCCATCAAAGAAGCCGGCGGCACCGTGGGTCGTGTGAACGAACTGCGGCAGGCGCTGCCCGACAGCTTCGAAATCCTCTCGGGGGACGATCCGCTCACGCTGCCGTTCATCGCGGCGGGCGCGGTGGGGGTCATCAGCGTGGCTTCAAACATCATTCCAAAGGAAGTCGGCGACCTCGTCCGGGCCGCCCTGGCCGGAAATCTGGCCGAAGCCCGCGCGATCCACGAACGCTGGTTCCCGCTGTTCCGGGATCTGTTCCTCGAAACCAACCCGGTGCCGATCAAGACCGCGCTGGCGATGCAGAACCGATTCGCCCTCGAAATCCGTCTTCCGCTATGCGAGATGTCCGAGGAGAACACCCGTGCTCTCCGGGCGACCCTCGCACGGCTGAGGCTGGTTTAAGGCTGGCAACACTCTGCATTTTTTCATTTCTATGGATTCGATCCGGTTACTGATTAACGGTTCCAAAGGCCGCATGGGCCAGGCCATCATCGCGAGCGTCAAAGACGACCCTTGCGCCATCATCTCGGCGGAAATCGATGCCGGCGATGACTTTCTGGCCGCCCTGCCCGGTTGCGACGCGGTGATCGATTTCAGCCACCACAGCCGCACCGAAGGCATCGCCGCAGCTTGCATGGCGGAAGAGAAAGTGCTCGTCATCGGCACCACCGGTCACACCGATGCCCAAGTCGCAGGTGTCCGGGAAGCGGCGAAAGTGATTCCCGTCGTTTTCGCGCCGAATTTCAGCGTCGGCGTGAACACGCTCTTCTGGCTGACCCGGAAGGCGGCGGAGATCCTCGGGCCGGAGTTTGACTTGGAAGTGGTCGAAATGCATCACCGCCTGAAGAAAGATTCCCCGAGCGGCACCGCCAAGCGCCTGGCCGAAATTTTGGCCGAGGTCCGGGGGCTTTCTTACAATACAGACGTCCGGCACGGGCGCGAGGGGATCGTCGGCGAACGCACCCCGACTGAAATCGGGATGCACGCCATTCGCGGCGGTGATGTAATGGGCGACCATACCGTCATCTACGCGAATGTGGGCGAACGGGTGGAGCTCACTCACAGGATTTCCAGTCGCGAGACCCTTGCGCGCGGTTCCGTCCGTGCTGCCAAGTGGGCGGCGACCCAGCCGCCTGGTCTGTATGACATGCAGGACGTGCTGGGGCTGCGATGAAGACTGCAATCGACTGGTTTATGTCAAATTTGCGCTCGTTCCCAATCTCCTGATTGGGAACGAGCGTGCGTTTAAGAGCGCGCGTTTAGATTGAGAGCTTGATCCCCATCTTAGATGAACTTTCCCGATTACCACGACGCCTCCTCCTCTCCGCGTCTCCCCGTCCCCGCGTCTCCCAGTCTTCCCCTAACCTGCGGCATCGCCCTTGGCTCCAATGTGGGCGACCGGCTCGCGAATCTTCGGCAGGCGTGCGCTGCGGTTTCGCAAATTCATTGCGAAAAAAGCTCCCTCGTGCTTTCGCCGGTGTATAAAACTGAACCTGTGGATTGCGAACCGGGAACAACGCCTTATTTTAACGCCGTGATGGAGATCAAGTTTGCAGGCTCGCCGTTGGAATTGCTGGATGCGCTCCAGCAAATCGAGTGCGCCTTGGGCCGTCCATCGCAGCGGGTGCGGAACGCCCCCCGAACGATCGATCTCGATCTCCTTTACGCGGGCAACCTGACCGTTGCCACCGGCGCGCTCGCCCTTCCCCATCCCCGGCTGTCTTCCCGCCGCTTTGTGCTGCAACCGCTGGCGGACATCCGCCCGGAACTGGTTCTCCCGGGGGGCCGCGCCTCTGTCGCCGATCTTCTTGCAAAGCTGCCGCCCACTCCGGCGGTGATCCCCATCCACAGCTCTCTGGATGAGAGCCCAACCGCCGAGTTTAACCAATCCCATGACTGACCGCATCCACTCGATCCGCACCATGAAGTCGCTTGGCCGCAAACTGGCCATGCTCACGGCATACGATTATCCGATGGCCCGCCTCCTCGACGAAGCCGGGGTGGACGTGATCCTGGTGGGCGATTCGCTCGGGATGGTCGTTCTGGGTTACCCGGACACCACGCTGGTCACCATGGAGGACATGATCCACCATACCCGCGCCGCGGCCCGTGGCGTGACGAAGGCCGTGGTGGTCGCGGATCTTCCCTACGCCAGCTACGGCAATCCGGAGCAGGCGGTGGCCAACGCCCGAAAGCTCATCGAAGCCGGCGCTCACGCCGTGAAATTAGAAGGAGGCGCCTGCCAGATTCCGCAGGTTGCCGCGATTACCGCAGCCGGAATTCCGTTGGTGGGCCATATCGGGATGCTGCCTCAGCAGGTTCGCGAGGAAGGCGGCTATAAAATAAAAGGCAAAACCGCCGAGGACGCCCAGCGCCTCGTCCATGACGCCAAGGCGCTGGAAGCCGCCGGCGCGATTGCCGTCGTGATGGAGTTGGTGAAACCCGAGGTCGCCCGGGAAATCACCGCCGCGATCGGCATCCCCACCGTGGGGATCGGCTCCGGCCCCGACTGCGACGGGCAGGTGCTCGTGATCCACGATCTCATCGGGATGTTCCCGTGGTTTACGCCGAAGTTCGCCAAGCCCCTGGCCACCACCGGACTGACGATCCGTGGCGCTGCCGCGGATTTCGCGGCGCGGGTGCGCGGGTAGGAAAGGCAATGGGAGTTATGGGAAGCATGGGAATTATGGGAGCGGAACTCATGATTCCCATACCTCCCATACCTCCCATCATTCCCATTCTTCACTGAGCATACGCCCCCGCCATCTCCACCGCCGCTTTCCTCACCCGGTTTGCCAACTCTCGAGGTTCCAGCACCCGCGCGTGAGCACCCCAGCTCAGAACCCACCGCTCGATCTCCTCAAGCGTGCCAAGTTCCAGCGTCATCTCAAGCTCGCCACCCGCGACCTGCCGGACCTTTTGCGAGGCGTGCCACTGGCGCTCGCTGACGAGCCTCGCGGCAAATTCGTCGAAGCGAATCCGGATGCGATGGCGCCCCGAGCCGGTAAACACCCCGAAACTCCCGCCCAAGTGTTCGGTGATTGAAAAACTCGCAGGACGCTTGAACTTCGCTTTGGTGTCCTTGACCTTCCGCATCCGGGGGAGCGCAAACGTCCGGATCTGTTTGCGGGCCAGGTCGTAGCCGAACAGATACCACTGGTTTTCCACGCACCCGAGATGATACGGCTGCACCCGCCGCCACTCATATTGCGCGCCGGTCAGCTTTTTGTATTGGAACTCCACCTCGTGAGAGCGGAGCACCGCTTTGCTCACGGTCTCAAACAGTTCGAGATCCGCCACGGTCATCCCAAGTCCGCGAAATGAAATCGACGTGTCGATATCGCTCCATTGGAAAAGGAAACTCTCGCGCAGGCCGTCGCTGATTTTTTTAAACGCCGCATGGAGCGGCTTTTCGAAGGACGTCCCGCGGTATTGTTCCAGAGCCTTTTGCGCCACAAACAACGCAATGATTTCCCCCTCGGACACCTCAATGCTCGGGAAACTTGCCACCGGCTCCGTGTAGAAGAACCCGAAGTGGAGCTGGTCGTATTCGATCGGCAGATTCAGCCGGTCGCGCATGAATTCTATGTCGCGTTGAATCGTCTTGGGGGACACCTCAAGCGATTCCGCCAGCTTGCGGCAGTTTGGAAACCGGCCCGCCTGGATTTGCTGGTGAAGCTGCAACATCCGCTCCAGCGGTGGACGGGAGAATCCACGTTCCGCCTTCAACGTCGGCATCAGCCGGGCAGATTTTGAGGTAAGCCGTTTGCGGGTGCGCGCCATGGGTTCTGTCAGTTTTGCCATGGCAGAAGGGGATAAACCCGCGGGTGGACACAAAGCAACAAAGAAAAGCGGAGGGTAGGACAGTCTTTGTCCGTGGCTCCGGGTTCTAATGCCCGCGTCGGTAGCAATACCGGCTCCGGGAAACCGGGCTCGACCAGGGATTTGGAGGGAGCCCGGCGTATTGTGAAACTGCGGTGCGGAGTGGGGAGCAGAGGTGCATGGTGGCCAGAGGGATTGGAGGCGACCCACCGCAGTTTTACAAGATCCCGCGCGACGAAGCGTGGGGCTATCCGAGGAGCCTGTTTTGCGAGGACACAACCCAAATCGAATACCAAAAATCCCTCTTATGATTCCCTTCCGCCGCCTTCTAACTCTACTAAGCCAGCTCTTTCCCTTCAGCCGCAAACCCGCGCTCCTTTGGGTTCAGGACGAGTTCCGATTTAAAATCCGGCGACGGTGAGGCGGCGAAGAGTCCGGCCCCTGTAACCGCGAAGGAACACGGGTTGCTCGGCGTGAAATCAAAGTTTTTCCCCAAAGCTGTGGAGGACCCTCACACCTCACCATTACCCACAAATCTACGGAGTTATGAAAGCGGTTAAGGCTTTGGATAATCTTTGAACTAAGCGAGCGGCGAGGCATGGGCATTTTTGACAGGATTAACATGATTTTCAAGATTCTCAGGATTTCGCCGGAAGCCTGGACGTCGGTTAGTATCCGCGAATCTTAATCCTGTAAATCCTGTCAATCTTGTTAATCCTGTCCAAAAGACAAAACGCTACGATGCGCTGACGCGTTCAGGATTGACACCACTTGCATTCGTAAACTCACTTCACAAACCGCTCGTAGTTCCTTTTAAAGGTCGCGAAGTCCGACACTTTGTCGCCGTAGACTTGAAGAACCGCCTTTTCCAAAGTCTCGCCGGTCAAAACGGTGTCGATGAACCGCGTAAACCGGTCCTGGGGGAAGGCCCCCATTATAAATCGGACCAGCTTTTCGCTGCTCTCATAAAGCGCATACACCTGCTTCGTATCAGTCGGGTATTGCGTCAACGCCGTTAACTGGTCCAGCGGCATGCTCGCATGTTGAAGAGCAGCTTGCGCGTGTCTAAGATAGACCCCTTTCCTGGCAGCCACCGAGGCGCCGCCAATGTATTCGGCGAATCCTTCGTTTAGCCACATGGGCCACGTATGGCGCGGATAGATCCGGGCCACGACGGCATGGGTGGTTTCGTGCGCCAGCAGATGAGAGTCGAAGCCTTCCCCGACGCCGCCGACGTGGAGAAACAATTCGTCTCCGTGGGCGAAGCTAGCCGACCATTCCGGGACATTCGTTTTAGAATGGAACTCCTGCCATTCCTTTTCGTTTTGGAAAATAAAGACGTGCGATTTCCGGGTATACCGGTCTTTGGAGACTCCGAGCGTTTTCGCCGCAAACCAGAGATCAAACTCGATCTCGTGAACCACCCGGAACGCCTCGGGAGTCGCGCGGTAGTGGATGATGAAGTTATCGGTTTCCGCATGCCTCCATTTGGCAGGGGCAATGGCAAGGGCTTTGGTGCCGAGTTCACTAAAATTTTGATCGGAGAGCTCCGCGAATTTTTTCTCTTTGAGACTGACGCCATGGGGCGCGTCGCCCAGCGGGATAGCCCAGGCGACTGAACCGATGAGCAAAAATAAAACGAGAAGCTTGCGCATGCCCCACTCTTTTACGTTATTCCACGTTCATCGCAGTAAAAAAACTTGGTGTGCGGCGAGCGCGGGTAGTAGAAGCGGCATCCCTGCCGCTTCGGTCCTAGGGAAAGCGGCTGGAAGCCGCTTCTACTACGGAACTGAACCGCGCCGTTGACGCTGAACCCGCCTACGCGCAGCGAAATTGGCTTTCCTGGTGGAACTTGCCCGCCTGATAATTGGCGTACGTCGCCAGAGCCATCAGCGGGAAGTTGTTCCGGTACATGTCGTAGCTAAGATAAAACACGCTCGGGAATCCGGTGCCGGTGGTGTGCGGTTCGTCCCAGCTTCCGTCGCCATTTTGGGTGCGGATCAGGTAATCCACCGCCCGGCGAATTGATTTCCGATCGAGATCGTTGCAGGCGCAAAGGCCCATGATCGCCCAGGCGGTTTGAGACGGGGTGCTGTCCCCGCAGCCTTTGAGCGACGGATCGTCGTAGGTCGCGGGCGATTCTCCCCAGCCGCCGTCTTCGTTTTGGCAACTCTCCAGCCAGTCGCGAGCTCGGACAATCCAGTCCTGATCCATCGGTTCGCCAATGGCGCGCAGACCTCGCAGGATCTGCCAGGTGCCGTAAACGTAATTGACCCCCCAGCGCCCGTACCACGAACCGTCCTGCTCCTGGGTTCTGCGGATATGCGCGACGGCGCGCCGCACGACGGGAGTCAGAGGATCGAACCCGATGTACCCGAGCAACTCAAGCATGCGCCCGGTCAGATCGCTGCACGTCGGATCGATGATCGCGTTGTGGTCGGCAAACGGAATGTCTTCCAGCCAGTGCTGGGTAACGTCTTTGTCGAAAGCCGCCCAGCCACCGTCTTTGCACTGGAAGGAGAGCAGCCATGGCAGCGCCCGCTCGAAGATCTGCTTCAGGACGGCCGCGTTGCCGCCGGGCGGCGCGAATCGCAGCGCCATCAGCACCATCATCGTGTCGTCGGTATCCGGGTAAAAGTCGTTGCGGTATTCGAAGGCCCAGCCGCTGGCCACCGGGTGCGGATTCTTGATGGCCCAATCCCCGCGAATGCGAACTTCCCGGTCGGCGAGCCATTGCGCCGCAAGTTTTACCGACGAAAAACCGGGATGGCTCGCATCCACCCCGCTCTCGACCAGGGCTATGATGTTGATGGCCGTATCCCAAATCGGTGAAAGGCAGGGCTGAATCCGGAAATCCTGCGGGTCATCGACGAAGAGCCCTTCGAAATCGCGAATCGCCTTCGCAAGAATGGGGGAACTCTTCTCGTGGCCCAGGGCCTGCAATGCGATGATCGAGTTGAGCATTGCAGGGAAGACGGCGGCCAGCCCATCGCTGCCTTCGCCCATGCGCTCGGTCATCCATTTTAACGCCTTGGCGAGAGCGCGCTTCCGAAGCGGGTTCCAGTTGACGTTGTGAGCCCATTTCAGCGCCCGGTCCGCCCGGAGGAAGAAATTACGCCAGGTGAGCAGGCGGTGGTCTTTGTGCGGGGTAAAGTCGTCCCCCTCGGTGCCCGCCGGGTAGAGTTCGTGGAGTTGCTTTTCCGGCGGAACCTGGCGGGTCGGCTTGAGGTGATTGAGGATCGCCAGCGGCACGATCATGGCCCGGCTCCACGAGGACATCTCGTAAAGGTTGAAGAACGGGCACCAGGAAGGGAGCAGAACGATTTCGGCGGGAATAGTTGGGAGCGAGTCCCACGAGAACTGCCCCAGAAGCGCAAGATAGAGCTTCGCATAGGTGTTCATCGCCGGGATGCCGCCAAGCCGCAACGCCGTGGCCCGGGCTTCCTGCATCCAGGGGGCTTGCGCGGGGCAGCCCGCCAGCTTGAGCGCGAAGTAAGCCTTGATCGTGGCGTTGATTTCGCTCGGTCCCTCGTAATAAATGTTCCAGCCGCCGTCCGACAATTGGCGCCGCCGGATGTGCGCCACACATTTCTCTTCCAGAACCGGGTCAACCGAGTCGGCCCAGTGCATGTAGAGAATGTAATCCGAGCAGAGCGTGCTATCGACCTTCAACTCCCCGGCCCAATGCCCATCGGTGTTTTGCAGTCGAAGAAGATTTTGCTGAGCCAGCCGGACCGTTTCCTGAATCCTCCCGGTTTTGGCGATCTCGGGTGCGCCTTTCGAGGTGCCGGTTACAGAATTCTGCTGCGTGGGATGTCGGGCGGACATAGGGAGACCGTTATCGATTTGGGTAAAATTTTCCAGCACGTTTCGAGCGCCGTCAACAATGCGGGTGTTTAAGATTTCACAAACGCTTTCAAAAAACTGCTTAGAAAAAGAGGTATGGGCATTATTTAGCTGCAACTTTCGGCCGGGGCCGTTTGAACGGCTCCCGGACCAGTGAGATGTCCATTCCCAGCCGTAACTCCGTTGTAAGGATTCACCTGCGCTCCCCGTGCCTCGGGTTTCGGAAGCGCACTGAAGTTGAACTTGAGGTTTTTCCAATTGTCCCCAGGCTTGCCGTCGAGCGCCAGGCTCGCCGTCGGCTCGTAGCCGCAGTGGACCATGCAGTTTTCGCATCGCGAATCCCGCACCTTGCCCTCCACCACGCCATAACGGTCCCAATCCGTGTTCTTGAGCAGATCGGCGTAGCTGGCATGATGCGCGTCGGTCATCAGGTAACATGGCCCTTTCCACCCGCGGATGTTGCGGGTCGGAATCGCCCAGGCCGAGCAGGTCAGATCGCGTTTGCCGGCCAGGAACTCGAGGTAAATCGGCGTGCCGAAAAACCGGAACCGCCGGCCCCATTCTTCGATGTCCTGAAACTTCTCGATCGTCGCCTTCCGCGTCAGGAAGAACGTTTCAGGCTGCACGTTGTGGCGCTTGATCATGTCCTGCTTGGCTGCGTCGTAGTCGTAGCCGGGCGAAATCGTGTGCCCGTCCACATTGAGCGTTCCGAGGAAGGCAAAAAGGTCTTCCAACTCACTCATGGCGGTCTCCTTATACACCGTGGTGTTGGTGGCCACCTGGTAGCCGAGCAGCTTCGCCATCCGGATCGCCAGGATGCACTCCTTAAAGACCCCTTCGCGCTCGACAATCAAATCGTGGGTCCGCTCCATCCCGTCGAGGTGGACATTCCAATAGAGCCATTTCGAGGGCGCGATCACCGGTTTGGCGGCGTCTTTCGGCCCCTTGCGAATCTCGTCGGCTTCCTTCTCGCTGATCAACTCCTCGGTCAGCAGGCGCTCCAGCTTCGGCCCCGTGATGCTGGCATTCCGAGCCCATTCCGAAGCCAGGTAGTCGCGGAGCTTGCGCCGCATCAACATCGCGTTGGTGCAAATGTAAATGATCCGCTTCTGCGCGTGCAGACCCTCCACCAGTTGCTCGATTTGCGGGTAAATCAGCGGTTCCCCGCCGCAGATGGAGATCATCGGCGCATCGCATTCCGCCGCCGCCCCCAGGCAATCCTCCAGCGTCATCACATCCTTGAGCGAAGTGGAATACTCCCGGATTCTCCCGCACCCCGTGCAGCTCAGGTTGCAAGTGTGCAGCGGTTCAAGCTGGAGCACCGTGGCAAACTTTGGGGTTTTCAGGACTCGATGCTTAATGATGTAGCCCGCGATCTTCATCGTGAGCGCTAAAGGAAATCTCATATAACGGCCCGATCATCCCGCGCCTGCTCTTGAGCGGCAACCCTTTTTTTCCCACGGGGGAACCCCGCCCCCCCGACATTAGCAAAACGCAAGGTGCTTTTTCGGGGGAAAAGGCTCTGCAGCGCAAAGCACGGTCTCACGGAGAATCCACTCCGGTTCCTTCACTTCGCCAGTTCTCTGAGCGTATTGCGATAGCGGGCAACGACATCCTGCGCCATCTGCATCTGCCGGTTGAAATCGGCCTTGGCCGGGCTGATGCGCAGGCTGCCCTCCGCTGCCTCCGTTACGGAAAGCACATCGCCTTCACCCACCTTCAGATAAAATAAGACCTACTTCGGCAGGACACCATGTAGCCGAGCGCTTTTATCAATAGCACTGGCGGCGGAGCGCGCTCTCCTTTATGTTGGGGTCCCAAGATGCTCAGCGAAGACAGTTTCCAATATGCGATCGAAAACACCACGGTTGTGCTCGCGCCGGATCGGCGGATCGACACCTTTGGGAGCACCAACTTCCGGTTTCACCTCGTCACGGAATTGATGGATGAAATCGGCGTGGTGCGCGTTCGCGATGGCCGGATCGAGGCCGAGCGTCCGCAGATCATCACCCCCGGCCAGTATTCAAAATTAATGCTCGAAGGGTTTGGCGAGCAAGCCCGCAACTTTGCGGACTGGCTTGAGAGCCGATCCGAGAAGTTCGCGTTTATGAAATACGGGTTTCAGTTTCGCAAGACCGAGGTCATCGAAACCATCGTTCACAGCCCGCTCGAAGATGTGATTGAACGAATTCGCACCGGGATCAGCAAGGCCGAGGGACCGCTGAGCGCGATTATACAGGGCGTGGACGACGCCTGGGAAGTGTGCCTGCTGAAATTCACCGTCGATTTGATCCAACAATCGGTCGGCGGCAACCTCAACGACTTTCGCCGCCGCGGCCTGCTGTAAGGCGCCGCTAAAATTTCACCTCGATTCGCACCTAAAGAGCACCGACTGTGGGGAAACTCATCTGGATTTTCAAAACCGTGGTCATCGTAGGGATGGCCACCGTGATTTTTGGGTCGGCAGGATGGTTCGGTTATCAACTCTTCGTCAAACCGCATCAAATCCCGCCGGAAGAATTGTCGGCAGGCCCCCCTGCTCCACCGCCGGACCCGAGTCTGCCGGAATTGGAAAAAGCCCTGAGCTTGGTAAAGGCGCACAAGCTGGTGGACGCCCGCACGGCCCTGGAAGCGTTTTTGGACAACTATCCCTATTCCTCCAAGCTCAGGGAAGCGCGCGCCGCCCTGGGCCAGGTCAACACCGACATCTTCTTCTCCGCCACGCCCGCGCCGGAAAAGATCCGCTACGAGATCCGCCCCGGGGATGCGCTGGCCAAGATCGAGCGCAAACTTAAAACGACCCGCGAGCTGTTGATGCGCTCGAATAATCTGGACGATCCCACGCGGTTGCGGATCGGGCAGGTGCTGATGGTCAGCCAGCCCGATTTCTCGGTGGTGATCAACCGCAAGGAGCGCACCGTGGTGCTATTGAACCACTTGAAATTCTTCAAGGAATACATTCCAAAAAGCTGGGGGGCTCCAGCGCCCAAAAAGGGAACGGAAAAGATCCCGATCAACGCAAAAGTGAACGAAAAGATCGCGTGGCGGGATGGCGCCCGCGTTGCTTTTGGGACGAAAGGATACGCTGGGAGCGAACGCTGGGTGGACCTCAACGTAAAAGGCTTTACGTTTTTCACCGAAGGAGGCCAGAAGCCGCCGGGAGGCGGGCTCGGCTTTTCTCCGGAGGAGATGGACGAACTCTCGACCTTGCTCAGCCGGAACGTCCCGGTTCTGATTCAGTGACGCGTTGAAGAAGACGCGAAGAGCGCGAAGGGGGGAGATGGGGAATTCAGGAACACATCCGTCCCATCTGGCGAGGGGTGGCTCGGTGGCTGTTTTTGGTATCGCGCGGTCCCGAAGCACAGCTTCGAAGATGGGTGCGTTACCAAGTGAAACTTGGTAACGAGACCCATGGGCTACGCCCAGCACGCTGGATGAAAATGTACCCGCTTTGCGGAATCGGGGATGTGACGCAGGCTTCCAGCCTGTTCTGATTCAGGGTGCGCCACCTTTCACGGAACAGGCTGGAAGCCTGTGTCACGTTGGGAACGGTCGCGCCGAAGCTTTCCCGGCATTTACGAAGTAGTCCCGCCCCCGGCTCCGTAGTAGAAGCGGCTTCCAGCCGCTTTCCCTAGGAACGAAGCGGCAGGGATGCCGCTTCTACTACCCGGCGAGACCCTCGCCGCAAACCAAGTTTCAAGTCAGCTGGACGCAATCTAACGCATCAACGTGTCTTTCAATCCCGAGGTGCGTTGCGTCCTCCGCCCGATTGCCTGGATGAACACCTCGTCTTGCAACCAGAGCTCGACGTATTCCCTCGCGCGGGTCAGCCCCGTATAGATGAGTTCGCGGGTCAACACCGGCGCGTCGCGATCCGGCAGCATCAGCAGGACGCGGTCGAACTCCGAGCCCTGGCTCTTGTGAACGGTCATGGCGTAAGCCGATTCGTGATCGGGAAGCTGGGCTGGTGGAATCCGGCGGAGTTGAGCGGTGGCGGGATCGGCTCCGGTTTCGCCGGGGAACCACGCCCAAAGCGGGCCGTCGGGCGCCGCCGGGTCGGGCAGAATGGTCCCGATATCGCCATTGAAGAGCTTCAGTTGGTAGTCGTTCCGGGTGATGAGCACCGGGGTGCCGCCACGGTTGTGGAGGAATCCGGCCTGACGCAACACGGCTTCGATTTGCCGGTTGATCTCTTCCACGCCGTAAGGTCCCTTGCGCAGGGCGCACAGAACGCGGAACCGCCCAAACGCCGCAAGGGCCTTGGCCGGATCGTTCTCGCGCAGATACGCGCCGTACCCGGCGAGCACCGGATCGCGCAGCCGTTCGGCGAGCGCTCCCGCTGCCGGCAGGGGATTGCGGCAAAGGTCGGCCGCCGGTTGCATCGCGGTGAGCGCCTCCCCGGAGTTGCCCAGGCGCACGGCTTCGGAAAGCCGGTAAATGGAGCTATCGTTTCCGAACCGGTAATTCGTTTTGAGCATAACCAATGCGCCTTCCAGCGGGCTGCCGGGAGCGACAGCCGCCTCGGCGATGTCCGCCAGAACGCTGCCCGGTTCCACCGATGCAAGCTGATCGCGGTCGCCCAGCAGAATGACCCGCGCCTGCGGCGGAAGGGCATCGAAAAGCTTGGCCATCAGGGGCAGAGGCACCATGGACGACTCATCGACGACCAGTAGATCGATGGCCAGCGGGTTGGCGGCGTTATGCCGGAACTGGGGGGAATTGGGACGGTAGCCGAGCAACCGATGTAGGGTCGAAGCTCGGGGAATATGGGTGGCGAGATCGGGCCTTAGCGCTTTCTCGAATCCCTCGCGAACGGCTTGTTCAAGGCGTGCTGCCGCTTTTCCGGTTGGCGCGGTAAGGGCAATGCGATGGCGATGCGGCCCGTCCAGCAATCGCCTGAGAATTTCCACGACCGTGGTGGTTTTCCCGGTGCCCGGGCCGCCGGAGATGATGGTTAGCTGGCGTTTCTGGGCGGTCTCGATGGCCGCCTCCTGGCCTTCAGCCGGAGCAGTGGCAGCCGGGTTTTTCCCTGATCCCATGCTTCCCATCACTCCCATACTTCCCATGGGAGTGATGGGAAGCATGGGAAATATGGGATTAGAAGCGTGCGCTCGAAGCGCCGCCGCCAGCGATTGCTCATACTGATAGTAGCGGCGGAAATAAAGCCGCCCGGCTTGGTCAAGCACGAGAGGCGTTTTTTCAGCGGAACCGCACCCGCCGACCGCACGCGATTGGCTCAGCGCCTCCCGCCACTCGGGGAGCGCCGGCCAAGCTGGCTCATCTCCCCCCTCCTCGCTGACGGGGGGCACCGAGAGATCGAGGCAGATATGCCCCCGGCGCACCGCTTGGCTCAGGAAAAGCGCCGCCCCCGAAACCAATTCGCCGCCCCCAAAGCGACCGATGAACCGTGCGAAGTGTCGGTCGATATCGGCGAAGGCGGGCGAATCAAGGTTTTGCATTTGCTTAGCGCAACGATAACACGAACGCCCGCACTCCTTGAAGGAACATTTCCACGGCCACCGCGGTTAAAATCAGCCCCATCAACCGTTCCATCGCCGTGAGAACCCGGCTTCCCACCAGCGCGGCGATTCGCCCGGCTGAGAAGAGAATCAGCGTTGAAACCGCCATCGCCACGGCTAATGAAGCCATCGTCACCCAGAGCCGGCCGGGGTTGCGCGAGGCCAGCAGGAGCACGGTCGCCAGCGCGGACGGCCCGGCGATGGTCGGGATAGCGAGCGGAAAGAGGAGCGGTTCGCCCGCCGGGGTGACGGCGAAGAGCTGGTCAGAAGTCGGGAAGATCATCCGCAACGCGATCAGAAACAGAATGATTCCTCCGGCGATTCCGAGTGAGGTTTCCGTGAGTTGGAGCACCGTGAGGAATCCTTTGCCGAAGGACATGAAGAGCACCAGCACGACAAACGCCAGGCCGCATTCGCGCAAGGTCACGATCGGTCGGCGCGCTGCGTCCACGTTTTTCAAGGCAGCCAGAAAGAGCGGGATGTTCCCGATCGGGTCGATCACGAAGAACAGCAGGATCGTTGTCTGGAGAAACTCCACCGGAGAGGAATCGTTTGCGGGGGTGGAAAAGGCAATGGGACTGATGGGACTGATGGGACTGATGGGACTGATGGGACTGATGGGACTGATG
>JBAXSN010000087.1:0-14215 GCA_037130675.1 Verrucomicrobiota bacterium
CGCCGTTGGCGCTTCGGAATGATGTCCCAAATCGAATGTTGATGCGTTTGCCCTGCCCCGATGGTCGCTTGACCTCTCCGGCCCATTATCTTATCGCTTAAGGGCAGCCCCTCTTTTCGCAACGGAACGTGTTGCGCCACATCTCTTCAGATTTCTTTATGATCGCCCAAAATTCCCAGACTGTCAGCCTCAACGACATCGGCGTGAAATATATGCAAGCCCTCCAAAGGCTCTCCGATCTTGCCGTATTCTCGTGGGCGGGGTCGCGCACCACCAATGAGCAGGCCTACGATGAAGTCGCCCGCTCGATATCCGGTCTTCCTTCCACCCAGTTTCGGCTTGCCTTTGGAGCCGCGCGCGAGGAATCGGAACGCTGGATGCTCAAACAAAGCCTCAACGAGGGGCTCGGGCTTTGCCTGATGCTTCTCGAAGACATTCGCAAGCTCTGCGGTTTGGTGGAGTTTAACGCGGCCAAGGCCAAGGCGTCCGGAAATCTTGCTTCCCTGGCAGCCGAACTCAACGCAATCCCAGGGCGAATGGATCTCCCGATGCGGATAAAACAGCTCAAAGAGCGTTACAACGTTATACTTCCCGTCGAAGCCGAACTGATCAGCCTCGTGAACATGACGCAGTGCCTCTTTGAGAACAACGGAACGGTGGCTGCTCCATCGCTAAACTTAAAGCTGAAGATGATCTGCCCCCCGGCCGAGGGTGAAACTCAGCCGCGCTTTGGCGATTTCGAACGCTCCTGGAAAACCGGCGAAAAGGTGACGCTTTCCCGACCGGAACATGCGGCTATTTTCACAACGCTCTCGCTCCTTATCACTTCCATGCTGGGTGCGGTTCAGGAGTATGCAAAACGCTCAGGCCTCCCCGAAGAAGCTCCACAATCATGACCGAGCAGCCCGCCCCCCCGCCGCCAGATCTCCCACCGCCCAGCTTCATGAACCCGCTGGAAAAGCGGATTCAATACAAGTTCCGCAATTCCCTGTTCCTCGCCGAAGCCCTTACCCACCCAAGCCTGGGGCATGAGACACAGCGCCACCATTTCGATAATCAACGGCTGGAGTTCCTGGGGGACGCTGTCCTTCAAGTCATTTTCACCGAGCATCTCTTTCAGCGCTTCCCCACGTTCTCCGAAGGCCAACTCACCAAGATGCGCTCCCGGTTGGTCTCCCGCGAAGGGCTCAAGGTGCATGCGGTCTCGATAGGCCTCGGCGAATACTTGATGATGGGCCGGGGCGAAGAATCCAGCGGTGGCCGACTCCGTGCTTCCGCTCTGGCCGATGCCTTTGAAGCCCTCATTGGCGCCATGTATCTCGACAGCGATCTGGCTACCGTTCAGATGTTCGTCCTGAGGGAAGCCGAGCCAGATATCCAGAATCTCATTCACGAACCGGTCAGTGTAAATCCCAAGGGACGCCTTCAGGAGCTTCTACAATCGCTTTCACCGCGCAGCCCAATCTATACGATCGTTAAACAATCCGGGCCCGAGCATCAGAAGAACTTTGAATCAGTAGTGATCTGGCTGGATTCCGAGCTCGGTCGTGGCAAAGGGAAAAGCAAAAAGGAAGCCGAAGTCGAAGCGGCAATTGATGCCCTCCAAGCCCGACGTTGGGAACTCCCGCGGGGTGCGAATGAAAATGCGGATAACCCGCCAGAAAGCGCCAATAACTACCAGTAAGTGCTGCCTCCCCCGAGTTTGACCCCGCTGTTGGAATCCCATTGAGAAGTTCTTCACAAGGAAATATCCCCGTGGAACCCCCGTCGATTCAATGTGGAACGCATTCTTGTGAAGATATTCACAAGATTAAGATTAAGAGATTATTTTGAAAAATTACTTAATTCTTAAAGAGCATGCGAACAAGCCCGGCATTTGGAAGGTTTGAGCAGCCGAGCCCATTGGAACGGTAAGGATGGCGCTCCATGCCGCCTATCTTGGGACACCTCACGCAAAAAAGCGGCGTTGCAATCGCCCACGGAAGGCGCACAGTGACATTTCTGCCGTTCGCGGCTGATCCACCAAAGCTTATATTGAGCCCGGTCCGGTCGGTCCGGAGGGGCGATAGCCGGCCTCTCCGCTCGTGGTGCCGGTAGAGCCGGTGCTGCTTGTGCGCTGGGACTCAACGCCGGGCCTGCCTTCGCTTGGGACGGATGCTTCCCCACTGGTGGCCACATCTTCCGCATTGACCGCTTTCAGGATCTCCTTGGCCCGATCAGCGTGTTCGCTGTCTTCGGTATGTATCGAGATCAGCACGTTGCCTTCCTTCACCTTCGACTCGTAGCGGCGCGCCTCATACTCGGGTATTCCCATGCCGATAAGAGCCCCTGCAATGCCGCCTACGGCCGTTCCAACCGCTGCTCCGCTCAGGGCAGCCATGATGGGTCCTGCAGCGATAAATGGCCCAAGGCCCGGTATGGCCAGCGAGCCAATTCCAGCAAGCCAGCCGAGGACGCCGCCAATGACAAATCCAGTCGTGCCGCCGGTTGTGGCGCCTTCGGGAGCTTTGGTTGCGTGTTCATGGGCGAAGTCGCGGGTTCCCGTGGTATCGGGGAGCAGCACGGAGATATCGTTGTTTGAGAATCCAGCTCGTTTCAGTCTATCTATTACGTCCTCAGCCTGCTGGCGGCTATTGAGAATTGCGAAAACGGATCTTTTCATAGTATCGATGGTTGCTTGCGGCTTCGCGTAATGTGGGAACGCCCGATCTCTCGTCGGTGTATCCGTGCGATGGACGCAATGTTTAAGAAGTTTACGGAAGCTTTTGCCGGAATGGATGCCTGGCTTTGAGTTGTCATCCGGGAGAATGGGACAGATGGGACGAATGGGACTTATGTTTCCGGTGCCCGAGCAAATGTCTGGTTCAAAAGGCGCATTGCCCCCCTTGAGGAGTGCGGTTTGCGTTCACAATCTCGAACTTTGGAGGACTTTTCCTTATCTCTTCTGTGGCGTCCACGATAACGCCGTGTAACGAGCGTTGATACAATGTGCACACGCCCTCGATTCTCCCCCGGAAGAGCCCAGATCGAGGCCGGCTTCGAGAGATTTTGAGGGCTGGACGTTCAATCGGGGATCCGGTTGAGATATTCCAAGGGTAAAGTCGGGTCGTGTGGCGAATAGACAGTTTTGACCGGTCTATGTATAGCTGTCGGCGAAATCGAGGGCGTGAATGCGCGAAAAGGACGCAGGGATAAGAAGCTGGAAAACATCGGATCGATGCCGCGAACTTTCAAACGGGCTTTTTAACCGGTGAACCGCAGAGCTCGGCTCGGCGACGATCCATCTTCTTTTCTCCGCGCGGCGCCCTTCATTCCGATCGATTGGTGTCTATTTTCTCCGGATTTCGCCAAAACCGGGGGGGTATGGGGATACGGGGGACATTTTCACGGGTTTTGGCGGCTTTAGTTGCGTCGGGAGCTGTTTTAGGGGATTCTCAGGCGCGCGTGTGGCGGCTTCCGCCCGCCGGGGATGGTTTCCGGCGGGGCGAATGTTCCACGTAGAACAATGTTTGTTTATCCCAAAATCTTTGATGTGGTGGTGGTGGGTGCGGGCCATGCCGGCATCGAGGCCGCCATGGCCGGGGCTCGCCTTGGTTGCCAGGTGGCGCTTTTTACCCAAAATCTCGACACCATTGGCCAGATGTCGTGCAACCCTGCCATCGGGGGGCTCGCCAAGGGCCATGTGGTCCGCGAAATTGACGCCCTGGGTGGGTTCATGGGGGTCAATACCGATGCCACGGCGATCCAATGCCGGCTTTTGAACCGGAACAAGGGGCCGAGCGTCCAGGCGCCGCGGGCCCAGTGCGACAAGAAGGCCTATCAGTTGCGGGCCAAGGCGGCGTGCGAGAGGCATCCGGGAATCGCGCTCAAACAAGGCAACGTGGTGGAGATTCTGGAGGAAGGGGGCAGGGCGGTGGGGGTGCGCACCGATTTCGGGCTGGAGGTCCGCTGCCGCTCGGTCGTGGTCACGGCGGGCACCTTCATGCGGGGGCTGCTGCACGTGGGGCTGCGCAACGCCCCCGGGGGGCGGATGGGGGACGCTCTCTCCACCTTAAGCGATAGCCTGAGGGCGCTCGGGTTTGAAGTGGGCCGATTCAAGACCGGGACCCCGTGCCGGCTTAACGGCAGGACCATCGATTTCGGCAAATGCCAGCCGCAGGGTGGGGATACCCCTGCCCCGGCCTTCAGTTACCTCCCGGAACTCCTTTCCAAAGGGAAAAGCGACCTTTTCACGCTCAACTCCTACCGGGACGGCGTGTTCCACGTGGAACAAGTGCCGTGCTGGATCACCCACACGAACGCGCGCACCCATGAGGTGATCCGGGCCAATCTCGATAAATCGCCCATGTATTGCGGTCGGATCGAGGGGGTGGGACCCCGATACTGCCCTTCCATTGAGGACAAGGTGGTCCGATTTCCCGAAAAAGACCGTCATCAGCTCTTTTTGGAGCCCGAGGGCCGCCATACGGAGGAGATTTACGTGAACGGGATCTCCACGAGCCTCCCGTATGAGGTACAATACGAGTTTATCCGCTCCATAGAAGGATTGGAGGAGGCGGAGATTCTCCGGCCCGGTTATGCAGTCGAATACGATTTCTGCCCGCCCACGCAGCTCTACGCGACCCTGGAGACCAAGCGGATCGAGTCGCTCTATTTCGCCGGCCAGGTCAATGGCACCTCGGGCTACGAGGAGGCCGCCGCGCAGGGACTCGTGGCGGGCGCCAACGCCGCTTTGAAGGCCTTGGGCCGGGGACCGCTCTTGATCGGGCGCGCGGAGGGGTATATCGGGGTGATGATTGACGATCTTGTTACCAAAGGTGTAACGGAGCCGTACCGCTTGTTTACCAGCCGCGCGGAATATCGGCTTCTGCTGCGGCAAGACAACGCCGACCTGCGTCTGACGCTCAAAGGCCGGGAGCTGGGGCTGGTGGACGACCAACGCTGGGCGGCCACCGAGGAGAAACAGAGGCAACTGGCCGATGCCCGAGCTCTTGCCGAGCAGGAACGGATGGAAGGAACCCGGGTGGCCACATGGCTGCGGCGGCCCGAAGTGAGCGCCAGCGGGCTTCCTGTGAGCCTGCGCGACCGGTTTTCGGAGTCAATCTGGAGCCTCTTGGAAACCGACCTCAAATACGAGGGGTACATCCGTCGGCAGGAGTCCCAAGTGCAGCGGTCGCGCTCCAACGAAGAGCGATCGATCCCCGCAGACCTTGATTTCATGGGCATCCACGACCTGAGGGCCGAGGCGAGACAGAAGCTGACCGCCATTCGGCCCGCGACGTTTGGGCAGGCCGGACGGATCAGCGGGATCACGCCAGCGGACCTGGCTTTGGTGGAGATTTGGCTGCGGAAGGTGAGGGGAGGAAAGGCGGAGAGCTAGGCCGCGGGGAATGGGACGGATGGGACCTATGGGACAGATCTATAAGTCTCATCCGTCCCATCTGTCCTATCAGTCCGATGGAGCCTATTCCCTTGCCGTGGTCGGGGTCATCACCACTGGCGTGGTCTGGATGGCATCTGGTGCGTTGGCGACCACCGGGGAAGGGGGGCGCGGTCCGACGGCATTGCGGTAGTTCTGCACTGCCTGAAGAATGGAGGTGGCCATCTGTTGCCGGTAGGCGGCGGTGGCGATGCGGCAGGCGTCCAGCGTATTGCTCAAAAATCCGCCCTCTATGAGGACGCCGGGAATGGTGATGTCGCGGATCACCACAAATCGCGCCCTCTTGATCCCCCGGTCATACATGCCGGAACTATGCACTAGCGAGGCGTGGGTGGCGCAAGCGAGGGCGATGTTTTCCGCGTCGCGGGTATTGCCGGGGCAAGGGACAAAGTCGGAGAGGGCGGGGCCGTCCGAGGCCATGGAAGGGACGCCGCGGGGGGCGAGCGTGTAGGTTTCGACGCCCGTGGCCGCGTTGCCGCTGGAATTGAAATGGACCGCGATGAAAAGCGCGTTTTGAAATCGGCTGGCGAACCGCGTGCGTTCCTCCAAAGGGATGAACAGGTCGGTGGAGCGAGTCATATAAACCTTGTATCCGGCCGCGCGGAGCAGGTCGCGAGCGCGGAGGGAGACATCGAGGGCAAAGTTCTTTTCGTTCCCGTAAATACTCGCCGCGCCGTTGTCATGCCCGCCGTGGCCGGGGTCCAGGACCACCGTGTCGATCTTCCCCGCGCTCGGAATGCGGCTGGGTCGCAGCACCGGTTCGAGCAGCTTGGTAAGATCCATCCGTGAGATGATCGCATGGCCTCCGGACTCAGCCAGCGGATAGCTGAGGTTGAACTTCAGCCCATTGATGTAGAATTCCGGGGACCCGGCCTGGCCCCGCAAACTTCTTGCGCCGGTGCGAAGGACGAAGCTGTTCCCTGCCCGCTGGGTTGCGCCGAACTGATAGAACTTCGCGACATTATCCAATGTTACGTAATCGCGCCCCTCGTGCTTGATCAGCGTCCAGTCGTTCAACGCGAAAGCGCGAACTCCCAGGCAGAGCAGCGGGAGCAGAAATAAAGGCGGGCGGCGCATCGCCGCTTAGCGTGCCTTTGAACCTGCACGCGCGCAAGTGGAACTTTCCTGAAAAAGCCGAAGGGCGCAGGACAGGAAAGTTATCGCGAAAGTTTTTGCTGCTTCCTGAGCGCCAACGGCGCGGCGCCATACCAGCTGCTGGGGCAGCGCCCCAGGTTTTAGTGCCCCAAAGACCTAGGGCTGAAGGCCTGTGCCATTTCCCGGAGATGGGGCGGGCTTTCAGTCCTTGTCTCTTAACTCATGGGTTCCTGGGGCTGCGCAAAGCCTCCGCCCCAGGCTGATATGGGGCCGCGCCGTTGGCGCTGAGAAGCTCACCATACGATCCCTTATTTGTATCAGTTCCTATACATGACAAAGACCCTGCATGTCAGAGGGATTTCTCAGTTCTTCTTGGCGTCGAGGGCTACCTTGGCCTGCTTGATGACAAAGACTCTGCATGTCAGAGGGACTCCTCACTCCCGTAACTTTCCGGTCCTGCATCCAAAGCCGAACGCAGCCCCGGTTGGAGGCTGCGTTCGCTTTGGGCCGACAAGGGTCGGCTTTGAGGATGGGCGCGAAGCCCGTTGTCAGGTCACAGGTTGATGTGGAACAGTTCCGCGGCGGTTGCGTCGTGAACGGAGATGGTCTGGATGCTTTGGAGGTCCACGGTCGGCGGGAGTTCGTTTATGTAGCGTTTGCCTTTGGGATGCGCCTTGCCGACATGGCGAAGAATCGCCATTGCGCCACGGCGTCCGGTCTGGATGGTCGCCACATCCTGGCCGTCGATGGCTAGTGTCGCAGTGATATTCTTCGGCAACCCTTTGGCGGCAAGGGCAAACAGGTTCAGCCCCTTCGAATTCGCGCGGACTTTGGAAAGAATGCTGAGGTGTCCCTTAGCGGCTGGTGCAGCCGGGCCCGCGACGATCGCGGATTCGACATGGAAGGTTTTGCTGATTCCGGCGCTGGTGAGATCGGCGCTTAAGACCACGTTGTTGTTGGAATCCGACACCAGAACCCCGCCAACATCGAGCAGGTCGATGCCTGCCGGAAGGGGAGTTCCATCGCCGCCGAATTCCACGGCGGAGGTATCGACATCACCCGGATCTTCCACAACCGTGCTAGTCGATGAAGTGACAGGGACCGGGATTGTTAAAGTGCCCAGGAGGACCTGATTGCTGCCGGACAACATCGAGGCGCTGACGGTGTAAGTTCCTTCTGCAAGGCCCTCGGGGTCAACTTCGATATGTCCATGGCTGGTGATCACATTGGGCACGTTGTATAGCTTATCCATGGCCACCAGCGTGACTTCGCCGCCCAGCCCGGCAACTGCCGTGGGCGAGGTGAGGCTGGCTTCTTGGTGTACAGATTCCGTTCCGATGACACGAGGGTTCGCCGGAGCGGCCCATGCCCCCGCCGAGAGGCAGAGCATTGAACCGATGGCAACGGCACTGAGCGAGCGCGGGGTGAACCGCGGGAGGAGTGGAGTTTTCATGCAGTCGCTTTTAGAGCACAATCGGTGCTAGATTAATCGATAAAGATAAATACCTAGTGTTCACGACGGCTTCCGCTGTGTGCGACAATTTATGGACGAAATGGACTGGATGGACGGATAACCGCCTCGGTCAGCGCCCAGCGCCATCACAGCTAGCCATCAAATCAGAAGCAGTCAGGAGGTTAGACATTCGGAAGCCCGGCCAATGCCATGGCGATCTCTTCGGCTGGGTATTCGTAATTGACGAGCTTGCCCGCCATGAAATCGGTGTAGGCCTGCATATCGAAATGGCCGTGGCCGGACACATTGACCAGGATCGCCCGGCTGACGCCTTCTTCCTTGCAGCGCAGCGCCTCGCGGATTGCACCCGCGACGGCATGGTTCGCCTCGGGGGCGGGGACGATTCCCTCGGCGCGGGCAAACTGGATTCCGGCGGTGAAGGCTTCGAGTTGGGAGACGGTTGCGGACTCCGCCAACCCCTCTGCCACAACCTGGCTGACCAGCGGCGCCATGCCGTGGTAGCGCAGCCCGCCGGCGTGGAATCCGGGCGGGACGAAAGTGCTGCCGAGCGTGTGCATTTTCACCAATGGCGTGAGGTGGGAAGTGTCGCCGTAGTCGTAGGCGTAATGGCCGCGCGTGATGCTCGGGCAGGCTTCCGGTTCAACGGCGATCACCCGGGCCGGCTTGCGTTCGCCCCGCAAGATCTGGCCGATAAAGGGAAAAGCGAGGCCGGCGAAATTCGATCCGCCGCCGGTGCAGGCGACGATCACCTCCGCTTCATCGCCGGCCATTTCCATTTGTTTGGCGGCTTCGAGCCCGATGACCGTCTGATGCAGCAGAACGTGATTGAGAACACTCCCGAGCGCGTATTTCGCTTCCGGATTTTGGGCCGCCACCTCGACGGCTTCCGAGATCGCCATGCCGAGCGAGCCTGTGCAGGTTGGGTCTTTGGCTAAAATCGCGGCCCCGGCTGCGGTTTCCAGACTGGGACTGGAGGTCACGGTCGCGCCAAAGGTTTCCATCAAAGCGCGGCGGTACGGCTTTTGGCGGTAGCTTACGCCTACCATGTAAATCTTGCAGGCGAGCCCGAAGAAATTACAGGCCATCGCCAGGGAGGATCCCCATTGGCCGGCACCGGTTTCGGTCACGAGCAGCTTCACCCCTTCGGCTTTGTTGTAATAGGCCTGCGCGATGGCGGAGTTGGGCTTGTGGGAGCCGGCCGGGCTGACTCCCTCGTATTTGTAATAGATGCGGGCGGGGGTATCGAGCGCGCGCTCCAGGCGTCGGGCCCGGAAGAGCGGAGAGGGCCGCCATTGCTTGTAAATTTCGCGGACCGGCTCCGGAATCTCGATGTCGCGTTCGGCTGAAACTTCCTGGGCGATGATGGCGTCTGGAAAGAGCGGCGAGAGGTCGGCGGGACTGATCGGCTGGTACGTGCCGGGGTGCAACACCGGCGCGGGGGCGTTCTTTAGATCGGCAACGATGTTGTACCAAGTGCGGGGAATCTCTTCCTCGGGAAGCAGGAATTTGACGGTATCGCTCATAGAAGTTCGTCTTATGTATTCGGGACGGTTGGCGAGGTCAATCGGAAGTCTGTCGATGGCGGCAGTTGGGTTCCTACGGTAGGGATGGCACTCCGTGCCGTCCGTGGGCGCACTGATCACCATTCGGCGTTGATCCTGTCGCGAGATCGCGCACGGACTGCCGCCCCTACCATAAGGCGGTTGAGCCCACTCCAATTTAAACTGCAAACTTATCAGCGGGAGAGAACCGGGGAAAGCACACCGAACGATATAAGGGCGGCACAAAATGAACGCATCCTCCCAACCCACTGAAGCAAAAGGGCCGTTGCCCTCCGTCGATCTCTTTGAATTTCTCCGGCGCCGCTACATTGATCCCGGCCAGCGGAACGCGCCGAGTGGTCGTGGGCAGTCGGAACCGAACAAAGCCGCTCAACGACAGAAGAGCCCCTGATTGAGCTAGACGGGTGCGATCGAGCGGGGCGCGAAGTCTCATGCCGCCGCCCTGTAGCTGCGGTGCTCTGTCGCCGCCGGGGGGAGCGCGTCGGTTCCACATCGCCGCCCCGACTGAGCGGGGCGGCCCAACCGGCTAGCGTGGTAATCCAGACGGAATAACCTTCCGCCCGCGTCCTTCATCCCCGGTCCGATTTGTTTGCACGGGGGGGACGATGTTTTCGTTTATGGGGATCAACGGGCAAACCAAGGGTGGGGATTTTCTCAGGCGCTTGCGATTGCCGCGGGTCGTTGGGCTTGGGGATTTTCGGGCCTCTTCCGGTATTTCAAGAGCGCGCACAGTTCGAGGAAGCTAATGGCTGCACCCTTTTCATCTGAAGATGTCCAGACGGCTCCCTCGTCGCCCGTTCCAGAGGGATCGGAAGCGATGTTGCCCGCGAACCCGGCCCACGACGAACTTGAGCGTTTGCGCGAGCAGGACGCGGAACTCATCCGGGTTAACCAGATTAAAGATCAATTCCTGGCCATCCTTGCGCACGAGTTGCGCAACCCGCTGGCGCCGATCCTCAACGCCGTGGAACTGCTGCGCTCACCGGAACCGGGAGACGCCGTGGAAATCATTGAGCGCCAGGTCAAGCACATCGCGCGGTTGCTGGAAGATCTGCTGGATCTCTCACGCATCACCCAGGGGAAGATCATTTTGCACCAGAGCAGGATCGACCTGGTTGAATCCGCCCGCCTCGCCGCCCGAAGTTCGTGTTGCGAAAAGGAGCATGTTTTCATTCTGGACCTTTGTTCGGAGCCGCTTTGGATCGAAGCCGATCCGGTCCGGATCGAGCAGATCATCGGCAATCTGCTGAACAATGCGATCAAGTACACGGAGGCTGGAAAATCAATCCGCCTATCGGTTCAGCGCGAGGGGGAAGAGGCGGTCTTGCGCGTGCAAGACGAAGGCTTGGGAGTTCCTCCGGAAATGCTGGAGCGAATTTTCGAGCCGTTTGTGCAGATCAGTGAATCCCTGGAGCGAGCCCGCGGAGGACTCGGCCTGGGACTACCGCTGGTGCGGCAACTCGTCGAAATCCACCACGGGACGGTCACGGCCCACAGCGCAGGCTTGGGGCGAGGCTCCGAATTTGTCGTGAGGCTCCCACTGGCAACTTCTCCCAAAAAAAAGAACGGCAACACCCTTGAAACTTGTCTTCCCCACCCGGAGCCCGCCCGTCATCGGATTCTGGTGGTGGAAGACAACGCCGATCTTTCGGGCACACTCTGCCGGTTGCTCACCGCCTGGGGCCACACAGTGGAGGTTTCAAGCACCGGGAGCGATGCCATTGCGAAGGCCATCAAGTTCAAGCCCGACATCGTCATGGTCGATATCGGGCTGCCCGATCTCAACGGGTACGAAGTGGGGCGCCAACTTTCCCGGCTCCCGGAACTCCCTGAGCTCCTGCTGATCGCGATGAGCGGCTACCGCATGGAGGCGGACGAACTCCGAGCGACCGAAGCGGGCTTTAAGGATTACCTGCTCAAGCCGTTCGATCCCTCGGAACTGCGGTCACGCTTTCAGCGAGGGGGGTTGTAGCTGCGGCGCTCTGTCGCCGCCGGGGGGGCGCATCGGAACAGCGGGGAGCGTCAGGTCCACATCGCCGCCTCGGAAGAGCGCATGCGGCAGAGCCGGTGCGGTTACAGCGCGCTCGGCAGCTTGGCTCCCTCTTGGGCGCTGAGCTTGGAGTTGACGGAGTCGGTGATGACTTCCTTGTAGCTCATTCCGCCGGGGATCATCGGGAGCACATGCTCGGTGTAAGGGACCATCACGTCGAGAACGTAGGCGTCCTTGGAATCGAGCAGCCGCTGGATGGCCGGCCGCAGGTCGCCCTTGAAAAGCACTCGCTCGCACTTCACGCCGAAGCCCTTGCAGATGTCCACGTAGTTGGGATAAATCCGGTCGAGGTCCTTGGGATCGCCCAGGAAGGTGTGGGCGCGATTGCTGCCGTACTTGAGATCTTCCCATTGCACCACCATGCCGAGGTGCTGGTTGTTCAAGATGATTGCCTTGGCGGCGATCCCTTCGATGTGGGCCATGGCAAGTTCCTGAACGTTCATCAGGAAGGAACCGTCGCCGTCGATGTCGATCACCTGCATGTCGGGCCGGGCCACCTTTGCGCCGATGGCGGCCGGATAGCCGAAGCCCATGGTCCCGAGGCCCGCGGAAGTCAGGAAAGAGCGCGGCTCCCGGAAGGTATAATGCTGGCCCGCCCACATCTGATGCTGGCCCACGCCGGTCGTGATGATGGCATCGCCCTTGGTCATCTCGTCCAGAAGAGCGATGACATATTGCGGCTGGATGACATCCGGGGTGTCTTTGAAGCAAAGCGGGAATTTTTCTTTCCAGGCGTCGATCTTGCAATACCAGTCCGGAAACGCGGTGTGCCTTCCGGCGATCCGCGCTTTTCCGGCGGCTTCCAGCAATTCATTCAGCCGCTTGAGGGCGAACTTTATGTCGCTCTGGATCGGCAGCCGGACCACCTTGTTTTTGTTGATCTCGGAGTTGTCGATGTCGATGTGGACGATCGTGCCGTGCTCGCAGAACTTGTCGATGCGGCCGGTCACCCGGTCGTCGAATCGCACGCCGATGGCCAGGAGCAGGTCGGCCTCGTTCACCGCGTTATTGGCATAGACCGTCCCGTGCATCCCCAGCCATTTGAGCGCCATCGGGTGATCCTCGGGGAAGCAGCCGATCCCCATGAGCGTGGTGGCAACCGGGATGCCGGTCCGTTCCACAAATTCCATCAGTTCAGCCGAGGCGTGGCCGGAAATAATCCCGCCGCCGCAATAGATCATCGGCTGTTTGGCGGCGGCGATCAGCTTGATTACCTCCGCGAGCGAGGCGTCCTGGGCTTTCGGCATCGGATCGTAGCCGGGCAGATTGATTTCCGTTGGAAACACGGGCGCCGCCTTCGCCTCCTGCACGTTCTTCGGCATATCGATCAAAACCGGGCCGGGCCGGCCGCTCTGGGCGATGTAGAACGCCTCTTTGATCACGCGCGGAATGTCGTTGATATCGAGCACCAGGTAATTGTGCTTCACCACCGGCAGCGTCATCCCGAACATGTCGGTTTCCTGGAAGGCGCCTTTGCCGATCAGATGGCTGGCGACCTGTCCGCTGATGGCCACCAGCGGCACCGAGTCGAGATACGCGTCAGCGATTCCCGTGATCAGGTTCGTTGCGCCCGGTCCGGAAGTGGCCATGACCACCCCGGCGCGTCCGGTCACGCGGGCATACCCTTCGGCCGCAAACGCGCCGCCTTGTTCGTGGCGCGGCAGGATCGTGCGAATCTTCGACCGGGTCAGCGCCTGGTGAATCGGCATGCTGGCCCCGCCCGGATAGGCGAAAATCGTGTCCACCCCTTCGCGCTCCAGGCATCTTACGAGAATCTCGGCACCCGTCATGACTTCGCCTTGTTCGGGCGACGGTTTCGTTGGGTCAGTTTGGGACGGATTGGATGCCTGCGTGCTCATAGGTTGAAATGGACCGCTCATCGTATAGAGGAACGGCCCCCTTTTCAAGCGCGTTCGGAAATTGCCCGAGCCGCGAATCGGGGGTTGGGTATTGTCACTCCGTTTCAGAAACCAGCAGCAGTTCCTCTTCTTCTTCGGCGGGTGCGCGGCGGGCGTGAACGCACAGCGTTTTGAGGGAGAGAAGGGCGCACGCGGCGTAGACCGCCACGGTGGCGGTCATGGGAATGGCGGTGCCATTGTGCAAGAGCCCGACGAGCGCGCCGGCCAGCCCGCCCAGGATGAAGTGGGACGATCCGAGCAACGCGGACGCGCTTCCGGCCGCCCGCGCATAGGGAGCCAGCCCCGCGGCTGCGAGATTGGGGAACGCCATGCCGACACTGGAAAGGCAGACGAAAAGCAGGATGGGAATCGCCGGAAAGCCACCCCAACCCGTCGCTCCGCAAATGGCCAGGGCCAGCCCGGCTCCCATGGTGACCGAGAGCGCCCAAGGGAGAATCGCTTCCGGCGCGAACCGCCGAAGCAGGACACGGTTCAACTGCGAAGCCGCGATGAGCCCGAAGGCGTTGGCGCCAAAAAAGACCCCAAAATGCTGCGCGGAAACCCCGTGAAGTTCGATGAAGACAAACGGCGAGCCGGAGATGTAGGCAAAGTTGGTTCCCGCCGTGAATCCGGACGCCAGGGGATGGGACGGATGGGACGGATGGGACGGATGGGACGGATGGGACGGATGGGACG
>JBAXSN010000088.1:0-14136 GCA_037130675.1 Verrucomicrobiota bacterium
GGGGCGGACCGATCAGAACTTCGGCGCTTCGAGCATCACTGTCAGAAAGGCCACGATTCCAAAGCCGATGAACCCGAGCGCGAAAAACGCGACGGCCACTGCGTTGGCCATGTTCTTTTCGACCCGCTTGCGTTGGAACGGGGAAGCATTCCCGAAATCCTCCGGACGCTGACTGCTGGCTGCGGGTTTGCTGGCTTCAGGGTTCTCTTCAGGCAATGAAATGGAGCCCGACTGGGAAAGCGGCTCGTAAATGGCACAAATGTTTCCGAAACGGAGGGTGTCGCCTGAAGTGAGCTTCTTTGGCTGGCTGATTGCCTCTCCATTGACATCTGTCCCATTGGTTGAGCCGACGTCCCTAAGGTAATAATCTTTGCCGCGGCGCGTCAGTTCTGCGTGCCGGATGGAAATGCTGGGGTCATCGATCTGGATGTCGGCATCGGCAACACGACCGATTGTTATCAGGCCTTGGGCGAGGTCGTGGTTGATTTCGGTGCCGTCTGGGAGGGAAACAACGAGGATGGGCATATAAACGTAGCAATATACCTAGCAATATGAGCGTGGCAACGCAAGCGTGCTGGCATCCAAAGGGGAATTAAGTGCCCCGCCTGGAATGCCGCCCCGCTCAGTCGGGCAGCGTTGCAATCCCCTCTGTCAATGCCCCTTGCAGGCATCGATCATTTTACTGAATTCACCGAAAAAGTAATCCGCATCGTGAGGTCCTGGAGCGGCTTCGGGGTGGTATTGCACGCTGAAAATCGGCAGTTCTTTGTGCCGCATCCCCTCGACGGTTTGGTCATTCAAATTGATGTGGGTGACCTCCACGTTGGACGGCAGCGAGTCAGGATCCACGGCGAATCCGTGGTTCTGAGCCGTGATGGCCACCCGTCCGGTCTTGAGATCCTGAACGGGCTGATTTCCCCCATGGTGCCCGAACTTGAGTTTGAACGTCTTTCCGCCGAAAGCGTAGCTGAGCAGTTGATGTCCCAGGCAAATCCCAAAAATCGGCTTCTTGCCCATCAACCCTTTTACCGTGCCGTGAATGTAGGTCAAAGCGGCCGGATCGCCTGGGCCATTGGAAAGAAAAATGCCATCGGGCTCAAGAGCGAGCACGTCCTCAACCGTGGCAGTTGCCGGAACCACGAAAACTTTGAACCCTTCCTGACGAAGCTGCCGGAGGATGTTGTATTTGATCCCAAAATCGAAAGCCACAACGCGGTGGCGAATCGGCGGGAGCGTCTCATAGGCCTCCCCGTCGTCGCCGACCTGAACGACTCCATCGCCCTTCACGATGGTCCATTTGCGGGAGAGTGTGTCGGTCGGATCCCACTCATAGGCTGCTGGGGTGGTGACTTCCTTTACGAAGTCCATCCCTTCCACCCCCGTGCCTTCCATCGCGCGCTTGATCACTTCTTCGACGGTCAGTGAAGGATCTGTGGAAATGCACGCCTTCATCGCTCCCTTTTCGCGGAGATGCCGCGTCAGCGCCCGGGTGTCGATGCCCTGAATGCCGGGGATTTTCCAGTGTTTGAGATAATCGCCCAGCCCCATCCGGGAGCGCCAACTGCTGGCGACGGGACTGAGTTCCTCAATCACAAACCCCCGTACGTGTGGCTGAGCGCTCTCCTGGTCGAGCGGATTCACCCCGTAGTTGCCGATCAAAGGACACGTCATGGCGACGATCTGTCCACGGTAGGACGGATCGGTCACCACTTCCTGATAGCCGGTCATCGAGGTGTTAAAAACAATCTCGCCAACGGTAAAGCCCGTGGCGCCAAAGGAGTCGCCTTCAAAGTAACGGCCGTCTTCTAAAGCCAAAATCGCACGCATTGGCCGGGAACTTATGATGCGCAAGGCCTTAGGAAAAGCGGAAAGTGCATGGGCGCCTGTTCTTTGGCCAGAGAACCTGAGATGGACTGGATGGACGGCACGGACCCAATCGACGAATCGGCCCCCCTTGTCCATGCCGTCCATCAGGTCCAGTTCGTCCATTCTGCCTTCCTACGGTCCAGCCCCTGCAAAATGTTCCAGCACTTCGCCGACCGGTGTCTTTGTCAGGTCCGCAGGGATCGCCCGCACCAGGCGTTCACGTATTTCGGGACTAATTTCCCGCAAAATGCTCTGTTGGATTTCCGAAGTTGCCGCGAATCGCCAATATTCGGGCTGCTCTCGCTGAATGACCTCTTCAATCTTTTCCGCGACCAGTTTCGTAAGGCGCCTTTCGTTTTCCTGTTCGGCGTTGAGATCCTCCGATGGCGACATTTGAGTGCCTGGGCCGGCCCCCGCGGTTACGGGGAAACGCCCTGCTTGATCGGTGACCTTGTCCAAATAGCGTCCGTGCGCTTCCAAAAAATTTACTTCTTCCACAAGATCAAGCTTCGGCCCACGAGTTGGAGTCTCCATCAGGCGATAGGCTTTGAAATGCCCCAGATTTGCGGCGATGATAATCGTGCTCACACAAAGGTTTCGTGTGCCAGGGGTGAGAACGGGGCAAGCCTCGCGGCGGTGTGACCGTTGAGTTCTTAGGGTTCAAGAGAAGACGGCGCTATCTCGGTAAACAGGGCCGATTGCGGTTCCTCCATTCTGACATACGGTCTCATGTGCCGCACCCCAAGCCAACTGAGATAAAGGATCGGAAGCACGCCTCCGACGATGAACACCACGTCGCCCGGCAAGCGCATCCATTCAATAAGCATATTGGTTCCGCTCGTGATGTTTTTAAGGCTGCGCGCCTCGAAGTATCCTTGGCTTACAGAGGTATAAAGTTGGAGTATTCCCAGCGGGAATAGAGTGATGAAAACCATCCAAACGAGGCCTATGTTCAGGGACCAGAAGCTGATTTTGGCCGCGCGATTTGACCAGAGCGTTTCCGGGATCATGTAGCGAAGGCAGAAGAGCGCCAGGCCGGCCGCCAGCATGCCATAGACGCCCATCATGGCGGCATGGGCGTGGTTGGCCGTCAGGGAGGTTCCGATCTCGTAATAGGAAACGATCGGCAGGTTGATCAAAAATCCGAAAATCCCGGCCCCCAGGAAGTTCCAGAAACCGACAGCGGCCAGGAACATCACTGCCCAGAAATGAGGGAAGGGGGCGCCTGATTTCGCATGCTTCACTGAGCCCAATTGCAGAAAGCGCCATGCTTCAACCGTGAGAAAGGTGAGGGGAATGACCTCCGCTGCGGAAAAGAACGCCCCGAGCGCCATGTGCACTGCTGGCTCACCCGAGAAATAGACGTGATGCATCGTCCCTATGACCCCGCCCGCCGAATAAAGCACAATATCAAGATAGACGATCGTCAGGGCGACGCGTTCGCGCACCACGCCGAGCAGCACAAAAAGATAGGCAACCATGATGGTCGTGAAGAGCTCCAGAAAATCTTCCACCCAAAGATGGACGACCCAAAACCGCCAGAAATCCGTAGTCGTAAAATGCACGGAGGGCCGCGCCAGCAGACCGACAGAGTAGAACGCGGGAATCGAGAGCGCGGAGAAAAAGAAGAGCCATGGCATGTTGCCCCGGCTCTCGCCAGCCAGACGCCCGCGCAAGCCGCGGTAAATAATAGCCATCCAGAAGAAAAGCCCAATGATGAGCAATACCTGCCAGAGGCGCCCCAGATCGAGGTATTCAAAGCCTTGATTGCCGAACCACCCCCAGCGCTGCGGAATCAGCCCATGAATCCCGGCGAACTCGCCTGCCATACTCCCAAAAACGACGACGGCCAGCGCTGCCAGGAGACCGTAAGCGAGCCAGTGCTGGCGTTTGGGTTCCCGTCCCGAAATCATCGGCGCGAGGAAAATCCCTGCGGCGAGAAACGAGGTGGCGACCCAAAAAATGGCAAGCTGCAAATGCCAAGTCCTGGCGAGATTAAAGGGCAACCAGCGAGCGAGATCGATTCCAAAAAAGTTCGAAAGCTCGGCCCGATAATGTTGGGTGGCACCGCCCACCAACGTTTGAATAAAGAACAGGAGAGCCATAACCGCGAAGAACCAGGCACAGGCTCTCTGACTGTGAGTAAGAAAAATGGAATCTGGCGCTCGGAACGAGAGGCTCTCCCGTTCCTGGCTATGCCAACCAAGAAAATCCCAGCGGCCGAATGCGGCAAACAGCAGCCCGGTTCCACCCAGCAGGGCGATGAGTGAAAGAACGCTCCATACCACTGCGTCGGCGGTTGCCGCGTTGCCTACCAGCGGTTCTGGAGGCCAGTTGTTGGTGTACGAATATTCCTGGCCAGATCGCTGGGCCGCGGTTATCCACGCAGCCCAGCAGAAGAACGCGGTAAGATTCTTGACATCCCCCGGATCTGAAATCGCTTTGGGTCTGAGCCCAAAACGGGAGGTCGGTTCGCCGAAGAATTGGGCATAATGAAGGTTTAGATCGTTGAAAGCCTTTGCTTGAGCATTTGAAAAACTGAGCGTGTCCGTGGCTGTGTCGTACCGGTTTGCCTTGAACTCCCGCACGGTCTGTGCGCGCGCTCTGTCGGAGCCCGCGCCGCCATTGGATTCCAACACAGCAAGAGCCCAGCGCCGCAGGCAATCGGCGGTATAGTCCGGGCCGAGATACGCCCCGTGGCCGAAGATCGAGCCGTATTCCATTAGGCCATTGCTCAAAAAGACCTGTTGGCCGCCCATAACATCGGCCCGTGTGAACACAACCCGGCCGTGCGGATCGACTGTTTTACCCGGGATCGGCGCTTGGTCGGTGTAGGTTCGGTAGGCCAGGAATCCAAGCACGAAAAAGCCGAAAAGAAACACCAGGACGACGGCCTGCGCCCAGTGCTTCGATATCAGCAGGGCGCGTCGTGAAGGAGATTGCTCGTTTGGCGGAGTTGTTCTTGAGTTCATACAGCGATCAATTGCCGGTGATCAATCGCTGCGAGAACCTGCTTCGGTTGGGGCAAGGCCGGTGAGCGGCAATTTTGGTTTGCTTTGCTTTCGCGGAGACTTCCGGCTAAATCTTGTCCACAATGATTTTAGACCGCAACCTTACGGAAAAGATCGTCCGCGAGACGATCGCCAATCTCCAGCGAAAGGACGCTCCGGAAACCCGACCCGCCATTTCCACCGGGGATTCTTCATCTGGTGGGCTCCCTCGCACTGCCCGCGCTGCCGTGCTCTCCGCTCCGGGCACCTTGGAAATCCGGGAATTTCCGCTCCGAAGCATTCGCCCCGATGAAATTCTGGTTCGCGTTGAAGCGTGCGGCATCTGCGGAACGGATGTCCATTGTTACCGAAAAGACCCTTTCAACCTTTGTCCGGTCGTATTGGGCCACGAGGGAACCGGCGAGGTGGTGGAGGTCGGTTCGGCGATTAAGATGGATAGCGTCGGCCACCCTGTTCGTCCCGGCGACAAGATCGTGACGAGCACCATGGAAGTGAGCGACCAGTGTATGATCGCCAAGTATAACCCGCTTAAGGCGAACCTCGCGGATGACCTGCAAATCTACGGCCTTTTACCCGATGAGCCCGACAACCATTTCAACGGCTATTTCGGCGAATACCTTATCATCCGGCCCAAATCGAGTTTCTTCGTGGTCAACACCATGTCGCTTAACTCGCGCCTGCTGATCGAACCGGCGGCGGTGGTTACCCATGCGCTCGAGCGCGCCAAGCGAACCCAACTGCTGAATTTTCGAAGCCGCGTGATCGTCCAGGGCTGCGGCCCGATCGGCCTGATGATGATTGCCTCTGTTCGCACTTACGGGGTCAACAATATCATTGCCATCGATGGCGATCCCTCCCGGTTGAAAATGGCGGAGAGGATGGGGGCCGATCACCTCATTAATTACAAAGATTATCCGACTCTGGACGGGTTGATTGGAGCGGTTCACTCACTCACCAAGGGACTCGGAGCCCATTTCGCCTTCCAGGTCACTGGGGTCGCCCCTGCCGCGGCCAATCTGTACAAGCTGATTCGCCGCGGGGGCGGGATTTGCGAGGTCGGCTTTTTCGTCGATGGCGGCAACTGCTCGATCAACCCTCACGAAGACCTTTGCAAAAAAGAAATCACCTTGGTCGGAAGCTGGGCTTATAACAGTTGGGAGTACCCGAACGCCTATCACTTCATCCAGCGCGCCGTTAAGATCGGGATTCCCGTGGAAGAGCTGATCACGCATCGGTTCCCCTTGGACCGCATCGATGAGGCGTTCCAAGCCAACATCCGGCTGGAAGGGATCAAGATCGTTGTCGAAAACCCAAGATTCCAATCGCTTCGGGTCGAGGGGTAGCTCCCCTGTAGCCACGTCGCTCCGCTGCAAAACGGACATTTAGGTCCACATCGCCGGCCCGACTGAGCGCATACGGGTCAACTTGAGGATCGTAATTCCTTGAGCTTCAAGGAGTTGAACTGGTCGGGCTGACAGGATTTGAACCTGCGACTTCTTGCACCCGAGGCAAGCGCTCTACCAAGCTGAGCCACAGCCCGACAATCAGTTCCTGAAAAATCAGGGAGTGAATGTGTCGCTTAGTTCTGCGCTTGAATCAAGCAGAATGCGAAAAAAAGATCGGCTGACTTGAAACCTCCCCAACGCGCGTTCCGCTCCCCGCAACGCGCGCTCGTTCCCAATCTCCTGATTGGGAACGCACTTGTCCCCGAATCTCCGATTCGAAAACCGCCCGATGGCAATTCCATCACCCGAGGTGCCCCAACGAATGATCCAGCAGGCACGCAGCCCGTGGGCGGGACTACTCCTTCGAATCCGCCGAAAGATCGAACAGTTTAGCCTCGGGATTCTGTTGGATGAAGTAGTTGAGCGTCCAAGTGCTGGGGAAGAGGACGACCGGCTGATCGTCGGCATCGTAGGCGACCCGGCAGCCGGTTGGCATTTTCAGGGCCTTCAACTTGGCGGGTTCCGTTCCGGCCCGCAGCCATTTCACGATTTCCCAAGGGACCGTCTCGAGCCGGGAGGTCGCGCCGTATTCGCTCTCAAGCCGGTATTGCACGACCTCGAATTGCAACGGGCCGACTGCCGCGAGCAGAGGAATGCGTTGGTCGGAGTCGCGCAACTGGAAGACCTGTACCACGCCTTCTTGCAATAACTGGTCGAGCCCTTGGCGGAACTGTTTGAACTTCGACGGGTTCGGATTGACCAGGTATGCGAAACACTCCGGCGCGAACCGGGGGATCTCATGGTAAGTGACATTGCCGTCGAGGCTGAGCGTGTCGCCGATGCCGAATTCCGAGTGGCCCACCAACCCGACAATATCCCCGGCATACGCCTCATCCACGGTCTCGCGATCCTGTCCAAAGAGCTTGTGGGAGCTGGAAAGCCGGATCTTTTTCCCGGTCTGCGCGTGCGTGACGATCATGTCGCGCTCAAACTTCCCCGAGCAGACCCGGACGAACGCAATGCGGTCGCGATGCCTCGGATCCATGTTGGCTTGGATCTTGAAAACGAACCCCGAGAACGCGGGGTCGTGCGGCTCGATGACTTTCTCCGCCGAGCGGTGGGGTGCCGGTGGCGATGACTTCGCCAAAAATGAATCGAGCAGCAATTGAACACCGAAATTGTTCATCGCGCTCCCGAAAAATACCGGGGTGAGTTCGCCCGCGAGCACCTCTTCGGCCGAATACTCTTTGCCGGCGAGTTCGAGCATCTCGAGTTCCTCGACAAACCGGGCGTAGTCGCCGGGATCGACCTGTTCGCGCACTTCCGGTTGGTCCAGGCTGGTGACGGTCACCGGCGCCCGGTAAGCGCCCATGCGGGTCCGCTCGAAAAGATGGAGTTCGCGCGATTGCCGATCATACACGCCCTTGAATCCAGGCCCCGATCCGAGCGGCCAATTGATCGGGAACGCGCCGATGCCGAGCACGCTTTCCAATTCGTCAAGAAGGGCCAGGGGATCGCGCGTCGGGCGGTCCACCTTGTTCATGAACGTGAAAATCGGCACGCCACGTCGGCGGCAGACCTCGAAAAGTTTGCGCGTCTGGCTTTCGATGCCTTTGCCGGCGTCGATCACCATCACCACCGCGTCCACCGCCGTCAGCACCCGGTAAGTGTCCTCGGAGAAATCTTTGTGGCCGGGTGTGTCCAGCAGGTTCACGCGGTAGCCGTCGTAGTCGAACTGCAACACGGTCGAACTGATCGAGATGCCGCGTTTGCGTTCCAGTTCCATCCAGTCGGAGGTCGCCGCGCGCTGGTCTTTGCGCGAAGTCACCGACCCGGCGAGTTGGAGCGCGCCGCCGTAGAGTAGAAGCTTCTCGGTCAGCGTGGTCTTGCCGGCATCGGGATGGGAAATAATGGCGAACGTGCGGCGTCTGGAAATCTCGGCTTGCATGAAGGGGGCGTAACTTGGGGGAAAAACCAACAATCCGCAAGGCTGCTGTAGTCCCCTGTAGCCGCCTCGCTCAGTCGGGGCGGCGATGTTAATTCTCCGCAACCCTGAAAACAGTCCCAATGCAGAATCCGAACTTCGCGCCTTCGCGTGAGGCAAAAAAACTCACGCGAAGGCGCGAAGGCGGACAAGGCATGCAGGGCAGAGAACTCGGATCAGGGGAGCGTCGTTCCATCAGGGAGAAAGAAGAGATCATCGCCGCCCCGACTGAGCGGGTCGGCTACAGCGCTTATACCCGGAACAGCGCCCCGAGCTTCTTCCCGAGAATCCGGCTTGCCCCATACAGCGTGATCCCGAGGAAAACCATGGCCCAGACGCCGAGTGCCGCCGCGATGAACCGGCCTTCCCCCAAAAGCTGGAACAGCTCGAAAATCGCTTTGGTGATCGGGAAATCGCTTTGCCGCTGCGCGAGCACGAGCGAGTCGGACACCTCCAGCATCGCGAATGAGAACGCGAGCAGACAGCCGGCGATTAGATTGGCGGAGATCAGCGGGAGCGTGATCCGGCAGAGCGCCCGGAGCGGGGACGCGCCGAGGTTTTGGGCCGCTTCTTCCAACGTGGCGCTGGTCTGCTGAAGCCCCGCCGAAACCGAACGCACCACATACGGCAGGCGGCGCACTGCATAGGCGATCACCAGCAGGGCGGTGGGATCTTTCACCGGATTCAGGCATGCAAACAAGCGGCCTTCCTGGGTCATCGCAAGATAGCCGAAGGCAAGCACCAGGCCCGGAACGGCAAGGGGAAGCATCGCCATCGCATCGAGCAAGGCGCCGCCCGGGAGGGTGGTCCGCACGACCACGTAAGCGATCCCGATGCCGAGCAACAGATCCAGCCCTGTGGCCAATCCCGCGTAACGAACGCTGTTGAGGATCGAGGGCACCGTGAGTCCATGGCCCAGAGCCGCCTGGTAATGCGCGAGCGTCCATTGCGTCGGGAGCACGGATTGATACCAGTCGCGCGCAAACGAAACGAGAATCACCCCGGCATGCGGCAGCATCGCAAGGGCAATTACACCCGCGAAGGCCCCGGCGCAGGCGAGGCCTTTCCCGCCGCCAAGCGGGCGCATCGACGCGGCGCGAGTGGCCTTTGGCAGCATCGCAAACCCCTTGCCGCCGATCGTCCACCGGCTGAGCGCATAGAGCAGCAGGGCCGAAAGGAGCGTCACCACCACCAGAGCGTAAGGAAACGGATTGCCGGAGAGTTCCTTAAGTCCCTGGAAAATCTGGACTGGTGTCACCCGCGTGTAATCGAACATCAGCGGCACGCCCAGTTCCGTAAATGCCCAGATGAAGACGATCGTTCCGCCCGCGAACAGTCCCGGCATCATCAGCGGCAGCGTGACGCGCCGGAATTTCCGCCACCCGGTGCAGCCGAGATTTTCCGCAGCCTCGCCCATGGCGGGGTCGATATTGGCCAGGGCCGCCGAGGTGTTCAGGTAGAGAATCGGGTAAAGGTGGAGCGTATTGAGCGAAGCCACTCCCCAGAACCGCCCGGAGCCTCCCAGCCAATCGATCGTTTGTCCGGAGTGCAGCAACCCGACATGCGTCAGCAGCGCATTGAGCGCGCCGTATTGACCGAGGATGTGCTTGAGCCCGATCGCACCGACAAAAGGAGGGAGCACCATCGGCACCAGCAGCAGCGCCAGCAGGGTGCGCTTGGCCGGGAACTCGAAGCGATCGGCCACCCAGGCCAGCGGCACCGCCACGAGGGTTGTCAGCCCCGTGCTGGCCAGCGCGAGCAGAAACGCATTCCGCAGCCCTTCGAGATAGACCCGGTTGCGGAATATTTCGGCAGCGAACGTCCCCGTCCAGTTTCCCGAGGCATCGACAAACGCCCCTTGGACAGCCTGGCAGATCGGCCACACAAAAAAGCAGCCGAACAAAATGGCAGTGGCCAGAGCCACCACGCTGGCAAACGCGCGAGACATGCCTTTTCTCTAATTGAAGCCAGAGTGTCTTCAATACAATATGAAGCATGCGCTCAGTTTTGCGCCTGACAATGGGATCGAAGCGGCGGGGGGATGCCGCTAAGCGGCTTCCAGCCGCTCTCTGTGGGAGCACGCCCGATTTCCATCCGGTGGTGGGCGTAGCCCATGGAGACTCGTTCCCAAACTCATCCTCTTCGGTTGGATGAGTTTTGGAACAAGATTCCCTCCCTCGTGCCCGGGAAGGGGGCGGCTACATGATGGACACCTATTTGTCATGCTATTCACTTTTCAGTTTAGTAGAGAAGTCAGGCTTGGCCTAACGCACCGAAGGCGCGAAGGAGAAGAAAGCCTGGCGGTGGCCGGGGGGCTGCTACAAATTCACATGCACCACCTTGGCCGGGGCGAACCCGTTGAACCAAGTGGAGGAGGCGTTGCTGTAGGCGCCAATATTCGTGGAATAGAGCAGCTCTTCGATCTCCAAATCGGGCAGTTGCTCGGCTTGCGAGATCGTGTCCAGCCCATCACAGGTCTGCCCGAAGACGGCGCACGTTTCGGTCGGGCCTTTCTTGAACGACTTCAGGTGATACTGGCAATGGTCGAAGATAATGCCTGAGAAGGTGTGATATACGCTGTCATCGATGAAGTAGCAGGTTTTCCCGTCGCGCACGGCTTTGCCGATGATGCTGGCGATGCTGGTCGCGGCGGTGGCAACGAGGAAGCGGCCGGGTTCGGCGATGATCTGGATGTCATCGGCAAAGAGCCGCTTTATTTCCACGTTGATCTGCTTGGCCAATTCGCCGAACGGCACGACATGCTTGTCATAGGCGGCGGGAAATCCGCCTCCGATGTCCAGGATCTTCAACTCGTGGCCGCGGCTCCGGGATTCCTTCATGATGGCCGCCGCCATGTTGAGCGCCTGCACGAAGTTCATGAAATTCGTGCACTGGCTGCCGACGTGGAAGCTTAATCCCTCCACCACCAGCCCCATTTCGAAGGCGGCCACCACGAGATCGACCGCTTCGCCCGGATCGCACCCAAACTTGGAGGAGAGCTCCACCATGGAGCCGGTGTTGGGCACGCGCAGCCGCAAGACGACGCCCGCGTGGGGCGCGTATTGCTTGATCTTCTTCAACTCGTTCAGGTTGTCGAACGTGACCAGCGGCTTGTATTGATCCAGCGCCAGGAGGGTATCCTTCGGCTTGGTCGGGTTGGCGTAGATGATCTTGTCCCAGATGAAATCCTGCTGCTCCTTTTGGGGGAGCTGGCGGATGTTCTCATAGACCAGCATGAACTCCGGCAACGAAGCCACGTCAAAGCTCGCGCCTGCCTTGAAGAGCGTGCGGACGATCTCCGGGGCGGGATTCGCCTTTACGGCATAGTACGCCTGCACGTTGGGCAGATGCTTTTTGAACTCGGCGTAATTGGCCCGGATGACGTCGTGGTCGATGACCACGACGGGCGTGCCGTGTTCTTTGGCTATGGCTTGGAGCTGCTTGGAAGTCATCGGCTAGTCGAATTTGGGCTTCGATCCGTCGAGCATCTTCACCTTGTTGTGGAGGAAATATTCCTTGGTGAGGGCCTTCACCATCTTCGGGCGCTCGTCGTAGAGACGCTTGAGCTTGCGCGGCTTGTGTTTGGCCAGCGCGTAATGGGTGAGGATCGGCATGGCGATGGTCGTGTCGGTGTAGCAGACGATGGCGTCCGGCAGCTTGGTCGGATCCACCTTGCCCCAACTGACGGCTTCACTCGGGGTGGCGCCGGAAAGGCCGCCCGTGTCGGGCCGCGCGTCGGTGACCTGAAGGAAAAGATCCTGGCCGAATTCCTTGATCCGGAGCACCTCCTGGATCTGTGGCTCGGTCTGGAGCATGAAATTCTTCGGGCTGCCGCCGCCCCAGAGGACGACCGCGCTCTTGCCGCCGGCGCGTTTGGCCGCAAGCACGATGGCTGTCGTCTCGTTGACGTCGATGGACGGATTCACCCGGAGCTTGTTGCCGCGCAGTTCTTCGCCGGCGATGTTCATGCCGATCGTGGAATCGCCGGGCGACGAAGTGTAGCACGGGACGCCTGCCCGGTAGGCCGCAGCGAGGACGGACACATCTTTCAAGCCGTGTTTGCGCTCCCACTCGGCGCAGTATTTCCCGAGCAGATAGTGGAGTTCCGCCGTGCCCATTTCCTTTTGGAATTCCGGTTGCACGAGCATCTCGCGCAAGATTTCGTCGGTGGCCATGAGGCCGTCGGAATAAGGGATGAGGACGTCGTAGATGCGGACGATATCGTTCTCGCGCAGGTCGGTGTCGTCGTGCTTGAAGCTGCCGACATGCACGGGCAGGTTCAGCGCGAAATGCATGTCGTGGTAGAGATTCGCCCCGGTGGCGACGATCCAATCGACAAACCCCGCCTTGATCAGCGGGATGATGCACGAACAGCCCAGCCCGGCCGGGGTGAGGGCGCCGGAGAGGCTCATGCCGATGGTCACATCGGGATCGAGCATCTTCTCCACGAACAACTGGCTGCCTTCCTTGAGTCGGGCGGAGTTGTAAGCCAAAAACACATTATCCACCAAGTCAGCCAGCTTTTCTTTGCCGGTGAGATTCTTCGGCATGATGCGCTGGCCCGCCATATACTGCTTCTTGTGCGGGCACTGCTTTTTCTTCATCCACTCCGGGGTCTCGGAGTGGTCTTTGTGGGAGCGGCTGTGAGCTTTCTTGGTTTTTGCCATAGTGATAATTTGCGTTTCGCGTCAATTAACCCGATGCGCGCCGTATTGCCAATCTCTAAGGAAGTGAAATTTGCCCTTGCTCCGTTTTCGAAAGTCGCCTAAATGCACAGGTTGGCGTGCATCCCACGCGCGCCATACTTCCGGGTGGAACCGCGAGCCCGGCGGAAAAGGAGCGGTGCGTTGCGGAAAGCTGCGCGCACTAGAGCGGAGAATACGAATTAGAACAAAAAGGGTTCCTTTTTTCGCTCCCCGAAGGCGCCCCAAGGAGATCAACCTATTCAACTACAGCAGATTCGAGTAAATGGACGCATCCGGGCCAAGGAGGTGCGGGTGGTTATTGCGTCCAGCAGTGAGCAGCTTGGTGTCATGAAGCTGCAAGATGCCTTGAGAAGGGCACAAAGCCTGGGCCTGGACTTGGTGGAAGTCGCGCCCAATGCAAATCCCCCCGTTTGCCGAATCGTGGATTTCGGCAAGTTCCGCTACGAAGTGGCGAAACAAGACAAAGAAAAGAAGCAAAGCACCAGCAAGCTCAAGGAGCTGAAGTTTCGCGTCAACATCGACGAGCACGATTATCTGACCAAGATTCGTCGCGGCGAACAGTTTCTCGACAAGGGAAACAAGCTCAAAATCCAGCTCCAATTCCGCGGCCGCGAAATGGCACACAAGGACTTGGGCGATGCCGTGATGCGCCGGGTCAAAGCCGACCTCGCCACGATGGCCCAGGTTGAAATGGAGCCGAAGCAGATCGGCAAGAGCATCAATATGACGCTCTCTCCGCTTCCTGCCGCCAAGCGCAAGCGCAGATTTTCCGAAGCGGAACACGACATCGAAGGCGCCGAGGACGACTCCAACGTGGAGAACGGCGAGGAATAGGTTCGGTGTCACGTTAGCGCTTTGAGACTGGGTCCGGTCCCTGTAGCCGCCCCGCTCAGTCGGGGCGGCGATGTGGTCCTATGGCATCCGAGTCCCCCACTCTAAGCGAGCGGCGAGGTATTGGCATTTTTGACAGGATTAACGTGATTTTCAAGATACTCAGGATTTCGCTGGAAGCCTGCGGCGTGGTTGGTATCCGCGAATCTCAACCCTGTAAATCCTGTCAATCTTGTTGATCCTGACTTGAAACTTGGTTTGCGGCGAGGGTCTCGCCGGGTAGTAGAAGCGGC
>JBAXSN010000089.1:0-14123 GCA_037130675.1 Verrucomicrobiota bacterium
GCAGGGGACTGAAGTGTTTGTGATGCACGATCGGGAGGTCCTTTCTCCCGGCGCAGCCCTGGTGGTCGGACTCAAGTCCGGCGTGCAGGTGCGCCCTGTCGTTTCGCAAGGCTGCCGTCCCATCGGCGAGCCGCTTACCGTCACCAATTCCGATGGCAATCTGGTTCTGGGACTCGGTGGCAAACCGGCGTATGCCGCCCTTGCGGAGGCGTTCGAGTCCTTGGATGATCGCGATAAGGCGCAGGCGAGGGGAAACCTCTTTGCCGGGCTGGCGAGCACGGAATACGTCGAGGAATTCAAGCGGGGCGACTTTCTCATTCGCACCATTCTGGGGGCGGACGCCGGTTCCGGAGCGGTGGCGCTGGGGGCGTTGCCGCGGGTTGGCCAGACGCTCCAATGGCAACTGCGCGACCGGGGCAGCGCCGACGCCGACTTGCGCGAGCTCCTCCGAAGGGAGCACTCGCGCTGGCCGCAGCCGTTTGCCTCGTTGGTCTTCGCGTGCAATGGCCGGGGCAAGGACCTTTTCGGAACCGCGCATCACGATGCCCGCACCCTCGCTGCCACCATCGGGAAGATCCCCAGCGCAGGGTTCTTTTGCAATGGCGAGGTCGGCCCCGTCGGGAATACGAGTTTTGTTCACGGCTACACCGTCTCGATGGCCCTGTTTGCCTAGCCGGAGTCAGGCATTCCGCCAATTCTTCACCCCGGAACCCTCCAAATTGGCGGTAACGCTTGTTTTTTAGTTGATTTCAGAGCATTGGTGTAGTCGTTGTCTACCCCTGCAATGCCAGTCACCGCCATCCCTCAGCCTCAGCCCGGCCATCAACCGACCGCGGCTGTTCATCACACTCTTGACCACGTTGACCATTATTTGAGGGTTGGTCAGGAATCCAATGCCTCGGATATCCATCTCAGCGTCAATTACCAACCCGTCTGGCGGCGCAATGGCCAGCTTGAGCCGGTCTGGCTTCAGGCGCCCATTTTAACAGCAGCCGACACCGAGCGGCTCGCTCTCGGATTTCTCACAGACGCCCAGCGCCAGATCTTGCTGACGCGCGGCGATGTCGATTTTGCTTACGCCAACAGCTTCGGTCGATTCCGGACGAGCGTCGTGCGCCACCGGTTGGGCATCGATCTGGTCTTCCGCATCATCAGCACTCATCTGCGGAACATGGACGAGCTTGGGCTCCCCAACTCGCTGAAACTCCTGACTCAGTATCACAACGGATTGGTGCTGGTTACCGGTTCGGTGGGCAGCGGCAAGTCCACCACGCTCGCCGCTCTGGTCGATGAAATCAACCGGGCCCGGCATGATCACATCATCACGCTGGAGGACCCGATCGAATACACCATCGAGTCCAAGGGATGCCACGTCACCCAGCGCGAGGTCCACACGCATACCCGCTCTTTCGCCGCAGCTTTGCGCGGCGCGCTCCGTGAAGATCCCGATGTGATCATGGTTGGTGAAATGCGCGACTTGGAAACCATCCAGCTCGCCATCACCGCCGCGGAAACCGGTCACTTGGTGCTCGGCACCCTGCACACCGGCAACGCCTCCCGAACGCTCGACCGCGTGCTCGACGTGTTCCCGACCGATCAGCGCGAGCAGATCCGCGTCATGGTCAGCGAATCGCTTCGCGGCGTGATCAGCCAGCAGCTCGTCCCCCGGATGGACGGCAGCGGCCGCGCGCTGGCGATCGAGGTTTTGGTCAATACGCCCGCCGTCGCCGCCACCATCCGCGATGGCAAGACGTTCATGCTCCCGGGCATCATCCAGACCGGTCGCAAACTCGGGATGCGGCTCATGGACGACTCGCTCATGGACCTCTATGATCGCAAGATTATCTCGCAAGAAGAGGCGTATGCCCGCTCCGAGCAGAAACAACTCATGAAGCAACACTTCATGCGCTGATCCAATTTAACGGATTACCCCCTTTAATTTTCCAACATGGCCTACATTGACCAGTTTTTCGAAGTCCTCATTACCGCCGGGGCATCCGACCTTCACTTAGGCGAAGGGCAGCCGCCCAAAATCCGGCGCCACGGCGACATTGTTCAGATTCGCAATGAAGCGCTCACTCACGAAGAGTGCGCTTACATGATGAGCGAAATCGCCGGAGCCGAGCGCTGGGCGCAATTCGAGGAACATGGCGATCTCGACTTCGCTTACGAGATGGATGAGGAGTCCCGCTTCCGGTGCAACTTCCTCAAGCAGACCAACGGTTACGGCGCGGTCTTTCGGTTGATTCCGACCAAAATTCTAACCCTTGAGCAACTCGGGATTCCCGAAGTGGTCAAAGAGTTTGGAAAACTGCGTGGAGGTCTCGTTCTGGTGACCGGCCCGACCGGTTCCGGAAAGAGCACGACCCTCGCTGCGATGATGGATTTCATCAATAGCAACTACTCCCGGCACATCATCACCATCGAGGAGCCGATCGAATTCGTTCACAACAACAAAAAGTCCATCATCACGCAACGCGAGGTGCCCGAGCACGCCATCAACTTCCCCGTCGGCCTCAAAGCCGCCCTGCGCGAAGACGCCGACATCGTGCTCGTCGGTGAAATGCGCGACTTGGAAACCATCGCCCTCGCGCTTACCGCTGCCGAAACCGGCCTGCTCGTTTTCGGCACGTTGCACACCAACAACGCCCGCAAGACCATCGACCGTCTCATTGACGTGTTTCCCTCCGACCAGCAATCGCAAGTGCGCACCATGCTCTCCTCCTCGCTGCGTGGCGTGGTCGCCCAGTTGCTGCTCAAACGCGACGACAAGCCGGGCCGGATCGCGGTCAACGAAATCCTCGTGGGCAACAACGCCGTCTCAGCCATCATCCGTGAAGGCGCTACGCAGAAACTCCAGGACGTCATTGTCGGGGGCAAAGGCCAGGGGATGCAGTTCATGGACGACGCCATCTGGCATGTCATGCAACAGGGCATCGTCTCACCGCACGAGGCCTACATGAAAGCCATCGACAAGAACCGCTTCAAAGTGTTCCTGTCCGCCGACGAAGCCGAATTGGCCAACTCGGCAGGCGCGGCGAGTTAACCCGACTTCCGTAAAGCCGAAATTGAAACGGCGCGCCAGGGGCGGTAAGGACAGAGTGCCGCTAAACCCACGAGTCGAGGGGCGCTTTAGACTTTGCCCTCCGTAACCTCCGGGCGAGCCTGTCCTGCTCTCGCGTACCACCCCCGCGAGGCGTTGCAAACTTTGCAGACGGAAAGCATCACGGGCACTTCCACCAGCACGCCGACCACACACGCCAGCGCCGCCGGAGATGCGGGACCAAACAGCGTGATGGCAACGGCCACGGCCAGTTCGAAGAAGTTGCTTGCCCCGATCAACGTGCCCGGCGCGGCCACGCTGTGCTCGACCTTGAGCCAGCGCATCAGCAGATAGGTGAGGCCGGAATTGAAATAGACCTGGATGGCGATCGGCACGGCCAGGAGCAACACCGCCAGCCAGCGGGTGGTGAGATTCTCGGCTTGGAACGCGAAGATGAGCACGAGCGTCACGAGCAGCGCCAAAATGGTGACGGGCTGAAATTTCGGCAGAAAATTCGTCTCAAACCATTCTTTGCCGTGGGATTTGAGCAGCGCCGTGCGGGTGAGATAGCCTGCCGCGAGCGGGATGACGATGAAGACCACCACCGAGGTAATGAGCACCTTCGACGGCACGACGACGTTGGCGACCCCGCACAAAAACATCACGATGGGAGCGAAGGCTACGAGCATGATGAGGTCGTTCACCGCCACCTGAACCAGCGTGTAAATCGGGTCGCCATCGGTCAGATACGACCAGACAAACACCATGGCCGTGCAGGGAGCTGCCGCGAGGATGATCAGGCCGGCGGTGTAGTTCTTGGCGACTGCGGGCTCGATCCACGGAGCGAAGACGTGCTGCATAAACACCCAGGCTAGGAGCGCCATGCTGAACGGCTTCACCAGCCAGTTGACAAAGAGCGTCACGATGAGGCCCTTCGGTTTTTTCGCGATGCCGCCCAGCGCCGTGAAATCGATCTTGAGCATCATCGGGAAAATCATCAGCCAGATGAGCACGGCGATGGGGATGTTCACCTGGGAGCCTTGGCCGAATTCCAGCTTGCTCAGGGCGGCGGTGAGCGCCGGGGCCAGTTTTCCAACCGCGATCCCGGCGATCATGCAGAGGAAAACCCAGACGGTGAGATAGCGTTCGAAAAACGCGAGGCGCTTGCTGTTTTGCATTGGAAGTGAATCAGAAAAGGTGTTGCGATTGCCGGCCCTCGCGGAATCCCGCCGCGTAGGCCTCGAAGACGAGTTTGATCTGGTCGCGCACGCGCCGGAAACAATCCAGGATTTCCTCTTCCGTGCCGATGGCGTGGGCGGGATCGTCAAATCCCCAGTGGTGGCGGTTGACCTGCCCGGGGAACATCGGGCACGCTTGGTCGGCTTTCCCGCAGACGGTGATGACGGTCGTTATCTCCCGGCTCAAAAACTCGTTCATGTGCTTTGAGGTATGGTGGGAGATGTCGATGCCGATTTCCTTGAGCACGGCAATGGCTTTGGGGTGAACGTATCCGGCAGGATTCGACCCGGCGCTGTGGACTTCGAGCAAATCCCCGGCAGCCTGCTGAAGAATGCCTTCGGCGAGATGGCTCCGGCAGGAGTTCCCGGTGCAGAGAATGAGGACGGTTGGTTTTGGCATGGCGTGCTACAGGATGAAGTTGAAGAGATAGCCGACGAGCATGATGCCGAGTGCGACGACTCCAAAGAACGTGAGGATGAGCGGCCACTTGAGCACCTTGCGGAGAATCACCGCTTCAGGCATGGAAAGGGCGATCACCGACATCATGAAGGCCAGCACGGTCCCCAGCGCCGCGCCTTTGCCCAAGAGCGCCTGCACCACCGGGATGATCCCGGCGGCGTTGGAATACATTGGGACCCCGATCAGCACAGCCGCCGGCACCGACCACCACGCGCCTTTGCCCATCACCGAAGCCATCAGCCCTTCCGGCACATAACCGTGGATGCCCGCTCCGACAGCTATCCCGAGCATCACGAATAGCCAGACCTTCCCCACGATTTCGCGCACGGCGTCCCAGCCATATTGGATGCGCTCGGGCCAGGTGAGGAGCGCATCTTCGGAACCCGGCCCCGTCTGCATTGCGAAAACCCATTCTTCGACGTAACGCTCCATCTGCAGGCGTCCGATGATCCAGCCCGCGACAAGCGCAATGAACAGTCCGGTGCCGAGATAGAGCGCCGCCACCTTCCAGCCGAAGAGCCCGAAGAGAAGCACCAGCGCAATCTCGTTGACCATGGGCGCGGAAATAAGAAAAGAGAACGTAACCCCCAGCGGCACGCCGGTGGTGACAAACCCGATGAATAAAGGCACCGCCGAGCAGGAACAGAACGGCGTCACAATTCCAAGCAGGGCCGCCAGAATGTTGCCCGCGAATTCGCCTTTTCCAGAGAGAATCCGGCGCGTTCGTTCCGGTGTGAAAAACGACCGCACGATGCCTATGGCGAAAACCACGAGCACCAAAAGCATGAGCACTTTAGGAGTCTCGAAAACGAAGAATTCGACGGCGGCGCTGAGGTGGCGTTCCGGTTCCAGGCGCATCAAATCATAAGTGAACCAATGACTCGCGGCGGCGAGATTGCTATAGAGCGCAAACCAACCCGCAAGCAGGAATGCTCCCCATAAGCCCGCACTCACAAGCCAGGCGCGCGAGACTGTTGAGCAGGCGCACGGCGTCGCCACGCTTCTTGAGCAGCAGCCCTGTTGTGAAGCTGAGGCCACGCTTTCATCTGCCGGTTGCGGCGTGGTGCAGCATTGGTGTTGTGGTTGATTCATTGGCTGTTGAGTTGATCCGGCTTACCGGGCCCAGAAAACGAGATAAATTCCACCCGCGATCACGAGCGCGCCGCAGATGGACTTCAGAATGGTCACGCCCTTGGATTTTTCATTCCAATCGAGATACCGCTGGACGAGCTCCGTCGAAGTGCCCGCCAGCACGATCACCGAGCAATGACCGATGCCGTAGGCCAGCAGCATGGCGGCAGCCTGGATCGCGTTTGTTTCGGCCAGCGAAAAAGTGACTCCAAGAATGGGGGCCATGAAGGCAAAGGTGCAGGGGCCAAGGGCAATGCCAAAAACCAAGCCAAGAATGAACGCTGCGAGCAGACCTTTGCTACGCATCCCCACCTGGCCTGGCCCGGACCATGGCATCGGAATCCACCCGAAGAGATGCAACCCCACTGCGAAAAAGAGACTTGCTACGAGATAGTTCCCCCACATCCCGATGTCACCCAGCATGCGACCGACCGCCGATGTGACAACCCCGATTCCGGCAATGGTCACGAGGATGCCGGTCGAAAAGAGCGTGGCGGTCCAGAAGGCGCGCTTTGTGGAAATTTTCCCCTGGCCGCTGATAAAGCCAACGATCAGCGGGATGCTGGAAAGGTGGCATGGGCTCAGGATAATGCTAAGGATTCCCCACACAAACGCCGCACCCAGGGCGATCGAAGCTGATCCTTCCACTGCGCGGCTTAGCGTTACAAACAGCGTTTCCATCTTTCTAAAGCGGCCCTTTTCGTTCCCTGAATTCGATCCCGAGTTGTTTCCATTTCGCCAGGATGTCTTCTTTCGAAAAGAACCCTTCGTGCCGGAAGAGTTCCTTCCCGGCGGCATCGTAGAAGATCTGCGTCGGAATCAACTTGATGGCGTATTTCTTTTCCGCATCCGCGTTTTTCCAAACATCGATGAACTCCACCTGCATCCGGCCTTGATATTCCTTCTTCAGATCTTCAATGATTGGAGCCATCAATCTACAAGGGATGCAGCGGGTTGCTCCCAAATCCACCAACCGCGGCATGGCAAAGGTTGCGGCTGGGGGAGCGGCGGCAGCAGGACCATCGACTGCCTTTACCGTCGATGAAACGAGAAGCCCGCTGACCGTGACGAAAAGAGCGACCGCAAGGAAAACTGGAATTTGGGTTTTCATAAAGGGAGGGGATTTACAAAATCATCTTCTTGATTTCGTCCGGTGAAGGCACTTTGCCGCACACCTTCACCACGCCATCCACGACCAGCGCCGGCGTCATCATGACGCCGAATCCCATAATGCGCTGAAGCTCGGTCACTTTCTCAAGTTCATACGGCAACCCAAGTGATTGCGCCGCGTGCTCGGTGGCTTCGGCGAGTTTCGTGCATTTGGCACAGCCGGTGCCGAGGATTTGGAGTTTCTTCATAAAATGGTTTTCTGGTTCGGCGATTGCTTCCGGCAGGGTTTCTTCGTGGCAGATGCCGTAAGCCGGGCACAACAGCCTTCGTCGAGAAGCGTTTGGACGTTTTTGGCGCCCATGAGTTTTTTCAGGCGTTCGCGGTCTTTGCGAAAGATGGGTTCGGTTTGGACGGCATCCTGCAAGCACTCCAAATTTGCATTCAGGGTCGGTGGGCGATCCGCCGGCAAAGAGTAAAGCATCCAGTTCTGGTATCGCTGGGCGGTTACAAGCTCGCGTTCCCGGAGGTAAGCAAGATGCCGGGAAACAACGACTTGCGATTTGCGGAGCGCCTCCTGAATGTGGCAGACGCACAGGGGCGAAACGGAGAGCAGATTAAGGATTCGAAGCCGGGTTTCGTCGCACAGACACTTGTAAATCGCGAGCAGTTTCACGATTTTCAATATACGTGGACCCGCATATACGGCAAGCGTTATGTTCTACGCCTCAACGCCTCTACGCCTCTCGTTCCCAAGTTTCACTTGGGAACGCACCCATCTTCGAAGCTATGCTTCGCAACCCTCGCCGCGCCTAGGCGCCCCCGAACAAAAGAGCCGCCGCCGCCGCTACCGCTACCTCCACTTATCACACCGCATTACCGGCACGGCTCCGGCGCACCACTCGTGAGCTGACGAATACCGCCAATGTTCCGACGACGCCACCAACCCTCGTTTGACCGGGTTATTATGCAGATATTCCAGCTTTTGCAGCATCATCTCGTCATTGGAAATGGCCTGCGGGTGGAATCCCTCCTGCCAAATCTGGTGCTCCGAGCCCGCCTTGTGTCCGGCGCGGAAGTGCTGGAACTCGTGCAATAGCCAGTCGCACCGCTCGGTCTCCAGTTGCTCCAGGATACGTCGAGCGGTGTGCCGCTTGAAGTCCGCCATTACGCGAGAGAGGTCTGGAGCGGCGAGGATTGCGTGGATGTGATTATCGAGCACGACGAATCCGTAAATCGTCAGTCCCTTGTGCGCGCGGCAATACTCAAGGGACTCTATCAAGGATGTCGCATCGCGCCGCCGTGGTGAACACCGGCATCCAAGCCACAATCGTGGAGGTTACGAAATGCGCGGCGTTTGGATCGTTGACAAGGTAGCGGCTGCGCACGGCGGTGGGTTCCGGGTGTTGTCGAAGTCGGCGAAGCTAAGCTTCGAAGATGGGTGCGTCACCAAGTGAAACTTGGTGACGAGGGAGGTAAGGAGATATCAGAGGGTTACGTGTTGTTCGTGATTGCAACCGGACGATTTAACCACCTATGCAGGAGCCAGGCAATGAACTGCCTAGAAAAAACTTACAACAACGGGCGGAACAAAATCATGACGTTCCCACGAAATCGGCAGCAACATCAAGATAAGCGATCCGAAGAATGTCGACGGGAATCCGAGATACCCAAGGCTGAATCCTACCCCTTCCGTCCTCATTTCGCCCTCCTGTGGAAGGCAGATAGCGAGGATGGTAAGGCCAAATAATGCGCTACTGATCGATATGATCCAAGGAGTTCTAATCTTTCGCAAAAACGTCTTCATGTCGCCTCATGCAAGTGTTGCCGTTCCGTTTTTGAGACAATAATCCAAATCCATAGCCGTCATCGTGTCTGAAAACACGGACCGTAACAAGCCAAAAGCCCCTTCCGCCTCGCTGGTTTCCCTCCGCTTCCTCCGCCCCTCGTTCCCAAGTTTCACTTGGGAACGCGCCCATCTTCGAAGCTGTGCTTCGGCACCTCGCGCCGCGCCTGAGCGCCCCCGGATTATCGAGTCGCCAACTACCGCCCGATCATCGCATTCTCACCGCTCCTACGTGGCGAGATTGCGTGGTGCTCCGGAGGTGCAGTGTTGGCGATGACGTCTTGCGTGTTGCCGGACGCGGCGAAGCTAAGCTTCGAAGATGGGTGCGTCACCAAGTGAAACTTGGTGACGAGAGCAAAAAAGTAGCTAATCCGGGTCGTTTGGTTTACGCCGTCACATCTTCCCCCCCTGCCTCCGCCTCCGCATCCTCGCGTTCGCTGTGGAGGTTTCCGTGCTTGCCGAAAGTCTCCGCGACGCTCGGAATCGGCGCAGGGTTGTTGGTGCCCATCAGGTCGTTTCGTTCCGTGGAGTCCTCGCGTTTGGTGAACTTGACGCCGACCAGCTTCGAGACACCGTGCTCTTCCATCGTGACGCCGTAAATAATATCGGCTTTGGCGATGGTCCGCTTGTTATGAGAGATGACCACGAACTGGCTCTGGGAGACGAACCGGTCGAGGATCTTGATGAACCGGTTGATGTTGGACTCGTCGAGCGGCGCATCCATCTCGTCCAGGATGCAGAACGGCGACGGCTTGACCATGTAGATGGAGAAGAGCAGCGCGACGGCGGTCATGGTCTTCTCGCCGCCGGAGAGAAGCGTGATCGATTGGAGTTGCTTGCCGGGAGGTTTGGCGATGATTTCAATGCCGCTCTCCAACGGATCGCTCTCGTCGAGCAGGACTAGGTTCGCCTTGCCGCCACCGAACAACTCCGTGAACATCTCCTGGAAGTTAATCCGGACCTGCTCAAAGGTGTCGGAGAAAAGGGTCTTCGTCGTCTGATTGATCCTGGCGATCACTTCGAGCAACTCGGCTTTGGAGTTGTTCAAATCCGTGTTCTGCTGTTCGAGGAATTTATAGCGCTCTTCAAGCTCGTCGTATTCCTGGATGGCATCGACGTTGACCGGCCCCATGGAGTCGAGCTTCTGGTCGAGTTCCTTGACGACGCTCTCGATGAAATCCCAGTCGATGCGGTCGCCGTGATCCGAGGGCACGAAACCCGTGCCGGGCGTTTCGGTCGCCGCCGAAGCCACGTCTTCCACGATAGCGCTTTCAACCGCCTCGGCGCTCGCTTCGCCTTCCGCACTTTCGGAGTTCTCCGCATCGCTCCCGGCCACGTTGGATTTGAGCCGCTTCTTGTGATCGCGAACCGTCGTGAGCAGCAGGTAGCTGTCGGGCTGGAATTCGCGGATGTCGAGTTGGTAGCGGCGCTGGATGTGCTCGCACAGGTTCTCCTGGCGGAGTTGGATTTGCGAGGCGCGCACTTCGAGCTTGCTGCGCTGGTCGTGGCAACTGCTAAGGTCGTGCCGGGTCTGGCGAAGCAGGTTCTCCATGGTCTCAACCTGAGTCACCATCTCGGTGCGCTCGGTAAGCAAGGTATTGACGTGCTGTTCGGCTTCGCCCAAGCGGCCCCGCGCCTGGTTGACCCCGGCCTGGATGTTCTCCGAGTCTTCGGCGAGTTGCGCGCCTTTGACGGTGTAGGTGTCGATGTCGCGTCGGCGTTGCTCGATCAATTCGCGCAGTTCGGCCAGGCGCGCGTTCATTGGCTGGCGCTGATTTTGCAGCGAGCTATGGCGCTGTTTTTCGGTCGCGACGCGCACCCGCATCTCGTTGAGTTCGCTGGTGAGCATCGACTCGTTTTCGCGCAGCCCTGTGAGGCTGTCTTGGAGCTCGGTTTGCTGGGCTTGGAATTCGGCGATTTGCGTGGAGGCGGTGTAAGCCTCCTCTTCAAGTTGTCCGAGCCGCGCAATGGCTTCGTTGTGGCGGCGTTCGAGATTCTCGCGCTCCCAGCCGGTGTTCTGAAGCTTGTGGGCGTTCTCCTTGACCTCCCGTTCCACCACGGAAAGCTGGCCGCGAAGATGCGAGAGCGTGAGGTTCAGCGTCTGCGCTTCGTCGCGCACTTCCTGGAGCCGCTGCTGCGCGGCTTCGAGCCGATTGGCCCCGTCATTGCGGCGTTCGTTGAGTTCTGCGATGACGATGCGAATGGCTTTCGCCTCGGTTTCCATCGACGCGATCTGCGCTTTGCGCTGAAGCACCGATGAGCCGCCTTCCTTGTTCTGGCCGCCCTGGAGCACGCCTTCCTTGGTGACGAGTTCGCCGGAGAGCGTGACAAAATCGAATCGGGTGCTGCCTTCGTTTGCGGACTCCGAGGCGAGCCGCACTGCCGTCTCGATATTCTGCACGAGGACCGTGTCGGCGAGGAGTTTGCGGACGAGCGGCTCCACGTCGGGCTGGCATTTCACCTGGTCGGCGGCCCAGCCGATCGCGCCTTTGGGCAGGCCGGCGAACTCAAGGGCGAGTTGCGCGGCGGTGCCGGTCCAGAGCTGGCGCAAGGCGAGGGAGGTGCGGCCGAGCTTCTTCTCGACCAGCGTCTTCACGACCGCTTCCGCGACCATGGTATCCTTCATCACGATCGCCTGCAGGTTCTGTCCCAGGGCGGCTTCAATCGCGGTGATGTATTCCGGGCCGACCTCAATGAATTGGGCCAGCGCGCCGAGCACCGCCGGCTTGAAAAAGCCCGGATTGTCCAGCCCTTTGAGAACGGCCTGGGTGCCTTGGGAAAAGCCTTCGCCATCGGCGTTGAGTTGGCGGAGCACGTCGAGCTTCGACTCGCGCTCTTGCAGTCGGCGGCTTTCCGCGTGAATGGTCCGATCCAGTTCGGAGAGCTCGGCCTGGGTGTTGCGGGTGAGCGTCTCGGCTTCGACGACTTCGGTCTTGCGGGTCTCCAGCGACTTGGCGTGCTGCTCGACTTGCGCTGCCATTTCGGCCAGGCGCGCTTCGAGCGCTTCCGAGCCGGCGGTGAGCTTCTGGAGTTCCTCGCCGAGAATGGCCATGCGGGCCTGGGTGCCGTCGCGAGTGGAAACGCTCCCGGCCATTTCGCTGCGGAGCCCGGAGAGGCGGCTTTCGATCTTGGTGATCTGCGCGAAAATGGATTGATATTGGCGCTCGGTTTCCGCCCGCTGATTGATCAGCTCCGAGGCCGACGCCTGCCGTTCCTGAAGCTGCGCCTGTTCCGCCGCGAGGCTTTGCTGGATCGTCTCCAATTCGAGATCGGTATTCTCGATTTGAGTTTGCTGGATCGAGAGTTTCTCTTCCGAACCGGCGATGTCCCGCTGATAGCGTTCCACAAGCCCGGCGAATTCGGTGACGCGCTCGTTGTTGAACCCGATCCGGCTTTCGCCCTGCGTGATCCGGTTCCGGAGTTCGTTGACGCCTTGCCGTGCCTCGGTGAGCTTTTCTTCGCTCACCTCTAATTCAAGGCGCTGCTCGGCCACGGCGTTTTCTTGTTCGACCACTTCGCGCTCACGCAGTTCCTGGGTGGTGCGAAGGCGCTCGGTCGCTTCGGCCACGGTCCAGCGTTGCGATTCGAGATCGTCGAAAACGCGCCGGCTGTTGTGGGTGTCGAGCACCCGGACATCGCCCACCAGCGCTTGATAACGGCGGGCCTTGGCCGCTTGGCGCTGGAGCGAGCCGATCTGGCGTTTGACCTCGCGGATTACATCGGTCAGCCGCAGCAGATTCGCCTCGGTGGCTTCCAGTTTGCGGAGCGCTTCTTTGCGTTGCGCCTTGAATCGGGTAATGCCGGCGGCTTCTTCGAAAATCGCGCGCCGGTCTTCGGGCCGGGAGGAGAGGATCTGGTCGATCTTGCCCTGCTCCATGATCGAGTAGGCGCTCCGGCCCACGCCGGTGTCCATGAAAAGCTGATGAATGTCCTTGAGGCGGCACGGCGCTTTATTGAGGAAATACTCGCCTTGCCCGTCCCGGAACACGCGTCGGGTGATCGTCACCTCATTCCAGGCCACGCCCAAGTCTTTCTCGCAGTCGGCAAAGGTCATCGAGACTTCCGCCATGCCCAGCCCGGCCCGGGAATCGGTGCCTGAGAAGATGACATCCGCCATTTCACCGCCGCGCAGGGCCTTGGCCGACTGCTCCCCAAGCACCCAGCGCACCGCATCCAGCACGTTCGATTTGCCGCAGCCGTTCGGGCCCACGATCACCGTCACGCCCCTGTGAAATTGCAGGACCGTCTTCGCGGCGAACGACTTGAAGCCGATAATTTCGAGCGACTGGAGATACATAAGATAAACGTGAAGCGGGCGGGGCGGGGGATCAAGCCGCCGCACTCGCAATTTTTAGAGGAGCGAACCGGACGCCGCAAGCGCAATTTGGCGGGGCTTGATTGCGCTTGGACCACAAGATGTTGTGTATAGCGGGCGGGTGGATCTGTGGGACTTTCGGTAAACCCCCACCCCGATTTAAGGTGGCAAAGAGCGCCTGACTCTGGCAAAAAAGGCGCAATGCTAAAGGAATTCAAGGAATTTGCTCTAAAGGGAAACGTCCTCGATCTGGCCATCGGCTTCATTGTTGGCGCGGCCTTCACGAAGGTGGTCAACTCGCTGGTGAGCGACATCATCATGCCGCCGCTCGGGTTGCTCACCAAATCCACGGACTTTGTCAAAACCTGGGGGATCAAGCTGCCGATCCCGGGAGTTGGGGAGGCCACCATCAAGATCGGCTCCTTCCTCGACAACCTCATCCAGTTTACGATCGTCGCCTTTGCGGTCTTCCTGCTCGTAAAGGCGGTCAATCGACTGCGCCCGGCAAAGCCCGCTCCCGCCGCCCCGGCCACCCGCGAGTGCCCCTATTGCGCTTCCACTATCTCGGTGAAAGCCAGCCGCTGCCCCAACTGCACCTCGCAGATCACGCCGGGGTAGGGGGGGCCGTCGGCGGTTGCTAAATCCCGGCACACAACGCCATCTGATTCGCGCCAGCGTCTTGTAGTGCTGTGGTCCTTCCTTTCCATTACCCACAAGTCTACGGGCGCGGATGAGGCTTAAGACTATCTTGGAATTAACGAGCAGCGAGGCATTGGCGTTTTCTGACAGGATTAACATGATTTTCAGGATTATCAGGATTTTGCCTGAAGCCTGCGAAGTCGCTTAGCATCCGAGAATCTTAATCCTGTAAATCCTGCCAATCTTGTTAATCCTGACTCGAAAATTCAATGGTTGCTTTGAAGCGCCTCCAAAGGCGGTGGAGGGCCACCGTTGCTCCAAGGCGCTTCGCGCATCGCTATCGG
>JBAXSN010000009.1:0-39173 GCA_037130675.1 Verrucomicrobiota bacterium
AGCATAGCTCAGTTGGTAGAGCATCTGATTTGTAATCAGACGGTCGTCGGTTCGAATCCGACTGCTGGCTCGCTTTTCCAAACGCTCTAACCGCCTCTACGACACTTGGGGCGGCGGAGACTTTTCGCGGCCTCGCCGCGGGATTGCGACCCCGAAATCCCCCTCTTTGCGCCTTTTACAAAATTTTTGGAAAGAGCCAGCTCAAAAATCGCAGGTGGCAAACCGGGTGGCGGAAGTCCGCCGGAGTATTTCCAATCCGCGCCGCAACACATCCGCCAAAAACCGACGCTACCCTCCTTGCGCATCGCCTCGGAGGCCGCAGCGAGAAGCAGTTTGGCCCGGCTTCCGTCAAGCCGTACCCCTGCCGCACAGGAACTCCCTTCTGCTGGTACGCGCGCAATACGGGCATTGGGCACGACTCGTCTCCGCAGATCGCGGTTCGTAGCGTGGAAAAATCGGCCTGCGCGAAGCCGGGGGATCGATCATCATTCGCAAGGTCGTGGGAATGCCGAAGAGAATGGTAATGCGCTCTCGCGCGATTCAGTTGGTTGCAGAGGTGAAGAGGACATGCCAGCCGCCCGTGTGATAAAGCGGGGTCGCGATTCCAGCAGGCGCTTTAGAGTGGTCCTATTCGATTCGTCTGAGGGATCGTGAAAATTGCGTTTGTTGAGGCGGAACCGGGCGAGCAGAAATTCTTCCAACGAGCATTTCCGGGTCACACGGTTATGTTTGAATCGTCGCTGGAAGATGTGGAGCGCAACTGCGAAGTCGTATCGAGCTTTATTTTTTCTCGGATTGATGCGGCGTTTCTTGAAAGCCATCCGCGGGTGAATCTCGTCGCCACCCGTTCAACGACTTATGACCATATCAGCCTCGAGGAATGTAAAGCGCGCGGGGTGCTGGTCAGCTATGTTCCGACTTACGGCGATTACACGGTGGCGGAGCATACCATGGCCCTTATTCTGGCCATGGCCCGACGCCTCCGGGAGGCGTTCGAAATGAGGTTGGAGAAACGGTTCTCTTATGAGGCCATTCGCGGTTGGGAGTTGCGGGGTAAAACGCTCGGCATCGTCGGCGCCGGACGGATTGGAATGAATGTTATCCGGATGGCCAGGGGCTTCGAGATGGAAGTGGTGGCGTACGATGTCCATCCCCAATCCGAAGCGGCCGCGCGGCTTGGGTTCCAATATGTCCCCTTCGAAAAACTGCTGCGCACTTCCCACATTATCTCCCTTCATGCGCCGCTGACCCCGGCGAGCAGACACATGCTCAATCGGGACACGTTTGGGAAATGCCGTCGCGGCGTCCTTATTGTGAATACCGCCCGGGGAGGCTTGATCGACACCGGCGCGCTGATCCAGGCCCTTGACGCTGGAATTGTGGGTGGGGCGGCGCTCGACGTCCTTGAACAGGAATGTCTCCTGCGCGCCGAGGCTGAAGAAGTAATCAGCGACCAAATTCTAAAGCATCTGCTGGCATCTTCGGCCACCAGTTCGAAAGCAACCTCTCGTGAACGAATCAGCGAACTGCAGTCTTTTATGCGCAATGGTTCGCTCCTCTCACGCAAACACGTCATTTTCACCCCGCATTGCGGGTTCAACACCGTCGAAGCCGTCGATCAAATCAACCGAACGACCGTGGCAAATATCCGCGCATACATTTCGGGCAAGCCGACCAATCTTGCTGGTGAAAAATGCTGAACTTCAACTCCCTTTGGCGCGGACGGTGATGCCTGGCCCATGGTCACAGGATCAACTCGGCTTCATATTCGACGCCGTCCGGCGTCAGGGATAGATTGAAGCCAACTTTCCTGGCCAGGTGTTGCATGACAATGTTGCCGGGCAAAATATGACCGAGCACCCGGCGGCATTTTTCGGCGCGCGCAATCTCCAAAATCAGGTTCAGCAACCGTGTGCCAAGGCGTTGGCCCTGCCATTGATCGCTGACGACGAGGGCGAACTCAGCTTCGCTTGTTCCGGGGAGTTTGCTGAGCTGGCCGACCCCGAGGATTTCATGCTCGCCTGTTTTTGCATCCTTTCGCTCGGCCACGAGCGCAATCTCGCGATCGTAGTCAGTGAAGCAAACGCGGGTGAGCCGTTCGTGAGCGGTTCGCGCATCGAGGTTAAGCATCGCGCAGTAGCGGTGTTTCACGCTGAGTTCGCTGAGGGCTTGGTGGAATTTGGCCATCATTCCCTCATCCTCGGGCCGGATTGGACGAATGGTTACGGGGGTGCCGCTTTTCAGCTTCCATGACGAAAGATATTGCGCCGGGTAAGGACGGATCGCCAGTCGCGGAGGGGCTGACATCGTGCGGGGATGGACGATGACCCTGGCGTCCAGCGCCAGGAATCCCTCGGGCGAGGCAAATAATGGGTTGATGTCACTTTCTGCGATCCAGGACTGCTCGGCAATGAGATGACTGAACCGCACCAGCAGCTGCTCCAGGGCTGCGAGATCGACTGCCTTGCGAGCGCGCACTCCTTTCAAGGCAGCATAGATGCGGGTGCGCTCCATCAGGCGTCGGGCAAGGGTTGCATTAAGGGGCGGCAGCCCGATGGCGCGGTCGTGAAAGACCTCCACCAACTGGCCGCCGGCGCCGAAGAGCAATACCGGGCCGAATTGCGGGTCAGTGCTGCTGCCGAGAATCAACTCGTACCCGCCGGCCAACTCGATCATGGCCTGGACCGTGACCCCGAGGAAGTCTTCCGGATGGCATCGGGCGGCTACGGACGCTTTGATCTCCCTCCACGCCCGGCGCACGGCATCAGGGCCGCAAAGCCCCAGTTTTACGCCATCCACCTCGGTCTTGTGCGTGATCGTTTCAGAGTAAACTTTGAGCGCCACCGGGCGGTCCACTTCGTTAGCGAGAGCAACAGCCTCGTCCTCTGTGAGTGCCAGGCGGGTGTCAACGACCGGTATGCCGTAAGCTTTGAGAATCTCCTTCGCTTCGATTTCAGTGAGGATCGTCCGGCCGCCTTGGCGTGCTGCTTGTATGATGTCCGTTGCGGCTGCACGATCTGCCGCGCTTTCTTCAGACTCCGCCGCCAGCGAGGGGGTCTCGTAAAGCGCACGCAGATTGTCTGTGTAACGCCACATGGAGCAAAATACTTGCGCTGCCGTATCTGGAAATTCGTAGGTAGGCACATTTGCCTCGTTGAGAATCGCCTCCCCGGCCTTCACCGACGCGCCGCCCATCCAGCTTGCCAGGATGGGCTTTCCCCTAAGCTTGGAAAATGCTTTCAACCGCTCGGCGGTGAGGGTTGGTTCCGTCATCGCCTGTGGCGTCAGAATGACGAGCACGCCGTCGTTGTTCGGGTCGGCCACGACCGTTTCGACGCATTTTGCATAGCGATTCGCACTGGCATCGCCCAAGATATCAACGGGATTGTTGTGGCTCCAGAAAGCCGGCAGCAACCCATCCAACGCTGCGTGCGTCAGGGGTGAAAGCTCAGCGTTCCTGCCACCCGCAGCCACCAGTTGGTCCGTGGCCAAGGCGCCGGGGCCGCCGGCGTTGGTGACGATTGCCAGACGTGGACCTCGCGGTCGCGGTTGCTTGCCGAGCACTTCTGCCAGGTCAAACAATTCGGAGATGCTCTCCACGCGCAGCACTCCGGCGCGGCGGAACGCAGCAGAGAGAACCTCGTCGTTTCCGGTAAGCGAGCCGGTATGCGAAGCGGCCGCCTTGGCTGCCTGCGCCGTGCGCCCCACCTTGATGACGATGATCGGCTTGGTCAGCGCAACCTCGCGTGCCGCGGAGAGAAAGGAGCGGGCGTCGCCGATCGATTCCATATAAATCACGATGCTCTTGGTATGCGGATCGTTGCCCAGATGGTCGATGAGATCGCCCCATCCAACATCCAGCATGGAGCCGACGGACACAAAAGCGCTGAACCCGACGTTCTGGCTGAGGCTCCAGTCAAGGATTGCCGTGCAGAGCGCGCCGCTTTGGCTCAGAAAGCCAACGCTCCCTTTGCGAGCGGCTGCTCTGGCAAAAGTGGCATTGAAGCCCGCGTGGGGAAGCATCATTCCCAAACAGTTTGGGCCAATGATCCGGATCCGGCCATCCGCATTGGCAAGGATCTGCCTTTCCAGCTCGACGCCGCGCGCGCCGCACTCTTTGAATCCGGCTGAAATGATGATGGCCCCCGGAATGCCTGCCTCGACGCACTCCGCCACGATCCCCGGGACGGCCAGCGCGGGCGCGACGATCACAGCGAGATCGACCGGTGATGGCAGGTCTCCAAGTCGAGGGAACGCTTTCACACCGAGAACGCTGGAGTGGTTCGGGTTCACGGGGTAGGCCGCCTCGCGCAACGAGCCGGCGATCAGGTTTTCGAAAATTGTCCGGCCGATGCTGCCCGGTCTCTCGGTTGCACCAATGATCGCGACGGACTTCGGCTCGAATATTGACTCAAGAAGAGATCGCCGCGGGCGCAAGATGTCATGCGCACGTTCCTCGCTGTATGAGTTGCTCATAGGTCCGTTTCTAAGAAACGTTTGGGCGGCACTGATTACGGGTTTCAGTTCGGGAGCAAGCCTCTCGGAAGGCCACAAAACGACCGGCGTGCGAACTAATAAGATGAGACCCGAGTCCATGGGTGTTTCGGCAGGTAGGCGGATCTTCCAAGTAGGAGAATGCACTGTGTTGGAGCGCGCCGAGTTTCCAGAGCTTATTGATGCCCTCCGGGCCCGAGGCTATTGCGTGGTCGGGCCAGTGGTTCGGGATGAGGCCATTGTCTATGACGAGATCCACTCGGTGGACGACCTCCCTGCTGGATGGACCGACGAACAGGATGGAGGCAGATATCGGCTTCGCCAACGCGAGGACCAGGCGCTTTTCGGCTATGCTGTCGGGCCGCATTCATGGAAGAAATTCCTTTTCCCTCCGATCGCACGGCTTTGGAGTGCAAAGCGCACGGGCCATACCTTTGACGTGACTCCTGAACTGGACGAAGCGCCCAAATATGCCTTTTTTGGGGTCCGCTCCTGCGAACTGCATGCGATCGCAATTCAGGACCGGGTTTTCATGGGGCAGTTTACAGACCCCACCTACAAAGCGCGGCGCGAAAAGGCGTTCATTGTCGCGCTCAATTGCTCGGTGGCGGGTGGGACTTGCTTTTGTGTTTCAATGAAGACGGGGCCAAAGGCAGAATCCGGCTTTGACCTGGCGCTGACCGAGATTATTGAACCCAACCGACATTACTTCACCGTTGAGGTCGGAAGCGAGAGAGGCGCCGAAGTTCTGAACGAGCTTCCTTGCCGCACGGCGGCTCCCGAGGAGCGATCGGCGGCGGCAAACGTTGTGGAGAAGACCGCCGGGCAAATGGGCCGGGCCATGGAGGCCAGCGATATCAAAGAGCTGCTTTATCGCAACTTTGAACACCCGCGCTGGGACGAGGTCGCCAGTCGCTGCCTGACTTGCGCCAATTGCACCCTGGTCTGTCCGACGTGCTTCTGTTCAACGGTGGAAGACACGACGGATGTCACGGGGGAGCACGCCGAACGCTGGCGCAAATGGGACTCCTGTTTCACGATGGATTTCTCTTATCTCAGCGGCGCGGGAAGCGTGCGCCCGTCGGGCAGATCGCGATACCGCCAGTGGATGACTCACAAGCTGGCGACGTGGATCGATCAATTCGGCACCTCGGGTTGCGTGGGCTGCGGGCGTTGCATCACTTGGTGCCCGGTCGGGATCGATATCACCGAAGAGGTCCGCGCCATCCGTGAGAGTGAACCTTTTATTCTAAACCAGCAAACAAAGGAGAAATGATATGGCTGCACTTGACGAAATGATCGCTAGTCACCGGTTCCTCAAGGGAATGGACCCGCACTTTCTGCACTGCTTCCGCGAATGCGCCACCTTCGAGCGCTATGGGGTGGATAGCATCGTTTTTCGCGAAGGCCAGGAGGCTGAGCACTTTTATCTTATTCACTGTGGGCGCATCGCGCTGGAGACCTTCGCTCCGGGGGTCGGTAATCTCACCATTCAAACGCTTGAAACGGGGGATGCGCTTGGCTGGTCCTGGCTCTTCCCCCCTTATACCTGGCACTTCAGCGCGCGGGCGGTTGAGCCCGCCGAGTTGATCGCATTCAGCGCCGCCTTCTTGCGGGAGAGAGCCGAGGAGAATCCCGCGTTCGGCCGGGACTTGGTCATGCGGGTTTCGAAAATTCTGTTGCAGCGCCTGCAAGCGACTCGCCTTCAGTTGCTCGACTTCTATGCACCCCGTGGTTGAAAAACAGGCGCTGGCAGCGGATCCGATGGTGCCGCGACCCGCCATAATCACGCGACGTCGCAACGAAACCGGGGACACGGTTACAATCGAGTTGGAGGAAGCGCAAGGAAGCCCCAGGCCGACGTTTTTGCCCGGCCAGTTCAACATGATTTATCTCTTCGGCACCGGCGACGTCCCGATCTCAATCGCGGGGGCGTCCAACCGCCTGGCTCACACCATTCGTAGCGTCGGCATGGTTACGCGAGGGTTGAACCGGCTGAGGCGGGGAGATCAAGTCGGTATCCGGGGTCCATTTGGGAGCAGTTGGCCTCTGGAGGAAGCCGTTGGAAAGGACATCATCATTGTCGCTGGAGGCTTCGGAATCGCAGCGGTTTATAGCGCCATTTGGACAATTCTCTCGCGGCGAAAGCATTACAACAACGTCGCGCTTCTCTACGGTTCCAGAACGCCCAGGGATATTTTGTACCGGCGCGAGTTTGACCGCTGGAGCAAGCGCGGTCTGGAACTTTTGGTCACCGTGGACCGTGGAACCAGCGCCTGGAGTGGCAATGTCGGCCTTGTCACTACCCTGATTCCGCAAATCGCATTTGACCCGAGCAACTGCATTGCGATGATCTGCGGCCCGGAAGTCATGATGCGCTTTACGGCGCTCGAATTCAGAAAATACGGCGTTCCGGATGCCAGTCTGTTTCTTTCCATGGAAAGAAACATGAAGTGTGCAACCGGCTTTTGCGGGCATTGCCAATTCGGCCCCGAGTTCATCTGCAAAGATGGCCCGATCTTCAGGTATGACCGCGTTCGGAACTGGCTCAATATCCGGGAACTATAGAACCCCGTATGCGAACGAAACCCAAACCCAAGCTCGCTGTATGGAAGTTCGCATCCTGTGATGGTTGCCAGTTGACCGTGCTCGATTGCGAGGACTCACTGCTTGCCATCGCCGGGGAGATGGAGATTGCGGATTTCCGGGAAGCGTCACGATCGGTGATCAAAGGACCCTATGACCTTTCGCTGGTCGAAGGCTCGATCACGACTGCGCAGGACGCCGAACGCATCCAACGGATCCGCCGTTCATCGAGGCACTTGGTCACCATCGGCGCTTGCGCCACCGCGGGCGGCATCCAGGCCCTGCGGAATTTTGCGGACGTGCAGGACTTCATGAAGATCGTCTATGCGACGCCGGCTTACGTGGAAACCCTCAACCGCTCCACGCCGATCTCCGATCACGTGCGGGTCGATTTCGAACTGCAAGGCTGCCCGATCAACAAGCGCCAACTTGAGGAAGTCATCAGCGCGTTCCTGAACGACCGAAAGCCAAACACCCCCGCCCACAGCGTCTGCATCGAGTGCAAACAGCGCGGGACGGTTTGTGTGATGGTAGCACACGGCACGGCGTGCCTTGGACCGGTGACCCATGCGGGCTGCGGCGCGCTCTGCCCGGCTTACAATCGCGGCTGCTATGGTTGTTACGGACCGAAAGAGACCCCCAATACCAAATCGTTGAGCCACTGGATGGATCATGAGTTGGAGGTGAGTGAGCCTGATATCCTGCGGGTCTTTCGCAACTTCAACGCTTGCGCGGAGGACTTTCGCAAAGAGAGCGACCGGCATGAGTAAACCCCGGGTCATCTCGGTCGATTACCTGGCCCGAGTGGAAGGCGAGGGAGCGATGCTCGTCAAAATCAAGGATCGCCAGGTGGTCGAGGTGAAGCTCAAGATTTTCGAGCCGCCCCGCTTTTTCGAAGCGTTCCTTCGCGGGCGTAAATTCACCGAGGCACCGGACATCACCGCGCGCATTTGCGGCATCTGCCCGGTGGCCTATCAAATGAGCGCTGTCCACGCCATGGAAGACGCCTGCGGGGTTCGCGTGGGCGGGCCGCTGCGTGCGCTCCGCCGACTCATGTACTGCGGCGAATGGATCGAGAGCCACACGCTTCACATCTACATGCTGCACGCTCCCGATTTCCTGGGATACGAGAGCGCCATTCACATGGCCAAAGATCACCGCGAATGGGTGCAGCGCGGCCTGCAATTAAAGAAGGCCGGCAACGAGGTGATGGCCTTGCTCGGGGGACGCGAAATCCACCCCATCAACGTGCGGGTGGGGGGCTTCTACAAGGCGCCGCGAAAGGCGGAGCTGGCGCCCTTGGCGGAACGACTTAAATGGGCTCGCGATGCAGCATTGGAAACCGTTCGATGGGTCGCGCAGTTCCCATTCCCTGACTTCGAGCGGGACTACGAATTTGTCGCCCTTCGCCATCCGGAAGAATACCCGATGAATGAGGGGCGCCTGGTCTCAAATCGTGGCCTGGATATTGGCGCTCATGAATTCGACGAGCAGATCGTGGAAGAGCAGGTGCCGTATTCAAATGCGCTTCATGCCACGCTTAAAGACCGGGGCCCTTACTACCTTGGCCCGATGGCTCGATTGAATCTAAATTTTAGCAGGCTCCGGCCGATCGCACAGCAGGCGGCGAAAGAGGCGGGAGTCGGGTCCGGATGCAACAATCCATTCAAAAGCATCATCGTCCGCTCGGTCGAGGTGCTTCATGCCTGCGACGAGGCATTGCGTTTGATTGCCGAATATGAGCCCCCCGCCTCTCCGGTTGTCGAGGCCCACCCTCGGGCCGCGACCGGTTACGCCTTCACCGAGGCCCCCCGGGGCACGCTCTATCACCGGTATCGGATCGACGATGAAGGCACGATTCGCGATGCCAAGATCGTGCCGCCAACCTCGCAAAACCAAAAGACGATCGAGAACGATCTCTGGAATTTCGTGCCCCCGAGAATTGACCTTCCCAACGCGCAACTCACCTGGCAGTGCGAGCAGGCAATTCGGAACTACGACCCGTGCATTTCCTGCGCAACCCACTTTTTGAAACTGGAAATCGAATACGAGTAAGGAGATCTATATGCCGGAACAAACGCTCACAGCACCTCGGGCTCAAAGACAACCGTCCCCCGAACGCTCGCCCTATATTCGTTGGTTCAATGAAATCGGGATAGAGGACGTTCCGATGGTCGGCGGGAAAAACGCCTCGCTCGGCGAGATGGTCCGGGAGCTGGAATCCGCCGGCGTCAAAGTGCCGAACGGCTTTGCCGTCACGGCTGACGCCTACCGCGCCTTCTTGCGCCAGGCCGGACTGGATCGCCGGATTGACGAAATACTAGGAGCCCTTGTTCCCAATGACCTGGAGGATCTCTGCCAGCGTGGAAACCAGGTGAGGCAGGAGATTCTCGGAGCCCGACTGCCGGTCGAACTGGAAAATGAGATTGCCGCGGCTTACGCTCAACTGTCTGGTGGCGAACCGCTGGACGTGGCGGTGAGAAGCAGCGCCACAGCAGAGGATCTGCCCGATGCGAGCTTCGCCGGGCAGCAGGAAACCTATCTCAATATTCAGGGCTCACTGGCAGTTGTCGAAACTTGCAAGCGTTGCTTCGCCTCGTTGTTTACGGATCGCGCCATCTCCTATCGCAGGGACAAGGGGTACCAACACCAGAAGATAGCCCTCTCCATCGGCGTGCAGCGAATGGTCCGCAGCGATCTCGCGGCTTCGGGCGTTATGTTCACGCTCGATACGGAAACCGGCTTTCGAGACGCCGTGCTCATTAACGCCGGGTACGGTCTTGGCGAAAACATCGTGCAAGGCTCAATCAACCCAGACGAATACTATGTTTTCAAGCCGACGTTAAAGGACGGTTTTGCGCCGATTCTTCAAAAGATGCTGGGGAGCAAGGAATTCAAACTCGTCTATGATGTCGGGGGAGGGAAAAGGGTTAAAAACATCCCGGTGCCCGGCGACGATCGGGCTCGGTTTGCGATCACGGATGAGGACATTTTGACGCTGGCTCGTTGGGCTTGCCTGGTCGAGGATCATTACACCGCAAAGAACAAACGGCCCACGCCAATGGACCTCGAATGGGCAAAGGACGGCTGCACCGGAGAGTTATTCATCCTCCAGGCGCGCCCCGAGACGGTGCAGGCGCGGAAGGACATTACCACGCTTGAGACCTACCATCTACGCAACCATGGCCCGGTCCTGGCCACCGGACGCAGTGTCGGCGAGAAGATTGCAACCGGCCGGGTGCATGTCATCCGGAGCGTGCAATTTTTAAATGAATTTCGCGAGGGGGAGATTCTGGTGACCGACAAAACGGATCCCGACTGGGAACCGATCATGAAAAAGGCCGCGGCCATCGTCACGAACCGGGGTGGGCGCACGTGCCATGCCGCCATTGTCAGCCGCGAACTTGGCGTTCCGGCAATCGTGGGAACCGAGCGCGGCACAGAAGCCCTCAATGACGGACAGGAGGTCACCATCTGCTGCGCCGAAGGCGATACTGGATTCATCTTTGAAGGCTGCCTCCCGTTCGAGGTCGAACGGCTGAATCTCAAAGAACTCGGTCGTCCAAAGACGAAGGTCATGATGAACGTGGCAAACCCCGAGGAGGCATTTTCGCTTTCGTTCATTCCCAACGACGGAGTCGGGTTGGCGCGCGAGGAGTTCATCATTACGACCTACATCAAGGCCCATCCGCTGGCATTGCTCGATTATGACCGCCTGGATGATCCAGGCGTTAAAGCCGAGATCGATGCTTTGACCGTCGGCTATCCGGACAAGCCGCAATTTTTCGTCGATAAGCTCGCGCAAGGAATCGCGATGATCGCCGCCGCGTTCTATCCCAAAGATGTGATTCTGCGGCTGAGCGATTTCAAGACCAACGAATACGCCAATCTCATTGGCGGGCGAAAGTATGAGCCGGGCGAGGAGAATCCGATGATCGGATTTCGCGGCGCGTCTCGATACTACAACCCTCGATATCAAGCCGGGTTCGCCCTGGAGTGTCTAGCCGTCAAAAAGGTGCGGGATGGAATGGGGCTCAAAAATTTGAAGGTAATGATTCCGTTCTGTCGCACCGTGGAAGAAGGCCGCCGGGTGCAGGCCGAAATGGAAAAGAACGGCCTCAGGCGAGGCGAAGACGGCCTGGAACTCTACGTCATGTGCGAAATCCCCAGCAACGTGATCCTGGCTGCGGAGTTCGCCGAGATTTTTGACGGTTTCTCCATCGGCTCCAACGATTTAACCCAGCTCATCCTTGGGGTGGATCGGGATTCGGAAATTGTCGCGACCATTTTCGACGAGCGAAACCCCGCCGTTAAGAATATGATCGCCCATGTGATTGCTGTAGCCCGTGAGAAGGGCCGCAAAATCGGGATCTGCGGGCAGGCTCCGAGTGATTATCCAGAGTTCGCGCAATTTCTCGTGGAGCAAGGCATTGATAGCATTTCGTTAAACCCGGATACAGTAATCAAGACAACCCTTGCAATCCTCGAAACAGAGCGGGCTTTGTCGACTGCCTCTTCAGCTGAAATATAGAGTGATGCTTATAGGTGTTCCGCTGGCGGACAGCTAAGAGTGGCACAGGTATTTCGCCAATTGTGTTCGGTGTGAAAAAAGAGCGTTCGTACAAATGCAGTTTCAGCGCCAACGGCGCGGACCCATACCAGCCTGGGGCATCGCCCCAGGTTTTCGATAAAAAGGGGTCCAGGGCTGAAGGCCCGAACTATTTCATCGCTCACAGAATGGCACGGGCCTTCAGCCCTGACTTATCTTTTTGCCCTTCCTGGGGCGTTGCCCCAGGCTGGTATGGAACGGACCTTTGGTCCTCAGCAATAACGATGCCGAACACAATTGGCGAAACGCCTCTGTTACTCTCGGTTCGCATCCAAAGCTCACAAGGCAACGAGTAATATCGTGGCCCAAGGACCAAACATCCTCGTGATTGGCATTGGGAACGAGTATCGCTGCGACGATGGCGTTGGCAGGGCACTGGCCCGCGCCTTATACCCGATGTCCGATCGAGTGCGGGTCATCGAGGAAAGCGGCGAGGGCGCGGCCTTGATGGAAGCCTGGCGCGGTGCGGATACGGTGATCCTCATCGATGCAGTACATTCAGGGGGCCCGCCCGGAACGATTTATCGATTCGATGCGAGGGCTCAACAAATCCCGCAGAACTTCTTTCGCTATTCGACGCACGCCTTCAGCCTCGCCGAGGCGGTAGAGTTGGCGAGGACCTTGGGCCAACTCCCCCCGACGCTCATCATCTACGGAATTGAAGGGGGGAATTTTGAAGCAGGCACGGAGCTGTCGCCTGAGGTCACTCAGGCTTCCGGTGAAGTGCTGCAAAGCATCCGAGGCGAGATAGGTAAGGAGTTGAATTGATTGACTTATTTGGGCGCAATCCCAAAGGCGGCAGAGGACTCTTTCCATTACCCACAACTCTGAACGCGTCAGCGCATCGTAGCGTTTTGTCTTTTGGACAGGATTAACAAGATTGACAGGATTTACAGGATTAAGATCCGCGGATGCTAACCGACGTTGCAGGCTTCCCTCGAAATCCTGAGAATCTTGGAAATCATGTTAATCCTGTCAAAAATACCCGTACCTCGCCGCTCGCTTAGTTCAAAGATTATCTAAAGCATCAATCGCAAGCCCTTTCAGCGCGCCAGAAACTTGTGGGTAATGGGAAGAGAGGACTGCCGCACTCCAAGGCGCTTCGCGCAGGAGATCGCGCTCTCAATCTGACGGCGCTCTCTCCGGCCGGATGGTTGCCAGGACGGTTCCCACCGGCACGGTTGCACCCGGCTCCACAAGGAGTCGATCGACGATGCCGTCCTCGAATGTCTCGATTTCGATCGCGCTTTTGTCGGTCTCGATCTCGGCCATGATGTCGCCGCGCTTCACGTGGTCATTTGGCTGAACCCGCCATACGAGCAGTTTTCCAGATTCCATTTCAGAACCGAGACTAGGCATGCGAAATTCACCCATGATTATAGATCATTTTGCGGATTGTTGAAACAATGGTGTCGGGCTGCGGCAGCGCCGCGCGCTCCAAATGGGCCGCATAGGGAATGGGCACCTCCGCGCTGCAAAGGCGCTCCACCGGGCTGGCGAGGTCGTCAAAAACGTTCTCCATGATGCGAGCGCTGATCTCCGCAGAGATGCTGCCGCTCCGCCATCCCTCATCCACAATCAAAGCACGATGGGTCCTTGAAACTGAGGCGAGAAAGCTTCTTGTGTCCAGCGGGCGGAGGGTGCGGAGATCCATCACTTCGACATCGATGCCGTCTTTGGCAAGCGTATCCGCGGCTATCAGCGACTTCCAAAGGGACGCGCCGTAGGTGATGATCGTCAGGTCTTTGCCGGCACGGTGAATCCGCGCGCGTTCGATATCCACAGCGCCGGCATCCAAAGGGAGATCGCCCTGCATGTTGTAAAGGCTTTGATTTTCGAAGATGAGCACCGGGTCAGGATCCTCAATAGCCGTCCAGAGCATGCCGCGGGCATCCTCCACCGTTGCCGGAGTTAAAACCTTAAGGCCCGGGATATGCGCAAACCACCCTTCCAGGCTATGGGAATGCTGAGCGGCAAGCTGTCTCCCGCCGCCGGTGGCCATGCGGATCACGATCGGAACGTTCAATTGCCCTCCGGACATGTGCAGGAGCGTGGCGGCATTGTTAAGGATCTGATCCAAAGCCAGGAGGCTGAAGTTGACCGTCATAATTTCGACAATCGGCCGCATCCCGCCCATGGCGGCGCCTATTCCGGCGCCCACAAACGCAGATTCCGAAAGAGGGGTGTCGCGGATGCGTTCCGGGCCAAACTCTTGCAGCAGTCCCTTGCTCACTGCATAACACCCCCCGTAGCGGCCCACGTCCTCTCCCATCAAGAATACGCGGGCATCCCGCTGCATCGCGTCCCGGATGCCCTCCCTCGCGGCGTTGCGGTAACTGATGGGGCGGGCGGTCATATTCTTACCGCCGTTCGGAATAGACATACCGTGTGAGATCTTCCACGGGCTCCCAAGTGCCGGCTTCGGCAAAATCCACGGCCGCCGCAATTTCCTGCGACACCTCGTGTTCCAGCGTTTCGACATCGGCATCGTTGATCATCCCTTCGGCTTTCAGTCGCGTGGTTAGTCCGAGGATCGGGTCGCGCTTTTTCCATTCCTCCAGTTCCGCTTTCGTCCGGTAAAGCTGGGCATCGAACATTGAATGACCCCGCAATCGATAGGTGAGGCATTCCAGGAAATAGGGGCCTCCGCGGAGGCGGATGTGGTCCATGGCTTTTCCCATCGCGGCTTCGACGGCGAGCACGTCCATCCCGTCCACTTGTGCCGAGGGGATTCCGTAGCTTTCGCCCTTCTTCCAAAGCTCCGTAATCGAATGCTCCAGGGAGATCTCGGTTCCCATGGCGTACAAGTTGTTCTCGCAAAGAAACAGCACGGGCAATTGCCAAAGGGCAGCGAGGTTCATCGACTCGTGAAATTCCCCTTCCGCCATCGCGCCCTCGCCAAAGACGCAACAGGTGATGCGCGGGCGTCTTTGCATCTTGTCGGCCAGGGCCAGGCCCACCGCGAGCGGAATGCACCCGCCTACGATTGCATTGCCTCCGTAGAGCCGGGCTTTGGCATCGAACATGTGCATTGATCCGCCCCGCCCCCGCGCGCACCCCTCCTGCTTTCCATACATTTCGGCAAGGACAACGCCCATCGATAACCCCCGCATCAGCGCCTGGCCGTGCTCCCGGTACGTCGCGACAACGGCATCCTCGGTGGTAAGACACCCGATGGAGCCGACGGCAACGGCTTCCTGTCCAATGTAGAGGTGCAGGAATCCCCGGATCTTCATCGCGCTGTAAAGCTCAATGCACTTCTCTTCAAAGCGCCGAATGCGCAACATCTGCCGCAGAAGGTGCCATCCGTGCCCCGGTTCGATCTTCGCAGACGACTTCGGTGAAATCCCCGTATATCGAGGCTTTTCGAGCGCCGCAGCATCGCCGTCGGGGGCATCCAATTTTTGTGTTCCCTCCACCACAACGTAAATCGAATCCGATCCCTGTGACGGCGGCGTCCATCAGCCCCTTATCAGGCTCACCCGCATCGGCTAATGGCTGAGGCGAGCAGCGGAGCGGTGGAGATAACCTGCAACTCCGGCCACGCATTCTGAATTACGTGAACTGTGTCGGTCGCCAGAATGCCACGAACGGCCTCGTGGCTGAGGTTTTTGCGCGCCCCCGGAAGCCTCAGGCAGTGAGTGGCTGCAATGGTTATTTCGGGCCGGGCGCCAGCTTGGAGCAAGGAATGAATGCTTTCTGCGATGGTGCCACCCGTGGAGATCATATCATCGATGATGAGGCAGGAGCGATCACGCACATCACCAACGACATGCGTCACCCTGGTGGTGCTCCCGCCGTGCCTTTCCTTATGGAGCACAACGACTGGACACCCCAACTTGCGGCCGTATTCAGCAGCCGTCTTAACCCGCCCTTCGTCGGGAGATACGACCACCGTATCCGGTGAGAGTTGATGGCGTGCTTGTAACGCGTCGCAAAGGAGAGTTACGGCGCTGAGGTTATCGACTGGGATGTGAAAAAAGCCTTCGATCTGCGGCGCATGCAGATCGACCGTGATCAGGCGGTCGACTCCAACAGCCTCCATAAGGGTCGCAACCATGCTTGCCGTAACCGGTTCCCGGCACCCCCGCCTTTTGTCCGCCCGTGCGTACCCGAAGTAAGGCACGATGGCGCTGACCCTTCGTGCATCCGCACGGCGACAGGCGTCCACGAGGGCGAGCAGCTCGACGAGATTCTCATCCACCGGCGGACAGGTGGATTGAATAATAAAGACTGCGCAACCCCTCACTGATTCATTGAGCTGAATGGCAATCTCGCCGTCGGGGAAGCGACTGATGGAGCAGGCAGCCATCCGCGCGTGGAGGATTTCCGCAACGGATGCTGCCAGTTGGGCGCTTGCCGTTCCGCTCAGAATCGTGAACTCTTCCATGCTAACAGGAATCGTTCACATCCAGCCACCCGTTTGTGTGCCATTTGGGTCGTGACTTGAGCCGGGCTTTCAGCCTAAGCATTCCAGGTTGTTTCCAAAATGCTGGCGACTCTTTTCCGCATGGCCGCCGCCACGGAAGTCTCAGCTAGTGGAAAGTTGTAGTGCAAATCAAGACGGCGTTAGTGCGGGAACGGAGCGTTTTTGATTGTGGCGGGAAAATTAAAACTATGAATGCACTTACAAAATGGAATCCGTTTAGCATGGCGCGTTGGAATCCCATGAAGGAGCTGGAGGAGATGGAAAACCGCATGGAACGCCTCGTCGGGCGCTCACCTCTTCTGAGCATCGGTGAACCGATCACAACGGCCGTATGGGAGCCCTTGGTGGATATTACCGAGGACAACAAGGAATATCTGGTAAAAGCCGAACTGCCAGAAGTGAACAAAGAGGATGTAAAAGTCTCGGTTGAGGATAGCTCACTCGTCATCTCCGGCGAGCGCAAGAAGGAGAAAGAGGAAAAAGGCCGCCGGTATCACCGGATGGAGCGGAGCTACGGCGCGTTCGTTCGGACCTTTTCGCTTCCTCCCGGCGCAGATGCCGGGAAGGTAAAAGCCGAATTTAAGGACGGTCTCCTCACAGTCCATCTCCCGAAGACCGAACAAGCGATAGCCAAGTCACACGAGATCAAGGTGGAATAGCTGTTGCTGTGGGTCTCGGGATGATTTTTGGCGGATTAGGTCATGATCTCCGAGCCTGCCGGCAATTCCGGCAGGCTCGGAAGAAGTAAGGGCGACTCGCCTGTGGCTTCTCCCACAGCATGCCTCAAACCTACATTTCTCGAACCATCATGATAAATTTCTTCCTGACACATGAGCAGATCGCTAACTGCGCTTTCTTCATTTATCTAAATGAGGGCAGCCCAAACGACAGGCAAGCGGAGCATTGGCATCAGGCGGAAACGCAGTTAATCGCCGACCGGTTTCACGATATGCTGCCTGCATTGATATCAGGCAGGCCCGAAAAACCCAGGGGAGAATGACTCCCCGACGGTCAATGACTGCCTTCCAGAAAGAGATGAATCCGCGGCTTAAAAGCGCCACTCAACCGGCACCTCAAGGGCGCAGGCCGATGGTTCGGTCGTGCGGGCGCAATCGCGGCAGGGTCGTCGCGGTACGAGGGAACGTTGTGGACGCGCTTTTTGAAACACGATTGCCCCCGATCAACAATCTGCTCTTTACCGGGGGCGGAGCGCATACAGTGATTGAAGTCTTCGCTCAGACTGATGCTCTTCATGTCCGCGGCGTTGCCCTCACGTCAACTGACGGACTCGCCCGAGGCGATCCGGTCGAAGACAGTGGAGCCCCGTTACGGGCGCCGGTGGGGAAAGCCATTCTTTCGCGCGTCTTCAACGTTTTCGGCAAGACCGTGGATCGTGGCGGCCCGGCCCGCGGAGTGGAATGGCGGTCGATCCACCAGGAACCCCCGCCGCTTGCCCGTCGAACCACAAAATCGGAGATCTTTGAAACGGGGATCAAGGTGATCGATCTGCTTGCGCCATTGGAACGAGGCGGCAAGGCGGGGCTCTTTGGCGGGGCGGGCGTAGGCAAAACCGTCCTCCTGACCGAGATCATCCACAATATGGCGGGAAGACATTCCGGAGTCAGCGTCTTTTGCGGGATCGGCGAGCGGTGCAGGGAAGGAGAAGAACTTTACCGGCAGATGAGGGACGCGGGCGTGCTCTCGAACACGGTGCTGGTTTTTGGACAAATGAACGAACCCCCCGGAAACCGGTTCCGGGTGGGACACGTCGCGCTGACCATGGCCGAATACTTTCGCGACGATGAGCATCGCGACGTGCTGCTGCTGATCGACAACATCTTCCGTTTTATCCAGGCGGGGGCCGAAGTCTCGGGCTTGCTGGGGCAAATGCCTTCGCGGATGGGCTATCAGCCGACAATGGCTACGGAGTTGTCGCGCCTGGAGGAGCGCATCGCCAGCACCGACACTGGCGCCATCACCTCTATTCAAGCCGTTTACGTGCCGGCGGATGATTTCACGGATCCTGCGGTGGTTCACACATTTTCGCATCTCTCGGCTTCGATTGTCTTGTCGAGAAAACGCGCGAGCGAAGGGCTGTTCCCGGCGGTCGATCCGCTCGAATCTCGATCCAGGATGTCCTCGCCTGCCATCATAGGGGAACGGCACTACCGCATCGCTCAGGAAGTCCGAGGGATCCTGGCCCAATACGAGGAACTCAAGGACATTATTGCCATGCTGGGGCTGGAGCAGCTTTCCAGCGAGGACCGCAAGATTGTGTTTCGCGCCCGGCGTTTGGAACGCTTCCTCACGCAACCGTTCTTTGCCACGGAGCAGTTTACGGGCATTGGAGGCAAGCTGGTTGGCCTTGAGGAGACGCTTATCGGGTGCGAACGAATCTTAAGGGACGAATTTAAGGATTATCCCGAATCGGCCCTTTATATGATCGGCTCAATTACCGAAGCCAAAACGCCCGCAATCTCGGCGGAGCCTCAGCCGAAGGAGAGTCCCGATGCCAATCGATCCCTTCATGCGGCTTAGAATCCTGCTTCCCTCGCGCCTCTTCCTCGAATGCAATGAAGTGAAGCGTATTGTCGCTGAAACCGCGTCCGGCTTCTTCGGGATCTGGCCGCGACGGCTGGATTGCGTGGCACCGCTGGTTCCGGGCGTCTTTCTCTATGAGGCCCGGACTGAAGGAGAACGCTTTGTAGCCGTTGATGAGGGTCTGCTCGTTAAGACCGATCTTGAAGTAACCGTCGTGGTGCGCAATGCGATTGGAGCGGCGGATTTAGGGCAGGTCCGAAAGGCAGTTGAGCGCGAGATATTCCATCTGGACGAATATGAAAAGGGGATGCGCGCGGTTCTGGCCAAACTGGAGAGCCGCCTCGCCCGGCGATTGATGGAAATACATCATGAGCGAAAAACCTGAACCCAAACCTCTGCCGAGTCCCTTGGAGAACCTTGCGGAAAAGGTGGGACGAAATGAGGCGCGTAAACTGAAAGCGCGCCGGCAAAAGCCGCGGAGCGTGCTCGCGGGGTTCGGTCTATTTGGGCTGGTCGGCTGGTCTGTGGCGCTCCCTGCGATGCTAGGGGTGGCTTTGGGCGCATGGATCGATGGGCATTACCCGGGCCAGTATTCCTGGACGCTCATGCTGATGATCCTCGGAGTGCTCCTGGGATGTGCAAATGTCTGGTATTGGATGGACCGCGAGCATCGCGAGATAAGCCAGGAACAGGAGGATCCAAAGCATGAATGAAATGCTTGGCCTCACGGCGGCAGGGGCAGCTGGCTTTGTCGCTGGAATGCTTTTCTTTTTCGGGCTTTGGCTGACGGTGTCGCATTTCCAGTCGGCCCGTTATTCCCTCCTGCTTATAGCCTTCAGCTTCCTCGGGCGGACGGCGCTGGCGCTGGCTTTGTTCTGGTGGGCTGCGCAGGGAGTCGCTAGTCGGCTGATAGCGGTTTTGATTGGATTCCTGGCGGCCCGCACGCTCGTGCTTTGGCTGGCTCGAAACTTGGATCGCCAAGTGACGGTATCTAGCCAATAGGCTTCGGAATGAAAATTACCTTTTATGAAATGCGGCTTTCAGCGCCAACGGCGCGACCCCATACCAGCCTGGGGCATCGCCCCAGGAATTTGCGCCGCAATGGTTTAGGGCTGAAAGCCCGAACCATTCCGGGGAGATGGGGCGGGCTTTCAGCCCTGATCGCGTTGTTTTCGGGTTCCTGGGGCTTCGCAAAGCCTCCGCCCCAGGCTGGTATGGAACGGACCTTTGGTCCTAAGCAAAAACGATGCCGAAGTCCTAAGCAAAAACGATGCCGAACATTGTCGGCCTCTCGCCTGCGTCCGGAAGCGCACCCCCACAGGCGAGACGCCTGTGCCACTCTGCCCGAGCTTCCTCAACGAATGATCCGGCAAGGCACGCAGCCGGGGGCGCGGCTGGCTCGATTTCTGCCACTTCCCGAAAGGAGCCGGAATGCACCTTAGCCCGGATCAGGTGATTTTCTGGCAGCATGGCGTTCTAAAGCTGAACTTAACCATCGCCGCCACGTGGACCGTTATGGCGCTCCTGGTCATCGGGTCGAGGCTCATCACGCGCCGCCTTTCCTCCGGCATCCAGATTTCCCGTTGGCAAACGGCACTGGAGATTGTGATCGGCATGGTTTGTGGGCAGATGGCCGACATGGGCCTTAGGCGGTCCGAAAAGTTCCTCGGTTTTATCGGCACGCTGTTTCTCTTCATTGCGACCGCGAATCTTTGTGCCGTTCTGCCACTCTATGAACCGCCCACGGGATCGCTCTCCACCACCGCGGCCCTGGCGATTTGCGTTTTTGTGGCCGTCCCGGCTTTCGGAATATCCGAGCGCGGACTGTTCGGATGGTTGAAGAGTTATTTGGAGCCGACATTCCTCATGCTGCCCTTCCACTTGCTCAGCGACTTGACGCGCACTCTGGCGCTGGCGGTGCGCTTGTTCGGCAACATGATGAGCGGCACGATGATTCTGGCCATCTTGTTAAGCGTGGCGCCCCTGTTTTTTCCGGTCCTCTTCATGGCTCTGGGGCTGATTACGGGTTTGGTGCAGGCTTACATTTTCACGATTCTGGCGATCGTTTACATCGCCGCCGCCACACGTCCCACCGAGGGGCAAACTACGAGGTGACATTATGGACAGCGCACAGATTATTCCAATGGTGACGATCATCACAGCCGCTGCGGCAACCGTCATCGGTTGCATTGCACCGGCAATCAACCAGGGCCGCGCCATTTCGACAGCGCTGACCGCCATGGCCCAGCAGCCCGATATCGCGCCAACGATCACCCGTACGCTGTTTGTGGGGCTGGCAATGATCGAGTCGCTGGCGATTTACGCCTTCGTTGTCTCGATGATTTTAATCTTCGCCAATCCTTTCACCCATGCCGCAGTGACGGCGGGCGCGGGGCGCTAAAGCATGTTGATCGATTGGTTCACAGTCGGGGCGCAGATTGTCAATTTTCTGGTGCTCGTATGGCTTCTGAAGCGCTTCCTGTACCGGCCGGTCCTCGACGCAATCGATCAGCGCGAACGGAGCATTCGAGACGCCATCGAATCCGCCGCACGGACGCAGGCGGATGCGGACCAGGCTCGAACCGAATTTGAGCAAAAGAATGCAGCCCTTGCACGGGAGCAAGAGAGCCTTTTGGATCGGGCACGGAAGTCGGCGGAAGCCGAAAGACTCCGGTCCGTCGAATCAGCCCGGACTGAGACGGCGGCGCTGCGAGCAAAATGGATGGAGAGCCTCGCCGCCGAAGCACGTGCCCTTCGCGATGATCTGACCCTAAAGGCCCAGGATGAAATCATCGCCATAGCGCGCCAAGCCCTCCGCGATTTTTCCGGCGCGGATCTGGAGGAGCGCGCGGCGTCGCTCTTTGTCAAACGGCTCAAGGAACTGGATCTGGAGGAACGGCGCCGCATTGCCTTGGCATTAAAAGAAAGCGGCGAGGCAATGGTGGTCCGCAGTGCTGCGCCCGTCGCGGCGGCGGCACGGCAACAGATTGAAGCCGCATTGACCGAACTGTTCGATCCGAAGGCTTCCGCTCGGTTTGAAACGAACGAGAGCTTGGTCAGCGGATTCGAAGTAGCCTTGGGTGGCTATCAGCTTTCGTGGACGCTGCGGGAGTACCTCGACTCCCTTCGGAAAGCAGCGGCAGAACAGATTGCGGCGAATGCCAAGGAGGTGGCAAATGGCCCCGCGAACTGATTCCCCCCCGCCGATTCTGGAAGCAGCGCTCAGTGGCATCCGGCAAGCGCGCCAGAAGCTTGGATTCAGCCTGGTCGAACGAGAAATTGGCACCATCCGGACCGTCGGAAACGGAATTGCAATCGCGACCGGCTTGCCCAAGGTGGGTCTCAATGAACTGGTTCGGTTCCCTGATGGATCGCTGGGGATCGCGTTCAACATCGATGAGGAGGAGATCGGCATCATTTTTTTGGGCTCGGGAGCGCAGGCATTTTCAGGAGAACAAATCGAGCGCACCGGGCGGGTCATGGACGTGCCGGTCGGAGAAGGGTTGCTCGGGCAAATCATCGATCCCACCGGAAAATCGCTTGCCGCCGAAGGCGGAAGCAGCCCGGCGCGGCGACTGCCGATCGAACGCCATGCCCCGCCGATCATGGATCGAGCTCCCGTGCATGTTCCATTGCAAACCGGCATCAAGGTCATCGATGCGCTGATCCCCATCGGCCGAGGCCAGCGAGAGTTGATTCTGGGCGACCGCCAGACCGGCAAAACCGCCATTGCGCTGGATACGATCATCAACCAAAAGGGCGGTGATGTCATTTGCATCTATTGCGCTATCGGCCAGCGCGCCTCCGCGGTTGCATCCGCAGTGGCTGCTTTGAAGGAAAAGGGAGCGATGGATTACACGGTCGTGGTGGTCACCGAAGGGAATGATCCTCCCGGCCTCAAATATATCGCCCCGTATGCAGCGACCTCGATCGCTGAGTTCTTCATGGAGCAGGGCCGCGATGTGTTGATCGTTTACGACGATCTGACCCAGCACGCGCGGGCCTACCGCGAGCTTTCATTGCTTTTGCGCCGTCCTCCCGGTCGGGAAGCTTATCCCGGTGACATATTCTTCATCCATTCAAGGCTACTGGAGCGCGCCACTCATCTGCGCGCGGAACTCGGCGGCGGCTCGCTCACTGCATTGCCGATCATTGAAACCGAGGCCGGAAACCTCGCTGACTACATATCCACCAACCTGATTTCGATCACCGATGGCCAGCTCTACTTGTCGTCGGAACTTTTCGAACTCGGAATCTTGCCGGCCATCGATGTCGGCGCCTCGGTTTCCCGCGTCGGCGGCAAAGCCCAGTTGCCTGTCTTCCCTCGCTTGGCGAGCCGGCTGAAACTCGCCTACTCCCAATTTCAAGAAATGGAAGTCTTCGCTCGTTTTGGAACGCATCTGGATGAAAACGCGCGGAGGACACTGGAGCACGGTCGGCGAATTCGAGCGTGTCTTGGGCAACCTCAGTTCGAACCGCTGTCGGTTCCCGGGCAGATTGCGGTGCTGGTGGCTTTGTCATCCGGCCTTTTCGATACCGTGCCCCTCGCACGCATGCCCGCGGCGGAGTACGCCGTGCGGAAAATTGTGGACCAGCTTCCGGAAGCGCTTCTCCAGAGCGTTTTCAGCCAGACTGGATTGAGCATTGAGGAAAGCAAACTGGTTAGCCGGAAGGCGGAAACTGCTTTGATTCCATTTCGCGTATGAGCGAGACCGTTCTCAGCTTGGGCCGGAAAATCAACGTTACGCATGATCTTTATGGAATCGTCCGGACGATGAAGGCGATTGCGGCATCGAACATTGCCCAATACGAAAGGGCCGTGGAGTCGCTCAGGCTTTACATGCAAGCTGTGGAATTGGGATTGGTCGCTTGCCTGCGGCATTCGGAACTGCCGACTGACGGCGGGGAGGAGGCCGAGGATGGTCGGCTCGTATTGGTGATCGGGTCGGATTATGGGATGGTGGGCCAGTTCAATGAGCATCTGGCGGAACGGGTGGCGCAAAGTGAACGCCCGGGTTCCGGACAGAGTCTCCTCTGGGCTGTGGGTGAGCGCATCCAAGCGCGGCTTGAGGACGCCGGATTCACCCTTCAACGGCTTTACCCCGCGCCCAATTCGTTGAGCGGGGTCACCCCGTTGGTTGCGCAGATTCTCCTCGATAGCTATGAACTGACCAAAGGGGACCGGCTCAAGACGCTTCTGGTATTCCATAACCGGCCAAAGTTAAAAGCGGGCTACGAACCTGCGTCGCAGCGATTGCTTCCGCTGGATGCCGAATGGGTTCGCCGCCTCAGCTCGATCCCCTGGCCCACCATAAAGCCACCGGAAGTGATCGGCTCGGGAGAGATCGCGCTGGCGGCCCTGATCCGAGAGTTTCTTTTTGGATCGCTCTTTAAAGCATTTACGGAATCGTTGGCGGCGGAAAATGCCAGCCGTTTTGCTGCCATGCAAAGCGCAGAACGCAACATTGAGGAATTCCAAGCGGAATTGACCCTCCGTTTTCATCGCCAACGCCAGCGCGCGATCGACGAGGAACTGGCCGATGTGATTAGCGGCTTTGAAGCGCTCTCTCGCCGTTGAGTTGATACGGTTGCTAAAGCGAAGGTGGCCTTGCGGGGTGGATCGATCGCGAGACCGCCGCATTTCTCCCACGCGAACGCCCTTTGGTGGGCGAGATCCGGTCTCAAGGCGGCAGTGAGATGGCTGAGCCGCGTGCAGAGGGAGTTGTTGCTCCCACGAGGTACACTGGTCCGCAGCCGAGTTATCACTGCGGCGGTGCAAAAAAAAACGGTAAGGTCAGCTCGCCTATTTGGCCCCTCTCGGGTACCGATTCCGTTTTAGCGGAACTATTGGAGTTAACCTTACCTAAAAAGGATTCGTCAGAAATCAGGGAATGGGCGTGTAAAAAAGCGAAAAAATCTTTGGATGGCGAAAGTTCGGTTCAATACAGAGCGGTCGCGCTGGCGGTGACGGGGCGGGAGCAAAGCCTTGCCGGAGAAATGCTGAGATGATTGGCATTTGGGCCAACTGCGAGGTTGAGTCTGGTCCGGGTTTCCCTCATAGTCTCCGACTCTCATGCCCACCCTGAACTGGATTGGAAAAGACGCCGTGGTGAACCATCACCAGCAGGTGCCGTTTCATTTGCTTAAAGACGTGCCCGAACTCGCCTGCGGCGAGCCGGGGGACGGCAATCTCATCGTGCAGGGGGACAACCTCGTGGCGCTCAAGGCCCTGCTCCCGTATTACGCAGGCCAGGTGAAGTGCATTTACATTGACCCGCCCTACAACACGGGGAACGAGGGGTGGGCCTACAACGACAACGTCAACAGTCCGGTCATCCGTGAATGGCTCGGGAAGACGGTTGGCAAGGAGGGGGAAACGCTCGATCGTCACGACCGCTGGTTGTGTATGATGTATCCGCGCCTGGCGCTGCTGCGGCAGTTTCTCCGTGAGGATGGAGCGATTTTCATCAGCCTCGACGACAACGAAGTGGCCGCCTTGCGGGTGTTAATGGATGAAATTTTTGGAGGTGGCAACTTCATTGCGACATTCGTTTGGGAGAAGCGAACCACGCGAGAAAACCGACGGGTATTTTCGTTCAAGCATGATTTCGTCATTTGCTATGCGAAGGTAAAATCCAATTTTGAGGCAGTTCGCAATAAACTGCCATATACGGAAGCCGTTCGTGGACGATTTAAGAATCCTGACAATGATCCGCGTGGAGTTTGGCAATCAGTGTCGCTGGCTGCACAAGAGGGACACGCTACGGAGTCACAATTTTATACAATCGTTACACCGTCTGGACGCATACTCATTCCGCCCGCTGGGAACTGCTGGCGGGTTACGGTTGAACGCTTTTGCGAGCTTCTTGCAGACGACCGCGTTTGGTTTGGTAAACACGGGAAAAATGTTCCACGGCGAAAAGTGTTTTTAAGGGAATCGGGGGAGGAACTTGTCCCGGAAACAATATGGACTGCCGCAGAATGCGGAACGACTGATACTGCGACAAAAGTTCTCAATGAGGTTTTCGGTGGATCCTCAGGCTTTGCGACCACGCCAAAACCGCCAGAGCTGATTGAGCGCATTCTCCAAATATCCACCAACCCCGGCGACCTCGTTTTGGATTCCTTCGCCGGTTCGGGGACGACTGGGCACGCAATTCTGAAACTCAACCAGGCTACACCCGACACAGAGTCGCGTCGTTTTATTTTGGTCGAAATGGAACCACAAATCGCCCGTAATATTACCGCCGAGCGTGTTCGCCGGGTAGCTCAGGGCTACCAGAGTGCCAAGACTGGGTGTATCGAGGGTTTGGGTGGCACCTTTCGTTACTGCGAACTGGGCGAACCGCTCTTTGATGAAGGTGGGCGGATTCGGGACACCGTGCGGTTCGCAGACCTTGCCCGGCATGTCTATTTCACCGAGACCGGTGAACCGCTGCCAAGGGAACGCATCTCTGCAAAGTCGTCGCTTATCGGTGTATGCCGGGGCGTCGGTATTTACCTTCTCTACAACGGCATCCTGGGCGACAAGACCGCCAATGGTGGCAACGTGCTCACTCGGGCGGTGCTGGCCCAACTGCCGCCTTTCGATGGCCAGAAGGTCATCTACTGCGCCGGATGTCTGCTGGGGCGCGACCGTTTGCAGACGGAACGCATCCTCATTCGCCAAACTCCCTACGAAATCAAAGTGTCGTGACCGCAACCCCAAGCCACCCATGAACCCTGAACCCTCTCTCGAAGCCCGGATTCTCACTATACGCAACCACAAGGTGTTGTTGGATGCCGACTTGGCCACCATTTACGGCGTCCCTACGAGGCGGCTCAACGAGCAGGTCAAGCGCAATGCCGATCGTTTTCCAGAGGATTTCATTTTCCAGCTCACTCCCGAAGAAAAACAGGAGGTGGTCGCAAATTGCGACCACCTTGCCAAACTGAAGTTTGCCAAGAGCATGCCCTACGCATTCACCGAGCACGGCGCCCTCATGACGGCTATGGTTCTCAATAGCCCCGAGGCGGTGAAAATGAGCGTTTTCGTGGTGCGAGCGTTTACCCAGATGCGCGAACAGCTTGCTACGAATGCCGCCATCCTGAAAAGGTTGGCCGAAATTGACAAGAGCCTGCTGGAACACGATCAGGCGCTCAACGTCATCTGGCAGCAGATTCAACCATTGCTATTGCCGCCCCCCGATGCTCCCAAGCCCCGCATTGGGTTTCACCCGGAGAATCAGGCATGATTGCCCTCAAAGAATATCAAACGCGGGTTCTGGATTCCCTGCGCACCTTTTTTCGGAAGACCTCGCAGACCCAAGACCCTGCCAGGGCATTTGCAGACGTCACAGAGACAACCTTTGGCCTGCCGTTAACTTACATCCCAGGCTCCGCGGCGGGCCTGGAAGCTCGGATGCCTTACGTCTGTCTGCGCGTCCCCACGGGCGGCGGCAAAACGCTGTTGGCCTGTTACGCCGCTGGCCTTGCGATGGAAGAGTTGCTGCACGCCGAGCGCGCCGTGGTGCTTTGGCTCGTGCCAAGCAACACGATTCTGGATCAGACCGCCGATGCGCTACGTGACGTGCGTCATCCTTATCACCAAGCCTTGAAGTTGGCGTGCGGAGTGGTGGAAGTGGTGAAGATTGACGAAGCACTGCGTCTTTCCCGGGGAACCGTGGAAGGGCAGACAGTGGTCATTGTGGCCACCATCCAATCGTTCCGAGTGGAGGATACGACCGGGCGTCAGGTTTACGGGCAGAACGGAGCCTTTGCAGAGCATCTGCTGAACCTGCCCGCAAACCGGGTGGCCGATCTATTGCCAGGAGCGGGCGGCAAACCGAAGCCGTCACTCGTGAACATGCTGCGGCTACGTCGTCCCATCGTGATTGTGGACGAAGCGCACAACGCCCGAACCGACCTTTCATTTTCGACGCTGGGCAACGTGCTTCCCTCGTGCATCATTGAGTTCACAGCGACCCCGGCCCGGACAAAGAATCCGTCCAATGTCCTGCACAAAGTCTCTGCGGCGGAGTTAAGTGCTGCAAAAATGGTGAAGCTGCCGCTGCGGGTCATCACGCGGCATCCCAGTCAGCGGGACCAGTTGATGGCCGAAGCAGTGAGTTTGCGGGCAGACCTGGAAAAACTCGCCATTGCCGAATCGCAAGCGACGGGCGAATACCTGCGGCCCATTTTGCTATTCCAAGCAGAACGGGTGGAATCGTGCGAACCGCTGCGGGAGCGGTTGGTGAACGAGTTCGGCATCGGGAAGGACGAGGTGAAGATTTCCGTGGGCAAGCTCGATGAGTTGAAGGGTGTCGCCGATATTTCCGCACCCAAATGCCCAGTGCGCTTCATCATCACCGTGGAAAAGCTCCGGGAAGGGTGGGACTGCCCATTTGCCTACGTCCTGTGCAGTCTTAAAGAGACGCGGTCGGCCACGGCCATTGAGCAGATAGTCGGGCGCATTCTCCGGTTGCCGCAAGCATGTGAAAAGAAACATCCCGACTTGAACTGCGCCTACGCTTTTTCGGTATCGGATTCGATTGCGGAAGTTCTGGCCGAGTTGCGCGATGCGCTGGAAAGCAACGGTTTTACGGCAGCGGAAGCGGAGCGCATCCTTATTCCCGTGCCGCAAGGGATCCTGCCGTTGGGCGTTCAACCCAAGACGTTGCAAATGGAGCCGGAGAAAATAGACGCCACGGTTGCTCAGGTGCAAAGCCTGGCGCTCGCCGGGAAAGTCCGAATAGACGCAGCCAAGGGGGAAATCACGGTTTTGGTGCCTCTCGACAAGGAGGAAACGGAGAAGCTAACGAGTTGCGTCACGACTCCCGAAGCGAAACGCAAGGTGGAGGAAGTTGTCGAGTTCGTCCGCGAAGCAGAACGCGCCTACGGCGGGCAGGGCAAACCGCGTGTCGCCTCGCCTTACGAACAGCAGTTGGATTTCATTGTCCCACTTCTCTGCGTTAAGGAGGATGGGATGCTGTTTGAGTTTGAGAGCACCTTCCTGCTTGAACACCCGTGGAAACTGAGTGCAAAAGATGCAACCCTGCGCGAAGGATATAACCCGCTGCAACGACCTGCGGGCAGGGCAGGAATCCTGGACGTATCGGCTACCGGGCGCATCGAGACGAGTGTGGTTGCCGAGACCCCCGACACTGATTTCGTGGCGACCCTGCACCAGCAGGTGCTTCAACTCGGCGGAGCCGGGGATTGGTCATTTGAGGAACTCGTCGGTTGGCTCGACCAGCACATAGACCACGCCGATATTCCTGTGGGTGAATCGGGAGAGTATTTGCGGAAAGTGGTTCGCGGGTTGATGGCGAAATACGCCATCTCCGATGTGGGAGTGCTTGCGCTCGACCGCTTCCGGTTGCGCGACGAGATTGAAGCGCGAATTGACCAACACCGGGATTGTGAGCACAAGGCGGCATTCCAAGAGTTTCTGCTCCCTCAATCCCTGCTGACGGTGAGTGAGGAACGGGTTATCAATTTCAAGACAATGACCTATGAGCCAAGCTGGCTATACGAAGGCGGTTTCCAGTTCAAGAAACACTACTTCGGGGCAAAGCCTGGCGAACTCCGTGAGAAAAAGGGAGACGGCGGCCTCACGGTGGAGTTTCAATGCGCTCAGTTCATTGACGGCCTGCCGGAGGTGAAATACTGGATACGTAACCTGGCGAGCAAGGCCACCTCTTTCCGGCTGCAAACTTCGTCCCAGTGGTTTTACCCGGACTTTGTATGTCAGCTCGTGGATGGGCGCGTGCTCGTTGTGGAATACAAAGGCGAGCACCTCTGGGCGGAAGCGGAAGAGAAACGGGCAGTGGGCGCGGTGTGGGCGTCCCGGAGCAAAGGCCGCTGCCTTTTTGTCATGCCTACGGGTGGGGATTTCTCGGTGATTGCGAAGGTGGCCCAAGCCAGATAGCTGCCCTGCTGGTGATTATCGGTCAATTCGCTTCAACCAGGGGAGCGTGGGCACGATTTGGCAATAAGCAGGGCGTTCTAAGCACTTGTGCGGCTTTCTATTCTTGAAGTCCCATACCACTCGGCGCGGCTCAGCGGAACGTTTGCCTCGCCACTAGCGCTCAGTTTGGCGAGCAACGTCTGGTACACAGCGAGGAATCCGAAGTTGAACCGGTGAGCCGAACCCGCCATGTAAGCCCGCCAAGTGCGATAAACTGGCTCGCTGACAAACTTCAGAGCCTCTCCATGGTGCCTTTCCAAACGCCGAACCCAGTGGCGAAGCGTCAGCGCGTAGTGTTCCCGGAGATTTTCAACATCCCTGATTTCAAAACCCGCCACCTCAGCAGGAGCGAGCATTTCCGAAATGGGGAACAGATCGCTGTCCGGGAAAACATACTTATCGATGAAGGAAGCTTCGTGCGGGAGAGCCGGCACGGCCCCCGTGCAGATGCCGTGGTTTAGAAACAAGCCCCCCGGCTTTAACAGCCGGTTTACGGCACCGAAGTAGAGGGGCAGATTTGTGCGGCCGACATGTTCCACCATCCCAACGCTGACCACGGCATCATAGTCCTCATGCCCTTCGAGCGCCCGGTAATCCTGGAGCCGAACCTCAACGCGCTCCTGCAAGCCCAATGCGGAAATCCGCTGATGGGCATATTCCGCCTGGCGTTCGCTTAACGTGATGCCTGTCGCCCGGACACCGTAGTGGGCAGCAACGTGTAGGATCAGTCCTCCCCAGCCGCATCCGATGTCCATTAACCGTTGCCCGGGGCGGAGACCGAGCTTGCGGCAAATGGTGTCCAGCTTATGGAGCTGGGCGCTGTCCAAATCGTCGGTCGCATTCTGGAAATAGGCGCAGGAATAGACCTTTCTGGAGTCCAACCACAGGGAGTAAAAATCGTTGGAGAGATCGTAGTGGAATTGAACGGCGGCTTGGTCGCGCGAAACGGAATGTTGCTTTTCGTCGAGAGCCGCCTGCCGCAGGCTAACTGGCTCTCGGTCGGCGGGACGAGGCGGCAATTGCCACAAAAGGTGTGCCATTTTAAGCTTCTGCGACCATCCATGGGTCTGAGCGCGAATGATGTCCGCCAGTTCGAACGCGGCCTCCATATCGCCTTCCACATCAAAGTCGTTTTGCAGGTAGGCTTCGCCGAGTGCGGATTCCGAGTTGGCCAGGAGCATTTCGCGCAAAGCTCCGGGGTGATTGAGGACCAAGGTTGTCCCGCAGGAATCAGACGCATTTTCGGGCCAATACGAACCATCCCAAAGCCGGATCTTGAGGCGCTGAAGCGGTGAAGAACCAACCAGTTCCTTAAGGATGCGATGGGTAAGGTCTCGTGAAATCTCCACAGGCGTTGTAGGCGAGGGCATACTCATGACTGTCTCATCGAACAACCACGGGCAGCAGGCCGTAGGAGAAAAATGCCGGGCGGGTTGATGCTTTCATCGCCGCCTATAACGAGGAAGCGACGCGTTTCGAGTGGAGCAAGGTGAATTACCCGAAGAGGTCCTTGAAGTGCATGTCTTCGAAGAAATCAATCCCCAGGAACGATTTCAACCAGTAGAGCACCAGGATCAGCACGACGCCGACGGCGAATAAAGTCCCCAGCACAAAAAGTCCGGCCATCAAGAGGCTGCCCCAGCGGCCTATTTCTCGATGCAATGCATTGGGTTTTGCTGCGGGCTCGCTTCGCCGGCCGAGTTCGTTCTTGAGGCGTTCGTTTTCCCGCGCGGCAAGGCCTGTCGCTTTCGCCTCGGCATGGGCGGCGACTCCGTCGGCCACGAGTTTTTCCAGCTCATGCAAATTGAAAGGTTTGGAGACGAACCGATATAAAACGGCCTCGTTGATGGCGTAGATCAGCACATCGGGATCGATGTTGCCGGTGAGCAGAATGCGGCGGGTGAAGGGGAATTCGTTATGGATGCGCGCCATGAACATAAGGCCCGTTTCGCCGGGCATGTTATCGTCGCAAATCAACACTTCGACTTGCCGGTTGCGCAAGAGCGGCTCGGCTTCAAGGACACTCTGGGCCGTCAGCAATTCGTACCGACCCGCGAAGGCGAGATGGAGCACCTCAAGGACACTGGGATCGTCGTCCACCGCCAGAATGACGTGACGTTGCTGCGGGGGGTCCTCCTTGTTCATGCTCTGGATTTGATTTGTTTAAGAAAAGGCCAACCGGTCGCGGCCAGCACTCCCATGACGACGGCCCCCCGCCAGATGTAGGCGGGGAAACTTGCGGTGGCGGAAGCCGGGACGAGCCACGCCAACGCTCCGAGGGCGAAGAGCGAGGATGAGACGGGAGGGGCCACTTTGCGAATAAACAAGCCCGACATTTCCAGGAGGCTTATCTTCAAGAAATGGGCCGTCAGCGGCACGAGCCAGAACCAGCCAAGCAGCACCGTGGGCACCATGGTTCCAAGGGCGACGCCCAAGATTCCATAATGGCGCACGAGAATGAGGCTGGCCGCAAGGTTGATCCCTGCATCAACGAGGCTGATTTTCAGCAGCTTCCGCTCCCACCCGCACATCATCAGGATGCGTTTTGAGCAACTGTTGGTGAGGAGTGAACTGAACGTGGCCAGGAGCAACGATTGGCCCACCCAGAACGTGGAGGAATCGACCGCCTTCAAGCCGGTCAGCAGCTTGATGATCGGAACCATGTAAACGGCGCAGAGGCCATAAAGAGGCGTGGTGAGAAAGAGCGTCAACTGGGTGCTCTTGACCAGAAGCTCGCGCAAGCCGCCGTGGTCGTTGTGAACGTTCATCTGGGCGGCGGCGGGCGTCAGGGCGTCCTGCATCTGCACGGAGAAAAGGCCGAACATCTCCGCGGCCTTGTAGCCGGCTTGATAGAGCGCGACAAAGCTGATGCCGATGCCGATGCTGATGACGGCCTGGTCGGTGCGCGCCATGATCAGGTTGGTGAAGGTGATCAGGTAGGCGACGATCGAGAACGAGAGCACTCCCTGGATGGCGGCAAACCGGAAGTGTTTCGGGTGCAGGCTGAATCCCTTGATCCGCTGGAACACCATGATGAGCGCGATGAAATTGGGCGCAACGGTGGTCGCCACGCTAATGAAAACGATCCACGGAAACGCCCATTCGGCGAGCAGCGCCCAGGTCATCAGGACGAGATTGAGAATCAGCGCCCCGATGGTGACCCAGTTGGCGAGGTCGATCCGCTGCAGGCCCCGTAGCATTTCAGGGAAAATTCCCAGCGGGAACGCCAGCGCCATGGCGGTAAAAAAAATCGTGTAGCCAATCCCGAGGGTATGCAGGTTTTCCGGGCTGACCTTGGTCCATATCAGGAACCATGGCTGCGCCACCGAGAACACGGCGAGGATCACCGCGCCGAGAAACGCGAACGTCCAAAAGATCGTGCAAATCAGATGATTCAGCTCGCCGATTTTATTCGTGGCGGTTTTCTCCGCGACGGCTTTTTGTGCGGTGAAGCCGAGGCCGAAATCCAACAGGATGGTGTATCCAAAGAGCGACCAAAGCAGGGAATAGAAACCGAATTGTTCCTGCGAAAGGTGCTGGAAGGTGAGCCGGAAGAGGACAACGCCCGAGCCCATCCGAAGGAGGGTGCGCAGGTAGTTGGTGCCAGTGTTCCGCCAGAAGAATTTTTGCCAGTCGCGACCGCTCATGCTTTTAGGGATTGGTTCAGAGTGGTCTCGATTTGGGTGGTGATTTCTTCGATGTCGTAGCGCTCCCGCACCTCGCAGAAGGCGGTTTCCGCCATCGCGCGGCGCAAGGTGGGTTCGGCTTCCATTCGCAGAATTTGCGTGGCCAGGTCTTCGGCGTTGCCTGTGCGAAAGGCCAGCGCGTTTTCGCCATGCCGGATCAGTTCGCGGCTGCCGCCTTCGAGCGTGCCGACAACCGGCAACCGGGCCGCCATGGCTTCGAGTGGCGTGAGCGCGAACGGCTCTTCCCAGGCTGAGGTGAAGAGCAGCGCATCGTATTGCGAATAAACCTGCGCCATTTCCCCCGCGCTGGCGGTCTTGAATTCCACGCGCGTCCCGAGTTCGCGCGCTTCGTCGCGAAGCTGGTTCATGTAGTCCTCATCGCCCCGGCCATAGAGCGAGAGAGAAAAATGGGAGGGAAGTCGCTTCATTGCCCGGATGGCGACAAGCGGGTCTTTGTCCTCGGAAAGACGGCCCACGTACAGGAGCCGGGTGAAGCGCTCGCTGTCGGAACGAAGCTGGAATTTCTCGGTCTCGATCCCGCAATAGATCACGCGGGCGTGCTGGAGATCATACCCTTTGGCGATGGTGATTTGCTTGAGCGCCTCGCTGCAAAAGTAGATGCGCCGAAACTCGATCTCCGGCCAGGGAGCAAACGGCGCGTTGGCCTTGATGGCTGAAGCCAGCCCGCTGAGTTTAAGGAGCGCACGCAGCACTCCGGCGGCGGCTCCGCCCGAGTCGCCATTCCACCAGCGCAGCCAGACATCGGCCTTGAGGCTGCGGGCGATCCAGTGGTCGGAGACGTCATAGACCACAGGCCGGCCACATTGCTGCAACGCCAGGGTGAGCGCTTTGCTGATGCCGCCCAGATTCCACACATGCACGACGTCGGGCTGGAAGCTCGCCAGTTCCTCTCGCAACACCGCTTGGTTGTGTTTCTCCAAAGCGTAGAGCCGCTGGATCGGCAACCACGGGTGACCGAAAAATCCGTGGACCCGCAATCGGCGATGGACGTGCCCCTCAGTCTGTTCCCCCTCGACGCCGTGCGTGGAGGTGAGGACGCGAATGTCGTGACCACGGGCGCGAAGCCGATCGATGATCTGGCGGCAGCGTTCTTCATACCCGCCGATGGCGTGGGGCGGATAGAGATTGCTCAGGACGAGGATTTTCATGCGGTCGGGTTCTAGCTCCGTTTATAGTGAGTCCAGCCGGCCCGATAGCCGTCGAGTTTGCCCAGGCGCTGCGCAATGCGAACGGAGACGGCGTGCGGCCATTCCAGAAGCCGCCCTTCCTTTAAGCAGTATTTGAAATCCCTCATCGCATCGCGCAGGGAACCGATCCCTACGGTGTAATGGAGATTGTAATTCCTGACGGGCGTGGAACTGGTGGCGGCCAGGGCGAAAGTGTCGCCATAGCCCCGTTTGTAAGCCTGCTTGAGCGTGTAATTGTGGGAGTGAATGGCGAGCGATTTTTCCGCGAACACAATAGCCCACCCATTGGATTGGAGTCGGCGGGACCATTCGTCGTCTTCGGCGTATTGCAGATCTTCGCGAAAAGGCTGCTCTTCCCAGGCCCGGCGGTTGACGACACAACTCACCATGCTGAAGAAATGCTCCCAGTGGACCGACTCCCGGTTCGGACCGAAACAGCGGTCGTAGTCGTGGGCAAAGACCGCCTGGCAGTCCGGGCGCGGGAGTTGACGGCTGAACGCCGTGCCGACTTTCGGTTGCGACTTTGCCGCCGCGAGCAGTTCCGAGAGCCACTGCCGGTTGGCCGGTTCGCCATCGGAGTTAAGGAAGACCACCCATTCGCCTTGCGATTCCCTCATGCCACGATTGAGCACCACGCCGGGAATGTATTCCTTGGGCAGGATTTGGATCAGCTTATGAGGGTGGGTCGATTGGATGATCTCGACGGTGTTGTCCCTGGAACCGGAGTCGATATGGATCAATTCCACGCCCCCGGAATAGTCCTGTTCGTAAACTCCCTTAAGCGTCGCTGCGATGAGCGGGCCGTCGTTCATCGACCTCATGACTACGGAAACCGGAGAATGCATAGGATTCTGACTGGCGAAATGGAGGTAGGTTATCTAAAACGGTGAAAACAATGACGGGTTCTTGCGTAAGCTTCCAGCTAAACTGTCGGGAACACGCTTTTTTGAGCGTGATCAAAAGTGGTGCGGAACTGGGCTTGAATCTCAGCGCCAACGGCGCGGGAGCATTTAAGGTAAGTTCTAATGCGCTCGTTCCCAATCTCCCGATTGGGAATGCCAATGTCTGCGAATCTCCGATTCGAGCGACGTTGATCGCGATTGCGGTATCCGAGGTTGCCAGCGTAGTAGAAGCGGCATCCCTGCCGCTTCGCTCCTTGTGGAAAGCGGCTGGAAGCCGCTTCTACTACGGACCCGCTCCCAAACCTAGGAAGCTTTGGAGTTCCGCATGGCGCACTCTCCCATCGACGGTTTGCGAATCGGAGATTCGGGGACAAGTGCGTTCCCAATCAGGAGATTGGGAACGAGCGCGCAAGTGTGCGCATGGTCCTGATCCAAAGCGCCAAAGGCGCTGCGCCATACCAGCCCAGGTCGGAGCGCAGCGCAGGCCTGGGTTGTGGCAATGCTATGTTTCAGGGCTGAAAGCCCGTCCCATCGCACGGCGTGGGCAATGGTCCGGACTTTCAGCCCTGTTTCATCTCTCTCGAAATTCCTATGGCGTTGCCATAGGCTGGTATGGGGCCGCGCCTTTGGCGCTAAACCTACAACTTGCTCTAGCGCATCGCTGTTAATTATCCTTAATCCCCCCTTTATCCATGAAAGCCAGCCGCATCATTCATGTGCCCCGTCGCTTTGTAGCCCATGAGTGGGGCGGCACGGAAACCGTCATTGGATCGCTTGCTCTGGAACAACGAAGGGCGGGTTGGCAGCCCGAGATCCACACCGCGCTGGCACTCAGCGACGAGCGCGCCGGGGAATGGAACGGCGTGCCCGTGCGGCGTTACGATTATTGCTACCCGTTTTTCGGCCTGAACGCGGCGCAGAAGGCGCAGATGGACAAAAAGGGAGGCAACCTGCTTTCCCTGCCGCTGTTTGCCTCACTGGCCACCGCTTCGAACGTGCGCATGTTTCACGCCCACGCGCTCAAGCGACTGGGCGGCGAGGTTTTTTCGGCGGCGCGTTGCCAGCGGAAGCCGTTTGTGGTCACGCTCCACGGCGGGGTGTTCGATGTTCCCCAGGCCGAACTCAGCCAGATGATGGAGGCCCAAAGCGGCAAGCTCGAATGGGGCAAAGTCTTCGGCGCCCTCTTTCGTTCCCGGAAGATTCTGGAAGAGGCAGATGCGGTGATCTGCGTCGGACGCAGCGAATACGACCACGCCAAAAAATCGCTCGGCCACGACCGGATTCATCACTTGGGCAACGGCGTGGACCCGGACCGCTTCGCCAGCGCCGATGGCGCCGCCTTTCGCCGCGAGCACGGGATTCCAAAAGAGGCGGTGGTAATGGCGTGCTACAGCCGGTTCGATCCGCAGAAGGACCAGAAGACCTTGATCGAAGCGTTTGACCTCCTCGCAGGCGAGTTCCCACAGCTTTGGCTCGTGCTCGCCGGTCCCCAAACCTTGCCGTCGTTCGTGCATCAACTCGATGATCGCATCGCCGCCAGTCCGTTCCGGGAACGCATCCGGCGGCTCGGCGCCTTGCCGTTTTTGGGGGGCGCGCTCGCGGATGCCTATCACGGGTGCGACGTGTTTGTTCTTCCGTCCCGGCACGAGCCTTTTGGCATCGTGGTGCTCGAAGCCTGGTGCGCCGGAAAACCCGTGGCGGTAAGCCGCGTGGGAGGCCTGCAACATTTGGTGCAGGAGGAGGTCGATGGGGTCTTCTTCGCTCCGGGCGATGTGGCGGATTGCGCGGCCCGGCTGCGGCTGCTGGCCGGGGACGCCGCACAACGCGCACGGCTTGGAGCAGCGGGCTGCCGCAAAGCGCGCGAGGTCTATTCCTGGCCCCGGATCGCGGAGGCGACGGAGCAAATATACGCAGGGGTCGAAGAACGCCGGGCCTCCGTGAACCCGCGATGATGGATCTCGTCAAAGCGCCGATCATCCTTTTCGGCTACCTGATCCTCGCGCCGCTACTCGGTTTTCTGGGCAAAGGCTCGCGGAAGGTCCAAGGCTGGATTTTTGCGATGATGGCCTTCATGACCTCCTGGCACATCAACAAGTTCACCTTGATGCTTTGCTCGGTGGAGAAATACCGGGGGCACACCAAGGGGTTTGAATTTTCGTTCATCGAAATCCTCGCGCTCTCGCTCATCATCGCCTCCGTGCTGGAGCGCAAGCCGGCGGACCGCGCCTGGCGTTGGCTCCCGCCCGGTGCAATCCTCTATCTACTATATTGCGCCGCCTCCTGGGCTTCGGTGTTCGCGGCGCCCGATCTCCTTTACGCCTTAATGGGCGGGGTGCGGTTGACCAAAGCCGTCATTATATTCATTGGCGCGTACCATTTCATCCGCAAAGAGGAAGACCTGCCTATCCTGTTAAAGGCCCTGGCGTTCACGCTGGTGGTTCAGGCGATCGTGGTGCTGAAGATGAAATACGTGGATCATTTCTACCAGGTCCGCGGCTGGTTCGAGCATCAAAATCCCCTGGCCATGTGGGCTTACATGGGGGGGCTGCCGCTGCTGGCGACGGCCATGACGAAGGTGAGTCAAAATGAGACCCGCTGGTATGCCGCCGGATTTACGGCCAGCGCCATCATCGTCCAGAGTTCGCTCTCCCGCGCTTCGCTGCTGGCGTTCGCGGCCGGCGTGATCCTGGTGGTGGGGCTTGCGACGGTTGACCGCATCACTCCCAAGCGAGTGGTGTTTGTGCTGGGAATGAGCGCGGTCGGGTGCCTGGGATTACTGCTCTGTGCCCATACGATCATCGCCCGTTTCCATGACGAGGGAAATCAAGCCAGCGGCGAAACGAGGGTCGTGATGAACCTCGCCTCAAAGGAGATGCTTCATCATTCCCCCGTGGGGATCGGGCTAAACAATTTCGCCCTGACTATCAACCATCCGTTTCCCTACGGCGACGTGATCGACGACGCCGAGCGCGATCACGGGCACAAGGTGGACGAGGACTATGCAAAGGGCGTTGTGGAAAGCCACTACTGGCTGCTGCTGGCTGAAACGGGCTATCCTGGATGGGCCGCCTACCTGCTCTTCATCGCCGCCACGCTTTGGTGGTGCCTGCGCGGGGCCTTGTACTGGCGGGGAGAGATTCCAGCGGCGTTTCTAGGCGGGTTGTTTGTGGCGCTGCTTCTCGTTTACTTGCATAGCAACCTGGAGCGCGTGCTCACCCAGACCAAGAATTTTTCGATGTGGTTTATTCTACTCGGCGCGGCGGCGCGCCTTGAAACCTTGAGGCGGGCTGCACGGCGATGACGAAGCGGCTCTCCAGAAGAAAGCGTTGGATGCTTGGAATGGCTGCGGGCTTGGCCGCGGTGTTCGCTGTATTGATCTGGACCCAGCAGGAACTGAGCGTGGTGGTTTACAACAACACCAGCCAGCCTTTTGGGAATGTGACGGTCTCCGCCGGGGCGGAACGGCGGGAGATGCCGGCACTCGGCGTCGATGAGAGTGCATCCTTCAGCTTTAGGGCTGTCGTCGCCCCGGCGGATGTGCAGTTGCTCATCGACACGGACCCCTCATTGCGTTGGAACGCCCCGAGTTTGGCGACGCCCTCCACTTCCCGGCTGACGCTCCGGGTGGATCAGTTTGGTGGGGTGACAGTGACGGTCGAAAAAACCTGGCGGGCACAATGCTCCGATTGGTTGCAATGAACAACAATGCCCTCGCTAAACCCGAACTCCGAAGCCTTCTCTGAAAACAACACACAATTTGGTGCAGGGTC
>JBAXSN010000090.1:0-13858 GCA_037130675.1 Verrucomicrobiota bacterium
GGCGTCGGCTCAGGGGCGGCAGTCGGTTCCGGAGTCGGCTCAGGGGTGGCGGTCGGCGTCGGCTTGGGAGTGGGCGTCGGGGTAGGCTCGGGAGTGGGAGTTGGCGTCGCCTTCGGCGCCGGCGTGGGCAGCGCGATTTCGCTCTCCGGCTCGGGCCGGCTTACGGCGGGTTTGTCGCGCTTTTTCTCCTTTACCGGGATCCGTTCAGGCGCGGGCGTTGGAGTCGCTTCCTCTTCCTTGTCCTGCCCCTCGTCCGATGCGGCTGCGGGAGGCGAGCCACCATCAAGCCAGCTTACATCGATCATCGATTTGGCATTCTGGCGGTTGGCGAAAAAGAGCACGGCCAGGACCACGACGTGAACCGCCGCGACGATGAGGACGTTGCGCCGAAAATTTGGGTTCTCGCCCATGGTCCGGCTACGGTTTCGACTGCCCTTCGGCGCTGGTGCTGACCACGCCGATCTTGGTGATGCCTACCTGCTTGAGGGCGTCCATGATGTCCACGAGTTTCTGCACAGGCAATTCGTGGTGCGCCCTCACGATCACCGCCACGCCGGGATGGGCCGCTTTCAAGTCGCTGAGGGTGGTTCCGAGCGCGTCCCGGGCCACCTCCGCGCCGTTAATGCTCACCACGGCGTCTTTATCGATGGAGATTGTCTCCACCTGGGAAGGGTCCACCGCGTCGGCGGCGCGCTTGGTGGTGGGAACCACGAGGTTGGACTTGGTCTCCATGAGCGGGGTGGTGATCATGAAAATGATCAGCAACACGAAGGCCAGGTCGAGCAGCGGCGTGATGTTCAGCTCCGAGAGCGTGGTGAGCTGGTGGCGGCTTGAAAAGCGTTTCATGGCTCTACCGCCCGGGTCCGCCTCCCCGGTGGTCCACGTATTTGTGCTCGAATTCCGAGGAGAGTTCCGCCGCGAAATTGTCCATCTGCACGATCAAAGCCCGGATGCTGGTGACCAAAAAGTTGTAGCCGAACATGGCCGGGATGGCCACGAGCAGGCCGGTGACGGTCGTGATCAGAGCCGCCGAAACGCCCGGCGCCATGGCGGCGAGGCTCGCTGAACCGGCTTCGGCCACGCCGCTGAATGTATCCATGACGCCCCAGACCGTCCCCAGCAGCCCGAGGAATGGCGCGCCGCTGACGGCAGTAGCCAGCAGGATCATCTGCGATTCCAGCCGCAGCGCGGTTTCGCCCACGGCCCGTTCCATGGCGGTGGTGACCACGCGCATTTGAGCCGGGGAGATTTTCTCAGCCAATTCCACCCGCCCCCGGTAGGTTTCGTCCACCTCCGGCGAGCCGAGCAAATGAAACGAGAGATCCTTGCACCCGGCGCGATAGACGGAAAACAGGGGCGAACCCTCGAAGCGGAGCTTGGTTTCGTAGATATGAAGCGGCTGGCGGTGGCTGCGAAAGAGTTCGAGGAAGGCAGCGGATTGCTTCTTGCTAAAGCTGACCATTCGCAGTTTTGTAACCATCACCGACCACGAGAAAATCGATCCAATGAACAGGCACACGAGGACCGTTTGTCCGGGCAACGTGGAGTGTTGGAGGGCAAAAAGGAGGCCTCCATCGGCAAGCAGTGGTGCGAAGGGTAGCATTTCGTCGAAGACACTGTAGTTAATGTGGGGTGCGGCTGTAACGCAATAACACCTTCATGAAATTTCGCATTTCCAATTTCTTTTTTAGTTCCCTGACCTGGGCCACCCTCGCGGTAACCATTCAGGCGCAACCCTCGGCGAACCCTTACGAAGTCCTGAGCCGCACGTTGATGCCGATCGCCGGGGTGTTCGCCCCGCAGTCGGCCCAGCACGCGCTTTCCGCCACGCTCGTTCTGGAAAGGATGACCGATCTCCCCCCGGAGTTCGCCGGAACCCGGGTGGAACTTGCCCTTCAGCCGCCCGAACATCTGCTGATTCGCGGCCAGTTTCAGGGCGAACCCGCAGCCGTCTGCCGCGTGGACCAGGAAATCTGGCTCACTCCCGGCTCCAAGCTTCAGGCCCTGATCAATCCCGAACCGGTCAAGAAAAAGAAAAAAAAGCACGGCGAAGGCCTCGCGCCGTTAGTGCTCCCTTTCCCCCCGCAGCAACTGGTGCTCCTGCCCATGCTCTTCCAAGTCAAAGACGCTGGAGAAGAAAGCGGCCTGCGGGTTCTCGACGTCCAGTTGATGCCGGAACTGGCGCGCAATTTAGGGATCGAACAGTGGCATGCGCGCATCTCGGTCGATGCCGAAGCCAAGCCGGTGCGAATCGAAGTCGCCCGCCCGGACTGGAGCATTGTCCTGAAAGTCGAACAACTGGCTTACGCCCCGGAGCTTCCCGCAGCGACTTGGACCGCGCCAGCAGGAGGGGACGTGCTCCGCTTGACCGGAGCCCAAGCCCGTCAGTGGCTGGATGCCGTGATCAGGAAGCTGAACTGAGCGGCCGTGGGGGCAACAGCAGAAGCGGCTTCCGGCCGCTTTTCCGGAGGGGGAGTAACGAAGCGGCAGGGATGCCGCTTCTACTACTCGCACTCCCCGCCCTCGACCCGATGCCCCAGAAACCCATCGCTGCACTCCGGGCAGATGGTATGGCTGAAGCGGGCTTCGGTTCGCCGTCCAACGTAAGTTCCCAATGTCTTTCTTTGTCCTTTGCGGCAACGATAGCTGCACCCTGGGACTTTGTCGCGAAGTCTGGCATCCTTGTTTTGCTCGCGAATAGATCGACCCTTATGCCCTGATTTGCGGGTCGGGCGATTTCCCGCACCGGCCCCGTTCAGAGGATGGCGGGGGCCACAGGGGTTTGCCTTTCCCCGGGGTTGAGCAATCCCCGGCTTGCGTCAACGTGGATTCCACGACCCGCGAACCGTTAAAGTGTTTCGATCACCGCCGGACCCAGCGCGCCAGCATGGACGAACGGGAAATGATGCCGCGCGAGGGCCATCTGCCAGGAAGCGCCCACCGCTAATTTGTCGTGACCGCCCTTTGCTGGCGGTGTTCTATATTTCGACCATGTCGGCGGAAAAGCGATCCTTCAAAATCCTTACTTACCCGTGGCACGCGGCGAATGACGACGCGTTGACCAGGGTGGGCCACCGCTTTCATTACCTTTGTTCAGCTCCCCGGGAGTGGAATACTGAAATCCGGCCCTTGCCGAAAGCGATCCTGTGGGTGCCGGATTCGCGGTCGGTTCAGACGGATCTTATGATTTTGCATCTGGACCAGTGGAGTCTGCAGGAACCCTCCGTCCGGTTTCATTTCCTGCACTGGAAAGAAATCTATCCCGGGAAGAAAATCGTGATCAACCACGGGTGCAACCTGGTGGACGGCTGTTCAAGCGAGCAAATGGCCAGGCTGGTCGAAGGCTGCTTTATGGTATGCGCCAGCGAAACAGCGCAGCGACTCTGGAACATTCCGCGCTCGCGGGTGATCATGAACGGCGTGTCGGCCGCGGACTGGCCGCAGACCAGCTACACCCGGCATGAAGTCCTCGTGGTTCAGCCGTTTGCCTCCCGGCACGAGCGCTACCGCAACACAGCGCTCGTCGAAAAAGCGGAACGCAAGGTGGACATCACCTGGATCGGTCGGGACAAAAAATTCGAATCGTTCCAAAAATACCGGCATTACGTCCGGGGCAGTTCGATCTTCTTCAATCCGTCGCTGGGCTCCCCAAATCCGCGGGCGCGAACGGAGGCGATGCTCTCAGGGCTGGCCGTGGTCACCACCAACAGCCACGGCGAAGACCAATTCATCACCAACGGGGTAAACGGGTTCTGCAGCGATAATCCAAAGGAATTGGTTGATTATCTCGCGTTTTTGAAGGCTAATCCGGCCAAGACTAAGGAGATTGGGCGGGCAGGGCGAATCACGGCCCAGAAGCACTTCGATGTCCAGAGATTTTCCGATCAGTGGAATCAGCTCTTGAACGAAGTCGTCTCCGGGACCCTCTGAAATGGGAAAAAAATCCATACATTTTGAGCTTTGGCGGGATGAAAATACCGGGAGTTCCCGCCTGCGGGGATACGCGCTCGCCCGGGAGTTGCGGAACCGGGGTTACCACGTAAGCATGGCCTGTTTTCCTTCCCCGAAGCTGCCCGAAGCCGATATCTTCGTTTTCCAAAAGGTCGTACCCACCTTGGAACGACTGGCCGAGCTCAAGAGCGCGGGAAAACGCATCCTCTTCGACATCGACGACAATTACCTCCTGGATGACGTGGGCAAGAAACGCGACATCCTGAGCTTCATCAACGCGGTGGATCTCGTCGTTGTCGGCTCGAATCTCTTGCTTGAAACCTTCCAGGCCTATCACGACCGGGTGGTCCTTTTCGAAAACCCACTGGACATTCTTCCGCAGAGCCTCCCGAAAAAGCTGGAGCCCCTGAGCGGCAGTCTCGGCTGGGTGGGCAACCGGAGCAATCTGCCGTCTCTCGAAGAGCTTGGTCTTCTGGAAAAAGTGACAACCATCACCTCCGGGGGGGATATCGAGTGGTCCCTGTCCACCGTGGATCAGGAGTTGGTGAAGTTCGACGCCGTGCTGCTGCCGGTCATCCGCACCAAATGGAACTACAGCAAGAATGCCAACCGGCTGCTGAAGTGTGTTGGCCTGGGCGTCCCTTTCCTCGCTTCCGCCACACCCGACAATCGAGTCGCGGTGGAGCAACTCGGCCTCGACCCGCACCGGTTTCTGGTCGAAGAGAGCGAATCGTGGGCCGATAAGATTGCGGAGTTGCGCGCCAATTACAGCGAGGCATTTTCCGCAATTTCCAAAGCCCGCACGGTTGCCAAAAAGTGTTATTCGATCGAAGCCGTCGCGGGGGTCTGGATTGAGGCCGTCTTCAACGAGCAGCCCAAGGCTTCCCTTGAGCTCACCCCTGCAAGCAAGGAGTGGTTCAAAGAGCTGGACGTGGTCGTGCTGGACGAAGCCGAACAAAGCTTTCTGCAGCACACGCTTGAGAGCCTCAGAATTTCCGAGGTGGCCTACCGGAGCATCCAGGTCGTTTCCCCATACGATCGCCGCGAGCTCAAGCTTCCCGCAGCGGTGCGTCTGCCCGAACCGGGGGACGACTTCTTTGAAATTTACCCCCGCCTCTGTTGTTCGCTCGGCTCGGGCACCGGCAAGCGGGTGCTGTTCATTCGCGCCGGCGCCGCCCTGGCCAGGGGCTTTTTTTTATCCGCGCCACAAACGACCGCCGACTTAACCTACTTTACCGTGCAGCAGGAAACGCCGGCGCTGAAGTGCTGCCCCACCCCTCCCATTCAGGTAGAGCGGCTTTTGATGGAGCCTTATGAGCCGTTCATTCTCCTCATGAGCGCTGAAGTTGTCCAAAAACACCTCGCCGGTTCCGAGCGCTTCGGGGCACTGGGACTCTGGAACTTTCTCATCCGCGCTTACACCGGTTCCAACCTCACCCCCTCTCATGTGAGCGATCCCCTGGTCACTGCCATCCCCGGTGCCCTGCGCGGATCGGTGGTCGATCATTATGTCCAATGGTGGAAAAAACGAGCCTCCAGCGTTGCCAAGGATCTCCCCAACACCCGAGTCGAATGGCTGCGCCTTCAAAAGTTGTGGCATGGCATGGTCATCAGCGCAAATCACGAACTCTTCGCCAAGTACTGCGCGGTGATTCTGCCCCTGTGCTTCCAAAAGCTCGCCCACGCCGAACTGCAGCCAAAGCATGAGTTCGATAACCTGAACGAAATCCACATGATCTATCAGGCCTTCAAGGCCGTGGACCGAAGCCGGACTTTCACTCGGCTCCTGGGTTTTTGCCGCGTTTTCAGTTCATCGTTTGCAATTAAATGGAAGCATCTGAGGCGGCGCGTGAACCAGACCCATAAGCGCGCCAAGCGATATGGCGATTTGACCTGACCCCCCCGGAATCTCTGGTGGATCAACCCTAAATCCAAATCCCTGGGTTCAAGTGTAATCTCCTGGTCATTTCAGGAGAAATATTCCCCGGCCTTGCCAAAGGTTTTACGTGAAGTGAACTTCTGTTTAATCCGTTGATACCCCGAGTTATGCAAAGCAGCCTCACTGCTTTGTAACTCTGGTTTGCTTCTCCAAAAATGCTATAAATCTGGCCTTGCGGGATCGAATATTTGGCGTCATATGACGTTTTACAAAACGGACGAGTCCTGCCCAAAGTTGAAAAGCTTCCCCTGAAAGCTTCTTCGTCCTTTTACCCGAAGTATCATTGAGCAGCATCAACGCCAGCTCCGACAGATCAAAGAAGAACAATAAATGTTAGTTTTATCACGCAAGATTGGAGAGACCATCATGGTCGGGGACAACATCGAAATCATGGTCACCAGAATCGAACGGGATACCGTCCGAATTCGTATCAGTGCGCCAAGGGAAGTTCCGATTTTCAGGGGTGAGCTCTATCGCGAAATTAAAAAGGCGACCGGGGATGCCCCGATCGCTCCGCTCCCCTCGTCGCGGGAGCGCGACGAACCCGCAAGCGAGCCGGCGAAATCCATTTAACCGAAATCCGCCAAAAGACGCGCACCAGAGACGCTGAGGCGCGGAGATTTTATAGGTATGAATCTCTCTGCGCCTCGGCGGGAGAAACATCCTTCATAAAGCTCTGTCTTTGCGTCCTTGGCGCGAGCCCTCTTCCGTGGTGCGAAACTGTTTCTGATGCAGGCTTGCTCGCCCGGCCAATTGGCGTAGCCTTCGCGGGATGGCGGGTCATCCCTCCAATTCCAGAGCCGCCATTCTCCAACGTTCCGCAGCCCGGTTGATCCATATCACGGGCACCGTGGCGCTGGTTTCGACGGCCTCGCCTGCCGCGACCGACCCGCGCGTGGTGGAGCGTTACCGCCAAATCATCGCGGCAAACCCGATGGAGACGAACGCCTTGGATCGGCTCTGGAAGATTGCCCAGGAGGACGGGTTCTCGCAAAAGCTGCTCGACCAATACCGCGATCTCTCGGCGGGAGGCGATTTCCGTTCCCAAATGATCTGGGCGCAATTGCTCCACCGGGCCGGACGGGAAGATCAAGCGCGGGAGGCCTTTCTGCATGCGGCATCGCTCAACCCGAAAAGCGAACTGCCACACCTGGCGCTGGCGGCATTGCTGGAACCTGCCGAGCGGGCTGTGGAGCTGGAAAGGGCGGTGGAATTGCTGCCGCCGGACGCGCCTTCGTTGCCAGAGGTTTTACGGCAACTCGGCGAAAGCTGGATGGCGGGCGGCGAGCCGGAAAAAGCAGCGACGGCTTGGGAAAAGATCGTGACGCACACTCCGGACGACTTGGAGCTGCGCCAGCGCCTCGCCGGCATTTACGCAGAGAAGGGAATGGCTCCCCGCGCGGCGGTTCATTATTCGTGGCTCGAAAAGCACGGCGACTCCGCCACTCGCGTCAACGCGCTCCGCGCCCTCGCGCGCTTGCACCAGGCGAACGACGACGAGGGCCCGGCCCTGGATGCCCTCGAAAAAGCCCTCGCCCTCACCGCCTCGGACAACTGGCTGCGTGGCGAACTGGTCTCGGAAATGATCCGCCTCAGCCAGCATTCCAACCGGGTTGCGGATCTGGAGGCCCGTTGGAAAAAGGCGGCCGAGGCCGATCCGCGCGGCACCGCCCCGTTGCTCCAGCTTGCGGAGCTGTATGATCGCCAGGGCGCGCTCAAGGAGGAACGCGCCGCCCTCGAAAAAGTGCTGGGTCTGGCACCGGACGACTTCCAAGTGCAGTTCCGACTGGCCCGCCTCTTGGTCAGGCTCGATGACCTGTCCGGCGCGGCGGCGCGGCTTGACGGGCTGCTCGCGATTCAACCCCGGAACGCCGATCTTGTTTTTGAACGCGCGGAACTCGAAGTGCGCCTCGGAAACGCCGCGGCGGCCCGCGCGCGGATTGAGGCGCTGGAAGCGCAACCGCCTCCCCCGGGAGCGGCTCGCAACGAACAACTCGGTTCGCGCGCGACAGATTTTTTCCAAAAGCACCGGATGTTCGACGCCTTGGAGGCGCGCGTTCGCAAACCCGGAACGGACCCCGCCGCGCTGGCCGATTTCCTCCTTGGCCAACATCGGATGGTGGAAGCCCGCGCCGTCCTGCAAACGGCGATCCGCCCCGGCGACTCAGCCCAAATCCAGGCCGAAACCCATCAGCGCGCAGCCGAACTACTCAAGCAAGCCGGAGACCTCACCGGAGCGATCACCGAGCTGCGCGACGCGGTGGCCCTCCAGCCGAACACGCGCGCGCTGCAACTGGCGCTCGGCGACCTGCTGACGATGGATGAGAAGTCGGAGGAGGCCGGGATGGCATTCTTCCGCGCCTTTGCCCTCGGCAAAACGGACGAAGAACGCGCGGAAGCCGATCAACGCTTGTTCCGGAATTTAACCGCAGCCCGCAGCCCTGCGCGGGACGGGAAGGAACCGCTCGCCGGGTCCGACAAGCTTCACTGCGTAGCGGTTCAGAAATTCATTGAGACTCTGGAGGCTCAAGCGCGCGGATCGCGCGAGAGCCAGACCTGGCTGCGGGTCGCGCGCTGGCAGTTCTGGTGTCGAGAACTTCAATCTGCGCAAGCCGCAGCCTGCCAAGCCATCGCCCTTGCGCCCACTTGGGCGCCGCCCAGAGAGTTGGCTGTTTCAATCGCCACAGCGGAAGGCGACCGCACCACCACGCTGGCTCAGCTTCGCCAGCTTGCGCAAATCGCGCCGGATCGCAAAGGAAGCTTCCTCAAGCAAATGGCGCAGGTGCAGCTCCTGATGGGAATGACGGACGAGGCGATCTCCACCTTGCAGGAGTTGGCGGGTTCCAACAACCCCGCAGCCCTAGTGGATTTAGCCAACGGACAGCAGCAGGCAGGCCAATGGCTGGATGCGCTGGCCACTTGGGAGCGCGCTTATAAACAGGCGGGCCGAGCCCATCGGCAGGAGTTTCTTTTACCGATGGTCCGCGCCATGCAGCACCTCGAAATGCACCAGCGCGCCGCGGAGTTGCTCTGGCAAACCTACGAGGAACAGGCCCAGGAATCGGGCGGGGACGTCTTGCGGGACTTGATCGCCCACTGCAAAGAGCACGAACTGATGCCGTGGCTGTTCGACAAGCTCCAGGCTCGCTCGCTCGGTTCGCCCGCCGGAGCGCAGGCGCTGGCCCAGGCGTTGAAGGCTGCCGGGCAGTTGGACGAGGCCTTCAAACAGCTTCAAATCAGCGCCGCAGCCGCCCCGGACCGCGCGGCGGCGGAAGAGACGCTCGTAAAAGAAGCGGAAATGCTGCGCGACTTTGCGCAAGCCGCCCGGCATAAACAGTTGCGGCTCACCCTCCTGCCATCGTCCACCGCCGCCGAATGGGAGCGGCTCGCTGCCCTTCAGGAATCCGCCCTCGACCCTGCCGCGTCGGAAAAAACGCGAAGGGAGATTCCGCAGCGCTTCCCACGCGACTCCGACGCGCTTCTGCGTTGCGCCCGTCATTATGAGCAATGGGGCGAACCGCAACGCGCTCTCTCTTTGTTGCGTGCAGTTTGCAAATTCGATCCCGGCAATGTTGCGGCGGCAGCCAGCATTGTCCGGCTGAGTCCTGTTGCCGCCCCGCTCTGTCGGGGCGGCGATGTGGATCCAGAACCGTCGCTGCGAACCGACGCGCCATCCCCGGCGGCGACAGAGCGCCGCAGCTACAGCGCCCCGCTCTGTCGTTTCAGCGCCAACGGCGCGACCCCATACCAGCCTGGGGCAACGCCCCAGGTTTCCGATTCAGAAACATCCAGGGCTGAAGGCCCGAACCATCGCATCGCGCCCGGAATGGCGCGGGCTTTCAGCCCTGTTTCGCCTTCCCGATTTTCCTGGGGCGTTGCCCCAGGCTGGTATGGATCGGACCTTTGGTCCTCAGTAAAGGCGGTCCCGGACACAGGCGACGCGCCCGTGTCACCCCCCTCCGCCGTCGAACTCCGGCAGGCCGCCGAAACCGTGCTTGCGCGAACCCTTCCCGGAAAACCGTCCGACCCCTTGGTGCTGCCGCCAACCGACCCGTGGTCGAATACCCGGCTCCAAGGCTGCCTGGCCGCTTTGGGCGGAAGCGGGGTCGTGGTTTTTGATGAACGCAGCCCGAGCGCCACGGAACACGAATGGCGGCTGGAAGCCATTCGATTTCTCGCTCAAAACCTGGACGAAGTCGGCCGCGAGTCCTGGATGGAACAGTGGAAGGATGCGCCTTCCCCATCCGAAAAACTTTGGGCCCTTTATTTCGCCGGAGCCCACCGGGAGCTCTTCACGCATCTGCGGGAATTCGCGGAAAAGACCCCCGGAAATCCGGCCCGGAGCTTTGCCCTGATCTGGAGCGCGCTCCGCGTTGAAAATCTGGAGCCGCTGGCCGACTGGCTCTGGGCGCCGGAACGGAGCGCAGGGGATCTGGAAGCCTTTCGTTTGGTGCTGGCTGAAGCCCCCCCGCTCGGCGAGAAAGCGGGAACGCTCTTCGCCAAAGCGCCAGCGGCTCAACTCTGGTTGTGCGCGGAAGTGTTTGCAGCCAATCACCGGCTGGACGAAGCCATCGCGCTCGGGCGGCAAGCCTTTGACGCGCTGCCCGCGCCTCACGAAGATCACGGGCTGGCCCTGGCAAACTGGATGCTCGCAAAGGGCGACACCCTGGGGACGCGGGCGCTTTTGCAACTCCTGAGCCGCGAACCGGCCGATTCCCTGGACGCGCCCACTTTCGCCGCTCAACGCGCTCTTTTCCTGCTCACTCCTCCCAGCGAGCGGCCCCAATTGGTGAAAAACCTGCTGGCGGCCAAGGGTTCGGGTTCCCCGCTTCACGACACCCTCACCGCCGCCCTGCTCCAGAGCCTTTGCGGCAACGCCGCCGCGGCTCACGAGGCGCTCGCAAAACTCGTAGGACTCCGCGCCGGGCCGGGCACTGAGTCCTCCAACATCGAGCGGGTTTGGAGCTCGCTGCTCACCGCCGGCTTGCAGTTGCAAAGTTTCCACCTCGAAGAGGCCGCGCTCTTCCTCTGGCAGCGCGCGCTGGCCGATGAAGCCGCCATCCAACTGCAAGGTCAACGCGCCGAAGAATTCGCCGATGAAATCCGGCTGCGGATCGCCGCCGACAAGCTTATCCATGCCGCCCCCGCCGAGTTTTCCCAGCAACTGGAGAAACTTTTTAAGACCCGTTCCGCATCCGATCTGAACCAACTCGCCTCAATCCTTCAAGAGCGCGGATTCCGCTCGAAAGCCGTCCGGGTCCTTGACTTCTTGCAGCGCCATCGGCCCGGCACTCCGCTGAGGCCGCTCCTCGCCGCCTGCTCCGCACTTAAGGACGATTCCACAGCGGAAGCCGCCATAGCCGGCTGGAAGGCGAACGGATTTCAAGATACCGAGTCCGCCGCAGCGGTGCTGGAGTTCCTCGACGCGCACACAGAGGAGCGGCTGGAAGCCGCTTCCACAGTAGAAGCGGCACCCCTGCCGCTTCGATCCGTCCGCGCCTTGCAGATTGCCGAAGCGCTTGCAGCCAAGTCACCTGAAGAACCGCGAGTGCTGAACCAGCTTGCGCGCCGCCAAGGTGCGCTCGGCAAATGGAGCCAGGCGGAGCAGACCCTGCGACGATTGGTTTTCGCGCAGCCGGCCAATGCAGAGTTCCGGCTGGCCCTGGTCAATGCGCTCGCCGCCCAAAAACACTATAAAGCGGGCTTGGACGTCCTGAAAGCGGCCCCGCGCCGGAGCCCGGAAATCGAAGCGCGGACTGCGGAGTTGTGGGTGGCCTCCGGCGCCTATTCCCAAGCGCAGGTTCTTGCCGGGGATATTTTGCGCGGGAGTGATCCGGCTCTCACCGTTCGCCTGGCCAAGGCCTTCATCGCGGCGGGACGATCCAACGACGGTCTTTCATTGCTCGGCTCAGCCGTAGAGGCTGCCAGCGAATCGGGCAAAGGCCGCGCGGCGTTCACTCTTCAGCGCCAGTTGGTGGAGTTGTCCGGGACCGAGGCCGCTTCGAAGCCGCGACTGCTCCGCCGGTTGCGGGTGCTGGCCACGAATCGACCGGACCTCCTTTCGATCTACTACGAACTGACCGCCGATGCCCACTGGCAGGCCCGCTATGTGCGAAAGCAGGAGTTGCTTGCCGATTGGGACCGCGGCTCCGGCGCTCCGGTTGCAGGAGCCTGGCTGATCTCGGATCTGCTGGAGGCCGGAGAGTTCAAAGCCGCCGCCGGGGTGCTGCCGGGCCTGCTTATGCGAACCGATACTCCCGACGCGTTGCTGACCTGGCTCGACGAACGCTTCAAGCGGGCAAACCGCCACGATCTTGCGCTTACGATTTCCGAGACGCTGCTAAAACGGGCTCCCGACAATTCAGACTACGCCATCCGCCGGGCTCGCAGCCTGCATGCGCTCGGGCGCAACGACGAGACGGCGGCCCTCTTGGAGCGCGCGGCCCTCCGTTCGGCATTCGCCCCCGAGTTGGCGGGCCGCGTCGGTCTGGTTGCGCTGGAACTTGGCAGCACCGACCTCGCCCGCCAGCTCCTCGCCGCCGCCACCGCCTCGGACCCGGCGGCGCAACAAGCGGAACTCTTTTTCAAATACGCCAAACTGCTGGTCGCCGACGGCGATTTCGCGGGAGCCAAACGCACCCTGCGCCAAGCCTACCGCAACCCCGCCAACCGGGATGCGCACACCGTGGCGGACTACCTGAAAAAGGCGGGCCGCCCCGTGGCCACCGAACTTCGCGATTTGGAGCTCCCGGCAGACGCGGCCAATGAGGTCAGAAAGCTGATGGGGGAGTAGGAGTAAGATTCATCATTTGGTACCGCGAATGGACACGAATATTTTCCCGCCGCCTCACGAGCATATTCCAAATCCTGATTCTCATTCGTGTCCATTTGCGTCTATTCGGTGCGTCTTTCCTTGCCCTCAACGGCGTTCTCGGGATTTTCAGAGTCTTTACCGCAACGCGGTTACGGCACTTAGCCCAGGGTTGCCCGTCGCGGGCTACCCCGGGTATGATTCAAGAATCATCAACCCTGAAAGTGGTTGCAGAAAACGATGCGCGTCACCAGCGTTTGGATCAGCCAGAACGCACAATCCGAGGGCAATCCCGGCACGGATATTTCATCTGAATAGCTCAGCGAATGCCGGGGCCTATTTTTCGCGTTGCTTTCCGGCAATGCCAGAAATACCGTCCACGCTTCGATAGTCGCCACCTCTCCTAATAAATGATTTTTTCCGTTTCATGGGTATCGTGGACTCCTCCCGTCTTAAAGCGGCAGGAGGAGATAATTATTGGAGAGGACATCGCCCGGAACGGCAAGGAGCGTTACGTAGAGCGATTCCAAAAGCGAATCTCAGAAGGCAGCATTAACGAAGAATCGATAGGGATGAAGCTTCTCATTGGGGGGAGCTGTTTTGCTTCTGATTGTTGTTGCAGCTCCGATCGCAATCCCTCTTCTGATCTTTTGGCTAATCATATATTCGATCAGTTATGGAATCGCACGCGCCCGACTCGATTCATGGCTCAACCGTTGTCTCGCGGAATATCGCGAGAGCAATCTAGCCGCACAAAAACCGCAGCATGATCACGAGTCGCCGCTTCACGCAACGGTGCAGCAGCCGCGTCCGACTAGAATACTCGATCCAGGCATTTTCCGCGTAATCGATTGCGTTGGTTGCCATCAAAAACTCAGGGTTCCGGCATTCGCAGGTCGGGTTAAGGTTAGGTGTCCATCCTGCAACATGAAATGGGAGATAGAAACATGAGTCAGGGCCAACAGAAGCACGGCTCCAACGGAGCGCTTGGCATCCGCAGTTTCTTGCCCGCAGCCTTTGCCTAATCAACGCTTGCTCCATGAACGATATTTTTAGCCGGTTCTCGAAAGGCTCCGCTCTCATTATTCAAAACACTCCCAAAACATATCATGAAAACCATTGTAACGATGAACTCCCGTCGATTTGGAGCCTATGAA
>JBAXSN010000091.1:0-13825 GCA_037130675.1 Verrucomicrobiota bacterium
GGGTGCAGGACAGGAAAGTTACAGGGATTAAGCGGCGGCGGGGAGGGAGTGGTTGAGTTCGTCCCAATAATGATCGAAACGATTACTCAAGAGGGCGGAGCGGATGGCGAGGACGTTTTGCGCACCGTTGCTGGACCAAAACATTCCCGATTGCTTGAGGCGCTGCCCTACCACGGTTCGACATCCCGCTTCCACGACTCCTGAGCCGATGAAATATCCGGCGGCCCGGAAGGTGGCGTAAAGCATCCGTTTTCGGTTTTTCTGAAAATAGGCGATCTGCTTTTTGGCTTCCTTGCGCCGGGGTCCGCTTCGGGGCAAGGCTGCTTGGGCCTCAGCAATGACCTCGTCGACACCATCCTCCTTGAATCGGAGTTTCCATGTTTCGCACTGGGTTTTGCTCTTGTCACTGGCCTTGCCGAAGAGCGTATTGCAGAGTTCCACGAGATGTTCGCTGGCGTGGTAAAAATCGAGGATCTCGATGGCACCGGGAAAGTTGATCCGTGCCACCTCCCAAACCCAGACTGCGCCATCGCCAAGAAAGACCAGTTTGAGCGCGCTGGGCATCCCGCGTCGGAAGGCTTCCTTGCGCAGGATTCCGCCAAAGTCTGAGGAAGACTCCAAAGTAGCGACATAACTGGAGGACTCGTGATCGCGCATCGGTCTGCCTTCTTCATCGACGCCGTGCTGGGTGAAGACGCAGCCCAGTTTGACTTCGCGGGTTTTGGCGGAGCCGTCAGGTTGACGCCCGGCGTTGCCTTCGAGTTCCTTCTTAACCATCGGGATTCCGGTGCCATCGGCGCTGACATAGATTACTTCCAGCGGACGCGCCCCAGCGTCGGAGGCTATCTCGGCGGTCTCGGCTTGGAGAGTCTTGCGCATGGCAGGCGCCACCGCATTGGCCATGCGCTGAATCTGCCTGCCCTCCACTTCGATGGCACCGTAAGCGCGCAGGTCGGCGCTGGCGGCTTCAAAAGGGCTTTGAGCGCCTGCCCGGCACATCAACTTCGCCAATGCAGGCGAATGGCCCTCAATAAGACCAAGGGCTTCATCGAGCGGGACGCGCCCTTCGGTGCCCGTGTCCCCGTGGTAGTAGTTGCGGCGCACTTCCACCGGGCCGAAAAGCGTTTGAATAGTCTTGGCGCGCTGGCGGTAGCATCTTTCGCCGTCCATTGCGCGGTCGTTGGCCACCGCAAGTTGCGGATCGTTGAGCAGTCCGCCGAGGATGCTTTGGGCGTCTTTGCGAAACGCCTCACGCAGACCAAACTCCAGCCACTCCATGTTGCCCTGGCCCGTTTGGTTCAAACGCTCTTTGGCCAGCTTCAGGAATGTTTGGGTTTCCTGGAACTGCGCTTGGAGGACTTCGTTGAGTTTTTTTTAGTGTCTTCGTCCCGATCCGCATCACGAGTAAGCCGTTCAGTGATTTCCACAAACTCTTGAGCCAGCTTCTCAAAGCGCTCGCGGCCCTCGATGGCGTTTTGGACGGGGAGGACTTCATTTGCAGGCACGCGTTGACTGTAATGCCTCCCGGCAACGGAATGCTGTAATACGTAGTAAGGGCCGTAGACGACTTCATGGCCTGCCTTGCGCCGCTTGAAGAACTGCTGGCTCAAGGTGCCGCGTTGAATGCGGTCGATGGCGGCCATTTCTCGGAGGATTTCGTCTCGGCGGTGAAGGATGTCTGATGTTTTTGGGAGGTTTTTGCTCATGGTGTTGTATCTTTAAAGATACAACGATTGCGGCCCAAAAAAAGAACTTTCCGCTGGGTTCTCAGCTATTTTTAGAAAAATCCGAACTTTCCAGTCCTGCACCCCAGGCTTCCGGCGAAATCCTGAGAATCTTGCAAATCATGTTAATCCTGTCAAAAATGACAAGCTCGCTTTTTTCAAAGATTACGCTCCGGGATCGACGGTTTGCGAATCGGAGATTCGAGGACAAGTGCGTTCCCAGTCACGAGATTGGGAAAGAGCGCGCGTTGGGGGAGCGCATGTTGGGACCGGAGGAGCGCGAGTTTTAACGCAGCAACACAATATCCTCTGGAGCCACGCTGACGGAGCAACCGCCTTCGGCCACTTTGCCGGCCGGGTTCATCTCATAGACTTTGAGGGAAACGCCGGGGAGCGCGGTTTTAACTAAATACTGGGCCATTTCACCAAGATAAACGGCTTCGGCAATGCTGCCGCCGATTGTGTTCACGACGTTGCCTGCCAAAATACCAGAACCGACGGCCAGCCTCCACGCTTCCGGACGAATGGAGAGCGTCACGGCTTCACCTACCCGAGGGGCAGCGCCCGTTTCACTGCTGACTTGGAGCCGGACGTTTTCCACGGCAACCAGCACCGTCCCGGCAGAAATGGAAACGACCTCGCCTTCCAGAAAATTGGTTTCGCCGATGAAATCCGCCACGAACCGCGAAATGGGCCGGCGATAAACCTCACCCGGAGCGCCCACCTGGCAGACGCAGCCCGCGTCGAAAACCGCAATGCGATCGGCAACCGAAAGCGCCTCTTTCTGGTCATGGGTGACGTAAACAGCGGTCAAGCCGGACTCTTTGCAAATCCGGCGAATTTCAGTCCGCATCTCAAGCCGGAGTTTGGCATCGAGATTTGAAAGGGGCTCGTCGAGCAGCAGACAACGGGGGCGCACGACCAAAGCCCGGGCGAGGGCAATCCGCTGTTGTTGCCCCCCGGAAAGCTGATTGATGGCCCGCGCCCCATAGGCTTCCATGCGAACCGAGGCAAGCGCCTCCCCTACCCTGCGAACGGTTTCCTCGCGCGGGGTGCGGAGTTCCTCAAGCCCAAATGCGACGTTTTCCGCCACGGTTTTGTGGGGCCAAAGCGCGTAGTTTTGGAACACCATGCCGGTGCGCCGCTTGTGGGCCGGAACGCGCGTCACGTCCTCGCCACCAAACCGGATGAAGCCTTCGTCGGGAAGCTCGAATCCCGCCAAACAACGCAGGAGCGTTGTTTTGCCGCAGCCGCTGGGGCCAAGGAGAAAGAAGACCTCGCCGGGAGCAATCTCAAGAGAAACACGGTTAAGCGCAACGACTTCGCCGAAGCGCTTGCCAACCTGTTCAATGGATATGCCGGTCACAACGAGAACACCGTTTTCCCACCGACAATCGTGCGGACGGCGCGGCCTTTGAGTTCCCAGCCGTGGAACGGGGTATTGCGGGAGCGGGAGAACGAGGCGTGCTTATCGACCTTCCACTCGAGGCCTGGATTGATGACGGTCACATCGGCAACCGCGCCGACGGAGAGCGTTCCGCGATCGATCTTGACCAAGCGCGCCGGATTGATGGTGTACAGCTCGATCAGGCGCGGGAGGTCGATCGCCTTGCGCTTGTGAATCAGGATGTCCAGGAAGAGCGCCAGTTCGGTTTCCAGCCCAAGAATGCCGAAGGGAGCCTGGTCGAACTCGACTTCTTTTTCGAACTCGCAATGAGGGGCGTGATCGCTGGCAAGAATGGTGACCGTTCCATCGGCAATCCCTTCGATGAGCGTCTCAATGTCCCGCTCGGTTCGCAGCGGCGGGTTCATCTTGTAATTGGTGTCGAACGCCCGGATCGACTCGTCGGTCAGCGCGATGTGGTGCGGGCAAATCTCCCCGGTGATCGGCACTCCCCGGGCGCGCGCATCCCGAAGGATGCGGACACTTCCGGCGGCGGAGAGATGCTGACAATGAATCTGAGTGCCGGAAAGCTCGGCCAGTTGTGCGTTGCGCTGCACGATGATTTCTTCGCCAAGCGCCGGCCAACCCGGCAATCCGAGCGCGGTGCTCCAATACCCTTCGTGCATGACGCCTTTGCCGACGAGGTTGTAATCCTGGCAGTGATCCATCACCGGCAGATCGAACATGCGGGCGTATTCCAAGGCGCGCCGCATGAGTTCGTGGTTCTGGACGCAACGTCCGTCGTCGGTGAGCGCCACGATCCCGGCCTTGGCCATCGAACCGATGGGGGCAAGCTCTTCGCCCGCGATGCCTTTGGTGATGGCGCCGGTCGGGAAGACGTTAACGCACGCCTCAGCGCGCGCCCGGTCTTTCACCCACCCGACGACGCTGGCATTGTCGATGCTCGGCGAAGTATTCGGCATGCAGACCACGCTGGTAAAGCCGCCCGCGGCTGCCGCCTTGGCTCCGGTGCCGATGGTTTCCTTGGCCGATTGACCCGGCTCGCGAAAGTGGACATGGATGTCGATCAACCCCGGCGCAATCACCAGGCCGGTGCAGTCGATCTCCTCAAATTCGCCAAGGAGAACCGTCGATGGATCAGCGATGCGGCCATCGACAATGGCAAGATCGGCGATTTCGTCGCGCTTGTTGGCTGGGTCGATCACGCGACCGTTACGAAGGAGCAATGAGGAGGAAGGCATAAAAGCGAAAGGGGTTTATAAACGCGCGCTTCGTTCCCAATCTGGAGATTGGGAACGAGCGCAAACTTGGTTTCGCGCAACTCGGAAACGAAAATGAGGGTCGAGGCGCACTCAAAGGCGGCGGAGAGCCACCGCACTCCAAGGCGCTTCGCGCGGGCCTCAGGAGCGCGCCAGCGCCTTGGAGTGCGGCAGTCCCCTGCCGCCTTGGAGTGCGGGCCGGATTCGCTTTGAACCTTGGCCTGTTTCCCCGCCCTGTTTCGATTGGCCCTCGCATATCGATTCCCTTACTTTCTCCGTGCTCCCCCGCAGAGGTAAAGGACCGCCATGCGGACGGCCAGGCCGTTGGTGACTTGGTCGAGGATGACGCTACGGCCGCTGTCGGCGATGTCGCTGTCGATTTCGACGCCCCGATTGATCGGCCCCGGGTGCATGATGAGCGCTTCGGGCTTGAGCCGGACGGCGCGCTCTTTGGTAAGCCCGAAGAGCGAAGTGTATTCGCCCAGGCTCGGGAAATATTCCTGGCGCTGACGCTCATGCTGGATGCGCAGAAGGTTCACCACATCGACTTGCTCCAGGACGTCGTCAATATTATGGGTGACCGCCACGCCCATTCGTTCGAATTCGCGGGGAACCAGCGTGCTCGGGCCGACGAGCGTGACCCGCGCGCCGAGTTTGAGCAGGGCGTGAATGTTGGATCTGGCAACGCGAGAAAAGAGAATGTCGCCAATGATCGCGACGTGAAGCCCTTCAACGCGCCCGAGCTTTTCGCGGATGGTGAACGTGTCGAGCAGCGCTTGCGTGGGATGCTCGTGGGCGCCGTCCCCGGCGTTGATGACGCTGGCCCGGAGCCGCTCGGCGAGGAACTTCGCGGCCCCCGCCGAAGAGTGGCGCAGCACGATGATGTCGGCATGGAGCGCCTCCAGATTGAGAGCCGTGTCCTTCAGCGTCTCGCCCTTGGTCAGGCTGGAAGTGCTCGCGGCGATGTTCACCACGTCCGCGCTCAACCGGAAGGCGGCGAGTTCGAACGAAGTGCGCGTGCGCGTGCTCGGCTCGACGAAAAAGTTGACGAGCGTTTTGCCCCGCAGGGAGGGAACTTTCTTGATGTCGCGCGTGCCGACTTGCTTAAAGGCGGCGGCGGTATCGAGAATCCGATTGATTTCCCCGGCCGAGAGATCCTCAAGGGCAACCAGGTCTTTGCGCTTCCAGTCAGGCATATTTGGTTACGGTTTGCTGAGCCAAACAGAGTCCGACACGTTATCGACGGCTTGGAACCGGACAAAGACTCGCTCCCCTGGCGAAGTAGGAATGTTCTTGCCCACGTAGTCGGCGCGAATCGGGAGCTCGCGATGGCCCCGGTCGATCAGCACGGCATATTGAATGCGAGCGGGCCGCCCAAAGGACGAGATGGCGTCCATGGCCGCGCGGCAGGTTCGCCCGGAGTAAAGAACATCGTCCACGAGAACGATGGTGAGTTCATCCAGCCCCTCGGGCAGATGCGAGGGTTTGATGGGAGAAAAGGTGGTGCGCAACCGGAGGTCGTCCCGGTGCATGGAGACATCGATCACCCCCGTCTTTACGGGATGCCCTTCGAAAGCCTCGATGTGGGCGGCGATGCGACGGGCAGCCTCCACCCCACGGGAAGGAATTCCCACGAGGGCGAGACGATCAAGCTCGGGATTGCCCTCGATGATTTCATGGGCGATGCGGCGAAGAATGCGGTCGATGGCCCCGGCATCGAGAATCAGGGCGGCACCGGGGACCGGTGGTTCGGAGGGAATCGGCTGAGACTGTGGCATTGGAAACTCCTTGGCGACCTCACGGGATCGCACTTAAAGGAACTTAAACGTGTCGGTTGGGTCTGCTGTAGCCGCCCCGCTCAGTCGGGGCGCCGATGTTAGCTTCGCGTCCCCCCGCGACGGAGCGCCGCAGTTACAAGAAAATGTCGGAAGGTCGTTAGGATCGGGCCTGCGGTTGCTCGGCTTTCCCTTGGCGTTTATCCCGCCAGGCGGAGCGGTGCTTGACAATCCAGTCCAGGAGGGCGCGTTCAAAGCCGATGTCGTGTCCGGCTTTTTCACTTTCCAGCCACTTGTGGCAAAGAATCTCTTCGCGCTCGGCCAAGAACTCTTTGTAAAGGACCGAGTTCCTAACGAGATCCGAATTATCTGTTTTCGGATTATCCATGGTGGGGTCACTCTTCATAAGAAACTCCCGCCCGTCAATGTTGCTTTTCCTCGAAGTAAACTACGGGTGCCGGGAACATTTTGGATGACTCTTTGGGTTGGGTGTAGAGCGCTTGATCCGCGCCTTGGGAGGAAAATTATTTTCAGACTTCCAGAGTTTGGCATAAGTGACCCGCTATGGCAAGAAAAGCCTTGCTCACCGCGCATTCCGGCTCCGCCACGGCGATGGGCATGCCGCGGTCGCCCGATTCCCGAGTGGCGATGTCGATGGGAATTTGCCCCAGCAGCGGCACACCGAGTCGCTGGGCTTCCCGAGCCCCGCCGCCGGTGCCGAAAATATCATAGCGTACCCCGTCACTCGGGCAGAGGAAATAGCTCATGTTTTCGACCAGGCCAAGGATCGGGACGTTCACTTTTCCGAACATGGACGCCGCTTTGCGGGCGTCGATGAGCGCCACCTCCTGAGGGGTTGTCACGATCACGGCCCCGGCCAGGGCCACCGTCTGGACGATGGTCAACTGGATGTCGCCGGTTCCTGGCGGCAAATCGAGAATGAGGTAGTCGAGAGTCCCCCACTCCACCTGGCGGAGGAACTGCTGGGTGTAGCGCGTGACCATCGGCCCGCGAAGCACGGCGGGCGAAGCGTCGTCGAGCAGGAATCCCATCGACATGAGCTTGAGGCCGGCGGCTTCGATCGGGATGATCTGGTTTTCTTCCGTGGCCATGGGGCGTTCGCGGCTGCCGAACATCATGGCGATGCTGGGCCCATACATGTCGCAGTCACAGAGTCCCACCGATGCGCCGGTTCTACGAAGCGCGACCGCGAGGTTGACGGCCACGGTCGATTTACCCACGCCACCCTTGCCGCTGGCCACGGCGATGACGTGCTTGACGCCGGGAATCTCGGTGGCGCCGGCTCCGGGGGCCGCTGCCGGTTGTTGCGCGGCGGCTTGGACCTCGACGTTCACCTGGACGGCTCCGATTCCGGGAATCGCCTTCAATGCCGATTCGCTATTGGCCTTGATTGTCTCAGGCACGGACGGATCGGCGGTGGCCAGTTGCATCTGGACCGCAACGTCGTTTCCGCTCATCTGGATTGCTTTAACCAAGCCGAAAGAGACGATGTCCCGGCTGAATCCGGGGTAGCGAATTTGCGAGAGGGTGGAACGGATCAGGGATTCGGTGATTTCTGGCATGTCAGGAAAAAGTTGCGAACCACTATTCAATATGCGGGCGCGGGGTCCGGCGGCAACCTGGAATTGAGAAATTGAAGGACGGCTGCGGAGTCTATTCGAGCGACACGGCCGCGCTCACTGACTTTGCGGAATTTAGGACTTTGAGGACATCCGCGGCCTGTTCCCTGGTGGCGGCCTTCAAGTCCCGCCAGACGAGCGTGCCATCTTTGAAGAGGTAAGCCTGCCGGGTGGCGAACCCAACCAGCGGAATACGCGGCACCCCAAACGCCTCGATCACTTTGCCGTCGCTGTCGGCGATCAACTCGAAGGGCAAATGGTATTTATCCTGGAACTTCTTCTGGGATTCGGGTTTGTCCGCGCTCACGCCGAAGACGCGCACCCCTTTTTCCTGCAACTGCACGTAGGCATCCCGCAAGCTGCAAGCCTGGGCGGTGCAGCCCGGCGTGTCGGCCTTGGGATAGAAATAGACGAGGACGTAGCCGGTGGAGGCGACCTCCTTGAAGGAGACGGCCTTGCCGCTTTGATCGATCCCGGTGACGTCGGGAATGCGGGCTCCGATCTCCAGAGGCGCAGCCTCCGCGCGCATACCAAACAGTGTAAACAGGGCGGCAAGCATGATCATGGTTTTCATAAGGTTTAGATTTAGGTGCGCCTGAACCTTACTCGAAAAATACGGGGTTGCTTTGAAAATCTCGCTTGCGTTGAAGGAGGCATTCGCTGGCGCTTTTTGACGGGCTCTGTGGAATCCGGGAGGGGGCTTTGGCGCGGCGAAGGTTCGCGAAGCACAACTTCGAAGATGGGTGCGTTACGAAGATCAGCTTCGTAACGAGGGGCGCGGGGGTGGACGCGGTGCGCCGGATTGTAGCCGCCCCGCTCAGACGCATGCGCGCCAGCTTAATAAAAGTTTGGTGCGCATCCGTAGCGCCACGTAAGGCGGCAGAGGACTGCCGCTGCTCCAAGGCGCTGCGCGCTTTAGGAAACGCGCGAGCTTTTTCCACCCAAAGCCGCCAGTTTGCAACGAGCGGTTTCCCTGCCTGCAGCGATTGAATCCGATGAGTGCGCCATAAGCCAAAACACGCCCGTTGATTTCCGAGCGGAAACCGACGAAAGATTCCATCCGGCTATGGCGCGAGGTCCGCGCTTGCCGAGCGCAAACTGACCGCTAAAACAGAAGCCGCAATGAGTGAACCTTCGAAAGCCCAATCACCACAACCAAGGCGCAAATGGCGTCGGCGCGTGGGGTGGAGCTTGCTCATGCTCATCGTGCTCGCGGTGGTTTTTCATCGACCGCTGCTGATCGCCGCGCTCCGGACGACCGCCATCGAAATGGCGATTCGGCAGAACGTTCAACTCTCGCTGCAGATCGAGGGGAATGTGCTGAATGGCCTGACGCTCAAGAACCTTCAGGCGATTCCGGTCGGGAGCTCTCCGGTGGAATCAATCAAGATTGAGCGCCTTCAAGTGCAATACAGTTTGCGGGAACTCTTCCGGAACGGGGTCCGGAATTTCGTGAAAGGGTATGACCTTCGCAACGCCACGCTCGCGCTTACCGCGACCAAAGGGACCCAGGACCAGCGGCAGGCGCTGGCGAATATCCTGCGCGACATCCTTCAGCAACCCGCTTTGTTCAGTGACCGGGCGCAGGTCGAGAACTTCAATCTCACGGTTAAAACCGCCGGTGGCGCGTGGGTGGTGGGCGGCCTGGATGCCCACCTCGATCCGCTGATCCCGGGGTTTGTCCGCGTGGCCGAGTTGACGGTGCCGAAGATCGGGACGTGGCGCAATGTCCAATCCGCCGCGACCTACATCGACCGCCATCTCGTCACGCACGATTTCCGGCTTGGCAACGAGGTGGCGGTAACCCGGCTGGAACTGGACGCCTCCCAGCACGCTCGCGGAGTGAATTATCTTTCGTTTGAGGGGAAGGTGCTCGGCGGCGAGGTGGCCCTGTTCCTGTGGCGGCGGGAAGTCAAAGGCGACACCTCGTATGCGCAACTCACCGCTTCCGTGAAGCATCTTCCGCTGGCTGCGCTGCACGATTTCCTGCGCTGGAGGCCCGAGATTAAGGGGAAGGTCAGTCGCGGCTGGATTCAGCTTTCGGGGAATCCGGCAGTGCCGTCGGGTTGGGAAGGAAGCTCCAGTGTACAGGTGGAGGACGGCTCGGTGAACGGGGTGCGCGTCGAACACGCCGCGAGCACCGTGATCGTTTCCCAGGGGCTGGCCCGGCTCGATTCCGCGCAGTTTGCGACCGGGAACAACCGGCTTGTGATCCGGGCGGAACGGAAGCTCCCTGATACTTTTGACAAGCTTCTCACCGAAAATCTGAGCGGCACCGCGGAACTGGAGGCGCCGGAACTCCGCCAGCTTCATCCCGCCATTACGACGGGCTCGATGCATGGGAGCGGGCATTTCAAAATCGAAGCCAAGGAGTTCACCGGAACCTTTGACACCAGCGCCGACTCCGTGAGCGGCAAGCAGGTTGCCCTCAAGAACGGCGATGCCACGTTGCGGCTGTCGGTGGCGATTGGGCCACGCACCCCGGAAATGCCGTGGTTTGAGGGGGTGCGCGCTCACATCGATGGCCGCCTCGGCTCGCTCCGGTTGGGGGCCTATGAACTCGACACCGGGGCGTTTGCGGGGCAGGTGCAGGAGGGCTTGCTCAGGGTCGATTCGGCGGAGTTCCATCGGGGGCCAAACACGATCCAGTGCAAGGCGGAATACGATCTGCCCACACTGCGGCGGAATCGGGTTTTTTCCTGGGCCGACGCGGTGGGCTCGCTCCGGTTCAACCTTGACGCGCCTTCGCTGGCTGCATTTGCCGCAGCCCCGAACGTCTCCGGAACGCGCGCGCTCGGTGGAGCGACCAAGGCCACGGGAGACTTGCGGCACAGCGCCGGAATTCTGAATGGGCGACTCAAAGTCGAAGCCAGCGAGCTTCGTTTTCAAGAGTTTACGGCCCGACAATTCAAGGTCGAGGTGCCCATCGAGAACAACACGGCGCAGATTCGGGATTTCCAACTCGATCTCAACGGCAAAGACCGACTCGCTGGTGACGGCTCGATCGGGTTGGTCGCGCCATTCTCCTATAACGGAAGCCTGTCGGGAACCCTTCAGAATCTGAATACCTTCCAGCCCCTTTTGAAGACCCCTATCGCCGGTTCGCTTCAGATCGACTGGCACGGAGCCGGCCAGCTCCAAACCCTCCAGCATTCGGGCGAGGGCCAGGCGACGGTGCGCCAGGGGCGGTTCGGCGATTTCACCGGGATCGACGGCGAAATCGCGGGCACTTATTCGCCGGAAAAAATCGAGCTGGGCACCTTCCGGGTGCGTTCAGATCAAGGCTCCGTCAAAGCCGGGGTGCGGATGCACGATCAACGGCTCAAGATCGACCAACTGCTCGTTCAGATTGGGACATCGACGGTGAAAGGGAGCTTCAACCTCCCGCTCGACCTCCGCACCCCCGATCGGCCGGAAACGGTTTTTCCAGAATCGGGCGCTCTGGAAGGGACTCTCACCCTGGAGCAGATCGATTTGGCAGCGATGTTCCCGGCGCGGTCGGGAACGGCGGGGCAAAGAAGCGTGGGCGTCCCGCCGAAAGTGTTCGGCACGAATGAAATCCATTCGCAAAAACTGCCTTTCAGCGCCAAAGGCGCGACCCATACCAGCCTGGGGCAACGCCCCAGGTTTTCGATTCAAAAGGATCAAGGGCTGAAAGCCCGCGCCATTGATTCTCGCCCAGAAATGGAACAGGCCTTCAGCCCTGATCCCTCTCCCCGCCCTTCCTGGGGCGATGCCCCAGGCTGGTATGGAACGGACCTTCGGTCCTCAGCAAAGGCGACGCCGAACACTACTAGCGTCCCGCCCGCGGCGGACGGGGTGCGCGGGCGGGACACCCACGCTCCTTTGGCCATCGCTGAGATGATCCGGGGCAGCGGAACGCGCCCGATCCTGCCGGGCGATTTCGCTCCGAAAGGCTTGCTGAATGCCACGCTGAAGGCGGAAGGCACCCTCGCCGCCCCGGACCTCACCGTGACAGCCCAGGCGCGCAACCTGCAACTGCGTGCCGCGGAAAAGCTCCCGCCGGCAACGGCCAACGCCACCCTGATTTTCCGCAACAAACGGCTCGCCTTGGATGGAGCGTTCTCGCTGCCCGGCATCAGCCCGCTCCGGTTTGCCGGAAACCTGCCGCTGGACGTTAAGAGAACGCTCACCGACCGGCAACTCGATCCCGCCACGCCAATCACGTTTTCCATCAAGCTCCCCTCTTCCCCGGCATCACTGCTGGCGCAAGTCTTTCCGATCGTCCGCTATGTGGAAGGCCGGATCAGCGTGGATGCTTCGGGGGCGGGCACCCTGGCCAACCCTGTACTGACCGGCGGGATGGCGCTCGATTTGCCCGCCATCCGGTTCCAGAACGAAAATCTGCCGGGGCTGGGGAATTTCCGGGGTGAACTGCGGTTTGCGAAGAACGAACTCGTGCTCCAACGCTTTGCCGGAGAAGTTTCCGGCGGGCCGTTTGCAGTGGGGGGACGCATTCGGCTGGAGCCATGGACCAACCCCCAACTCGAGCTCCATCTCAAGTCTGAGGATATTTTGCTGGTCCGGAACGACACGCTGACTCTGCGCGCGAACTCGGACCTGAAGATCATTGGGCCGCTCGATTCCGCCCACGTGACAGGCAAGTTGGGGATTATCAAGAGCCGGTTTTTCCGTGAAGTGGAAATCCTTCCGCTCGGCCTGCCGGGGAGTCCCGCGCCGAAAGTGGCGCAAGGGCGTCCAAACTTTTCCACCGATGTGGCGCCTTTCCGAAACTGGACCTTCGATGTGGCGATCACGACCAAGGAACCGTTCGTCATCCGGAGCAATCTGGCCAGCGGTCGGGCGGTGGCCAATCTGCATCTCGGCGGCAACGGGCTTGCCCCCATCATGGAGGGGACCGCCCATTTTGAGAATCTGGCGGCTTCGCTACCGTTCAGTCGGCTGGATGTCGATTATGGGAATCTCTATCTCACGCCAGATAATCCGTTCAATCCCGTGCTCGACATTCATGGGACTTCACGGATTCGGGATTACAGCATCAGCGTTTACATTTACGGCACGGCATCCGAACCCCAAACGCTCTTTACAAGCGAGCCGCCGCTCCCGCAGGAGGAGCTGATCGCGCTAATCGCTACCGGGGCAACGACAAAGGAGTTTACGGAAAATAATCAGGTGATAGCCAGCCGGGCCGGCGTGCTCCTGCTTCAGGATGTGTATCGCAAGATTTTCAAGCGGCGCACGCCCGCGCAAGAGACGCCGACGAGCCAGGTGATCGACCGATTCAAGCTGGATGTGGGGACGGTTGATCCGCGCACCGGGAAGCAGGAGCTCGGCGGACGATTCAAGCTTTCCGACCAGTATGAGGTGGGGGCCGGAGTGGACATTCAGGGAGACGTCCGCCTGCAATTCCGCTATCTCCTGAAGTTTCGGTAACCTTTCCTGAGCGATGCCCCCCTTTCCGAAACAAATGAATCCCAACGGGATTCTGGCCCAAAGCCCAGGGTTGGCCCGCCGCGGGCCTACCCTGGGATCTTCAAATCCGGTCATCAACCCCAACGGGGTTGTGGCCCGGGGTGCCGCAGATTCGTTCCGGCTGACCACAACCCGTTCCGGGTTGGCTTCCTGTAATTTATCACCCAGGGTAGCTCGTTCCTCGCAACCCTGGGCTCACAATCCCTTTGGGATTGTCCTGGTAATCCTTGCCTGCCTCTTTGTGTTGACCGGGCTGGCCCCGGCCCAACAGCCGGGCGCGCCGGAACCGCCGTTTCCCGCCAGGATGCGCAGACCGGGCGAACCGACCGTGCCCGCCAAATCCCCTGCCCCATTGGTTCCGGTTCAACTTCCGCCAGTGGTGCCGGGTTCTGCCAAATCGCAGGAAAAGCGGCTGGAAGCCGCTTCTACTAGTGGATCTGCGACCGCTGTCCCGCCCGAGCCGACGCCGCTTCCGCAGCCCTCCCCTTCCCGGACTCCCATTTCCATTCCGGCTCCCGTCCTTCCGCCGCTCCCCGCGGCTGGGAACCGGCAATTCCCGGCCGCCAAT
>JBAXSN010000092.1:0-13783 GCA_037130675.1 Verrucomicrobiota bacterium
GGACGGATGGGACGGATGGGACGGATGGGACGGATGGGACGGATGGGGCGGATGGCGCGCGGAACCAGCCCCGGTTTACGACCAACTTTGGCTTCAGCTTCGGAGACAGAATTACATGAAAAGGATACTCTTCATCGTGGGGATTTCGTTGCTGGCGATCGCTTCCTCCCAGGGTCAGGAAGCGAGCTCTCCGGCGAAAAACGCAGACAACACCGCACGGAACGCGGGCGGGCGACACAAGACCGAGGCCACTGCGGAAGGCCAGTCGGAGAAGGTCAATGATCGAACCTTGACGCAGAAGATTCGGAAGGCAGTGGTCGGAGACAAGGCGCTTTCGATGACCGCCCACAACGTGAAGATCATCACGCGCGACGGCAAGGTGACCCTGCGCGGCCCGGTAAATAGCGCGGAGGAAAAAGCCAGCATCGAGGCAAAGGCGGCCGAGATCGCCGGCAAGGATAAGGTCGATAACAAGCTCGAAGTCAAAGAGAAGAAATCATAGCCGCCCATGCTGGTCGCGGCTTTCAGTCACAATCAAACAACGAGGGAATATTTATGCCATTAACACCGACTGCGCCCGAGAGTGAGGCGCGCCCGTTCTCTGTCCTCCATTTCATTGGACAACTCATCTTCGGCCTTATCGTCGGAGCCATCGCCAAGCTGTTCGTTCCCGGCCATGATCCGGGCGGAATCATCGCCACGATGATACTTGGCATAGCCGGCGCAGCGGTCGGCGCCTTCATTGGGCGGACGATGGGTTGGTACGCTCCGGGGCACCCGGCGGGGTTTGTGATGGCAGTCGTGGGGGCCATCATCCTCCTGGTGATTTACCATCTGGCGTTCGGAGGACGAGGAAGAACCGCCGCGCTCGACCTGCCTCTACCTCAGACCCCGGCGATTGTGTGGCGGATGTAGGGGAAGAAGAGGCTCACGCGGAGACGCGGAGACGGGGAAGAAGACGGCCTGCGGAGATTCCCCGTCCGTGTCAGTCCGTGCTCGTCCGTCTTAGCTGACAAATTCCAGCTCGACCGGGGCGGGGATGAGCCCGGCCTCGGAGGCGCGCTTTAGGAAGAGTTCGATGGCGCGGCGGCCGGAATCGCCGTAGTCGAGGGTGTAGTCGTTGACATACATCCCGATGAATTCGTCGGCGAGGGTGGTGTCCATGTCCCGGGCCAACGGCATGGCGTGGGCGACTCCGGCGGCCCGGTGTTCCAAGCCATAGCGGATGCTTTCCTTTAGGATCGTATTCAGTTCGCTTCGCAGCGCAGGCGGGATGTCTTTGCGGATCACGTTGCCGCCCAACGGCAGCGGCAGCCCGGTGGATTCTTTCCACCATTCGCCGAAATCGCGGATCTTGAGAAAGCCGTCGCGGGCGTAGGTGAGCTGCCCTTCGTGGATGATCAGGCCGATCGGGGATTCGCCCCGGCGCACATGATCGAAGATCTCGTCGAACGGGACTACGACAGTTTCGCAGTCGCCAAGGAAGAGGCGGAGGGCGAGATAGGCGCTCGTCATCAGGCCGGGAACGGCGATGCGTTTGCCGCGCAGCCACGCCTTGATTTCGTCGTCCGAGGCGCCCTCGGGGAGTCCCTCGCGGGAAGTGGAGATCAGCATCGGGCCGTAGCCGTCGCCCATGCTCGCGCCGCACGGGAGCAGCGCGTATTTGTCCAGCACGTAGGCGTAGGCGTGGATGGAGATGGCGGAAATGTGGAGTTCGCCGCGGGTGGCCCGCTCGTTGAGCGTCTGGATGTCTTGTAAAGTGTGCTCGAAGCGGTAGCCGTGCGTGTCGATCTTGCCCTCCGCCATCGCGTAGAACATGAAGGCGTCGTCTGGATCAGGAGAATGGCCGAGCGTGAAAGTCTGAGACATGGTGGGATGTTAAGTAGGCGGTTAGGGGGCTCCTGACAATTCCCGAATGGATGAAATGGACGAAATGGACTGGGATGGACGGAGTGGACTGACTGTGTTAAACGAAATCGATGCTGCACTTTACCAAGATGAACGGGGCGGGGAACGATTTTGTGATGATCGACAATCGCTCCGGGGAGAACTCGCTCTCTTGCGAAACGATCGCCCGGCTGTGCGACCGGCATCGCGGCGTGGGGGCGGACGGCCTTCTTGCCGTCGAGCCCGCCCGGAACGGCGCGGATTTCCGGATGCGCTACTACAATGCAGACGGGGGCGAAGCCGAGATGTGCGGCAATGGCGCGCGCTGTTTTGCCCGGTTCGCCAGCCGATTGGCAGGGCAGCGCGATCGGATCAGCTTTGAAACGATCGCCGGAGTGATTACGGCGGAGTTTGAAGGCGAGAATGTGCGCCTGGCCATGAGCGATCCACGCGAGCTGAAGATGAAGCAGTCGGTTGCCGTGGACGGCGGAACGCTTACGGTTCATTCCGTGAACACCGGCGTGCCCCATGCCGTGGTGGTCGTGGAGGATCTGGAAGCGGTTCCGGTCCAGGCTCTTGGTGCCGGCATTCGCTACCATGCCGCATTTGCGCCCAAAGGCACCAACGCCAACTTTATCCAGAAGACCGCGGCGGATACCATCGCCATTCGCACCTACGAGCGCGGCGTGGAAGGCGAAACGCTCGCTTGCGGCACCGGGGTTGTGGCAAGCGCCCTAGTTTTTCATGAGCTGACCGGGACTCCCAGCCCGATTCAGGTTCAGGTGCGCGGGGGCGAAACGCTGCGGGTTGCCTTCAAGGGCAGCGCGGGAAATTACCGGAACGTGACCCTCACCGGGCCCGCCGATTTTGTCTTCGATGGCGAGATCGCCCTATAGCAGAACTGGAAACAGGCTTGCCGAAAGGCGCAAAAATCCGTATCCAGCGCAGACCGTTAAGCGTTCCTAATTTATGACTCAATCCAACCTCACTCAGCTCGAACAACTCAAAAGCTTCACCACCGTCGTTGCGGACACCGGGGATTTTGAGTCGATGCGGCAGTTCCACCCGCAGGACGCCACCACCAACCCGAGCTTGATTTTCCAGGCCACACAGAAGCCCGAATATCGCTACATTCTCGACAAGGTCATTGCCGACCGCAAGAACTCGGGCCTCACCGGAGCGGCCCAGGTCGAAGACGTGATCGACCATGTGCTGGTCGCTTTCGGCCTCGAAATTTTGAGCATCGTTCCTGGCCGCGTCTCGACCGAAACCGACGCGCGCCTCTCGTTCGACACCGAGGCCACCATCGCGAAGGCCCGCCAGTTGATCGCGCTTTACGAAAAGGCCGGCATTTCCCGCAACCGGGTTTTGATCAAGATCGCCTCGACCTGGGAAGGCATTCGCGCCGCGGAAGTTTTGGAAAAAGAAGGCATCCGTTGCAACCTGACGCTCCTGTTTTCGCTCGCACAAGCCATCGCCTGCGCCGAAGCCGGGGTGCAGCTCATCTCGCCCTTTGTGGGCCGCATCTATGACTGGTTCAAGACCGCGATGAAGCGCGACTACGTGGGCGCCGAAGACCCCGGGGTGCAGTCGGTCACGACCATTTACAACTACTACAAGAAGTTCGGCTACGAGACCGAGATCATGGGCGCCAGCTTCCGGAACACCGGCGAGATCATCGAACTGGCCGGGTGCGATCTGCTGACGATCAGCCCCGATCTGCTGGCGAAACTCGCCGCTTCCACTGAACCGCTCAGCCGCAAGCTCGACCCGGAGATCGCCAAGGGCGCCGATATTCAGAAGCAGCCGATGGACGAGAAGACGTTCCGGTACCTCGTCAACGACGACGCCATGGCGACCGAGAAGACGGCAGATGGGATCCGCCGGTTCGCCGCCGACATTGTGAAGCTCGAGGCGTTTATCGCCGGGTTGCTGTAATCCATGAAATCCGTCCTTGAGGTGCTTCGCGCAACCACGGAGTACTTCACCAAGCACGGGGTGGAAAGTCCACGGCTTAACGCCGAGCACTTGATCGCCCACGCGCTTGGGAAAAAGCGGCTCGATCTTTACCTTGAGTTCGATCGACCGCTGGGCGAACGCGAGTTGGAGCCGTTGCGCGAGCTGGTTCGCAAACGGGCCGCCGGGGTTCCCTTGCAGCATCTTTTGGGAACGGTGGAGTTCCATGGCCGCACCTTCATCTCCGATGCGCGTGGGTTGATCCCCCGGCCCGAAACGGAGTTATTGATGGAACTGATCTTGCGCGAGCCGTTGCCGGAGTCGCCACGGGTCCTGGACGTGGGGACCGGCAGCGGGGTGATCGCGCTGACGCTGGCGGCGGAGCTTCCCGCCGCGCAGGTTTCCGCCGTGGACGCCTCGGAGGACGCCCTTTCCCTGGCTCGGGAAAACGCGGAACGGCTCGGACTCACCGGGCGCGTGCAACTTTTCAAAAGCAATCTGCTGGCTGGCGTGGAAGGCGCTTTCGATCTGATCGTGGCCAATCTTCCTTACATCCCGGCGGGCGAAATCGCCTCCCTTTCTCGAGAGGTTCAGCACGACCCGAGGCTGGCGCTCGATGGCGGGCCGATCGGGACTGAACTCATCAACCAACTCATTGGCCAGGCTCGTGAGCACCTCAATCCGGGAGGGCGGCTGGTCCTGGAGATTGGTCACGACCAGGCCTTGCCGCTCGGCGCCGAGTTGGAACGGCAAAATTATCGCGACATCCGGCCCGTGGCCGATTATCAAGGCGTCCTTCGTTTTTTGTTCGCTTCTTATGGATAAAATTCTTGTGCATGGCGGTCAGAGCCTCAGTGGCTCCATCAGGGTCAGTGGCTCGAAAAACTCGGCCCTGCCCATTCTCGCTGCGTGCCTGCTGACCAAGGAGCCGTGCATCATCCGACACGTCCCGGACCTGAGCGACGTCCATTACATGCTCCAGATCCTCAGCCATCTCGGCGCGGAAGTGGAGCGGGCCAGCGGCACCGTCACGGTCCGGGCGGAGAAGGTCAAATCGGTCGCCCCTTACGACATTGTTCGCAAAATGCGGGCCTCGGTTTGCGTCATCGGGCCGCTTTTGGGTCGCGAAATGGAAGCCACCGTTTCGCTGCCGGGCGGGTGCGTCATTGGCGACCGTCCGATCGACCTGCATCTGCGTGGCTTCGAAGCGCTCGGCGCGGCGGTCCGCGTGGAATGCGGCAACGTCAAAGTGTTCGCCGCCCGCCTGAAGGGGACCACCATCAACCTGCGCGGCAAGTTCGGCTCCACCGTGCTCGGCACCGACAACGTCATGATGGCGGCGGTCCTCGCCGACGGCGTGACGGTGATCGAAGGGGCGGCAGCGGAGCCCGAGGTGGTCGATCTCGCCAATTTTCTCAACGCCATGGGCGCCAAGATCGAAGGCGCGGGCACCCGCCGGATCGTGATCGAAGGGGTCAAAGAACTTCACGGAGCCGAGCACGCGATCATTCCCGACCGGATCGAGGCTGGCACCTTCATGGTCGCCGCAGCCATCGCCGGCACCAAGGTCACCCTGCGCCGGGTGATTCCGGAGCATCTGAAATCGACCACCGACGCCCTGATCCGTTCCGGGTTCGGGATCGAATCCACGCGGGACACGCTCACCATCCTCGGCAACGGCGGGAAGCCAAAACCGATCGAATTGATCACCGAGCCGTACCCCGGATTTCCGACCGACATGCAGGCGCAGATGTGTGCGCTGCTCTGCGAGACCGATGGCTTGAGCGTCATCACCGAAGCCGTGTTCCCGCAGCGTTTCATGCATGTCGCGGAATTAAAGCGCATGGGCGCACACATCACGCTCGAAGGAGCCACTGCGGTCATCAAGGGCGTGGAGCGGCTTTGCGGGGCGCCGGTCATGGCGAGCGATCTGCGGGCTTCGGCGGCGCTGGTGCTGGCCGGATTGCGGGCCAGCGGCGTGACCGAAGTCAACCGCGTGTACCACATCGATCGCGGCTACGAGTTGATCGACGACAAGCTCAACGGCCTCGGCGCCCAGATCGAACGGGTGAAAGTCTGACGGGGGCAGCTGCGATACTCTGTCGTAGGCTCCTCGAAAAAATGCGCTCGCAACTCATTCCCGGCCCGCTACGGTTTTGTGGCTTACACATGAGAACTCCTATCCAGGGCGGATTGCTGGTTGCCGTTGAGGGCATCGACGGTGGCGGCAAGTCCACCGTTGCTTCCATCCTCGCTCAATGGTGTGGCGAACGCGGTTTTTGTTGCACGTTTTCAAAAGAGCCGACGAGCCTGAAATACGGCCAACAACTTCGTGAATCGGCCAACACGGGGCGCCTCTCCGTCGAGGACGAACTGGAGTTGTTCCGTGAAGATCGGATCGAACACGTCAAACGGAGCATCGGGCCCGCCCTCGCGGCAAACGAGATTGTCATTCTCGACCGTTACTACTGGAGCACGGCGGCTTACCAAGGTTCTCGGGGTGTCGATGTCCGCCAGATCATCGCCGACAACGAGGCGGTGGCGCCCGTCCCGGACCTGATTCTGTTGCTCGATGTGGAGGTGCGCAGCGGCATCCAACGCATCCGCGGTAGGGGAGATACGCCGAATGATTTCGAGGAGATCCAGTCGCTGGAAAATGCCCGGAGCATTTTTCTCCAGCTCCATGAGCGTGGGGATCGGCCCTCGGTGCTCATTCGGGCGAATCGAGATCTTCGAGCCGTGTGCCAGGAAACGCTTTCGGTGTTCAAACGAACGGCGCTGAAAAAGATCGCCGCCGCCGGTGGAAATTGCCCCAGCTCGGTGCTGGAACTTTTTGCGTAGCGGCTACAAGGCGCTGTGGTTCAACGCATGGGTTTCCCCTCCGTCGGGGCGCGCCCAGCGGAAGTGGCCGGCGATGGCCCGGGTCACGAACTCCTTCCCGGCCGCGACCGCGTCGGGCAGCGGCACCCCCTTGGCCAGCCCGGCAGTTATGGCCGCCGAAAAAGTGCAGCCGGTGCCATGGGTGGCGACTCCCGGCACGCGCGGCGCGGTGAACTCGGCGACCTGTCCCCCTGGCGTAAAGAGCAGGTCGATGGCTTCGCCCTTCAAATGCCCTCCTTTTACTAAAAAAGCCGTGTTGAAAAGCGAGCAGAGTTCGTGGCCGGCTTCATGCATCGATTCGAGATCGGAAATCGTGCGCCCGAGCAGGACGCCGACCTCATCGAGATTTGGTGTGACCAGGGTGGCCAACGGGAAGAGCCGTTCACGATAGGCTGCAATCCCCTCGGGTTCGAGGAGCCGGGCACCACTGGTGGCGATCATTACCGGATCGATCACCAGTGCCGGGCGGACGGAGATCGATTCGAGGACCGCGCAGACCGTTTCGATCACGGCGCACGAGTGGAGCATGCCTGTCTTGATCGCCCGCACGGGATAGGCGCCGCATGAGAGCCGGAGTTGCTCCGCGACGACTTCCGTTGGAACCGGCACCACGGCGCTGACCTTTCCCGGCACCTCCGCCACCACGCAGGTAATCGCCGTGAGTCCGTAAACGCCCAGCGCCGTGAAGGTCTTCAGGTCGGCTTGCGCGCCGGCTCCGGCACTATTGTCGGAACCAGCTATTGAAAGGGCAACGGGCATGGAGTTCATTCCTGCGCATACTGTTGAGCGTGAATGGGGTGGGGCGCAAGGTTTTCGAGGAGATCGATGAGAATCGCACGTTTTTTTAAAATTTTATCGCCAGGCAACTAGAAATCACCGAAAGACCGGCTACCGTTGGTACCAACCATGTCCTCCTTCCGCAATCTGACCACCTTGGTAGTACACATCGACAAAGTCGTGTACACGCCCGAATTGAACGCGCCTCCCGACCGCCCGTTCCCATTTGCGTATTTTATCACCATCGAGAATCAGTCCGAGGAAACCGTCACGATCAAGGGGCGCAAGTGGGTGGTGACCGATGTCGAAGGCGGCTGCATGGTGGTGGAAGGCGATGGAGTGGTCGGGAAGTTCCCGCGTTTGGAACCGGGCGAGCGGTTTTCCTACAACTCCTATTTGGTGATCGGACTCGACTGCGTGGCGGAAGGAGCCTTTATCGGGGTCACCGACCGGGGCGAGCCGGTGATTACGCGGATTCCGCGCTTCGAGATGAAAGCGCCGGGGTAAGGCGGCGCATCGCCACATTACGCCCTTGTTCCCAATCTCTTGATCGGGAAATCATTGGAACTATGGCCGCTAATCCAAACCCAGCCCTGCCCGAGCCTTCCGGGGTTCGCACGTTTGTGCGCGCGCTGCGGCATCGCAATTTCCGGCTCTACTTCAGCGGCCAATGCGTCTCGCTGGTGGGGACCTGGATCCAGCAGATCGCCATGGGCTGGACGGTCTATCAGTTGACGCATTCGGGCCTTCTCCTCGGTGTCGTTGGATTCGCCGGGCAGTTGCCGGTCTTTCTCGTGGCGCCGCTGGCCGGGGTGTTGGTCGATCGCCATAGCCGCCATCGCATCCTGCTGACCACGCAGAGTTTGGCCATGTTGCACGCCCTCGCGCTGGCGAGCCTGGCGTTTTCGAACCATCTCAATGTTTGGAACATCATCGCCCTGAATGTCCTTGCCGGGATCAACATCGCGGTGGATCTCCCGACGCGGCAGTCGTTTCTCGTGGAGATGGTGGGCAACGGCCCCGATTTGCAGAACGCGGTGGCGCTCAACTCGTTGACCGTCAATGGCTCGCGAATGCTGGGACCCGCCATCGCCGGCCTGTTGCTGGCGGCGGTGACTCCCGCGGTCTGCTTTCTCGTCAATGGGTTGAGCTTTATCGCGGTTCTTGCCGCGTTGCTCGCCATGAACTTGCATCCTCACGAGCGCCGGGTGAACGAGGGGAAGCGCGCCCACCACGAACTGCTGGAGGGAATCCGGTATGCCTTCGCGTTCCTCCCGATCCGCACGCTCTTGATGTTGGTCGCCTTGATGAGCCTGGCCGGGATGTCGTATTCGGTCCTGATGCCGATCTTTGCCGCGGAAATCTTTCACGGGGGAGCCCACACCCTCGGATTTCTGATGGTTGCGCCGGGAGTGGGGGCGCTGGCCGCCGCGCTCTATCTGGTGTCGCGCAAGACGATTCTGGGCTCGGGGAATCGGATCGCGATCGGAGCCGTTGCGTTTGGGGCGGGGTTGGCCGTTTTTTCCGTGTCGCGATGGCTGCCCCTCTCTTTTGCCGCACTGATGGTGGCCGGCTGGGGAATCATCGTGCAGCTTGCGCTCTGCAACACCATCCTGCAGACGATCGTCGATGACGACAAACGCGGGCGCGTGATGAGCCTTTATACCATGGCGTTCATGGGGTTCGCGCCCTTTGGAAGCATGTTGATGGGGGCGCTTTCGAGCCGGTTCGGCGCGCCGCAGGCGGTTTTTTGCGGTGGCGTGGCCTGTGTCGTGGGGGGATTATACTTCGCAACCCGGCTCCCTGCCTTGCGTCCGTTCATCGTTCCGATTTACCGGCGCAAGGGGATCATCCCCGAGCTTGCCAGGGGGCTCCAAGCCGCCGCGGAATGCACCCGGTCGCCGGAGGATTAGCCCTGTAGCCGCCCCGCTCTGTCGGGGCGGCGATGTGGACCTATAGCATCCGACGCGCTCCCCCGGCGCCGACAGAGCGCCGCAGCTACAAGCGTCCACGCAAGGAGGCCACGGTCGATCCCATGCGCCAGATTTTGTTAAATTATTGGCCGTATAGCCCCCGATGCGGCGTTTCAGGTTGCCATTCAGTGCGCCTTTTGCCATGGAGTACACCCTGAATCCCAAAGAATGCACCGCCGATTTTGGCTGCAAAAATAAAAAGAACAGTTAGAAATAGCAAATAATGGAAACATTCGGTCAAAAACAGCCAACCAACCAAGCCATCCTCGATTTCGTCCGCACCACTGCGGAACTGACAAAGCCGGACCAGATTTTCTGGATCGACGGCTCCGAGGCGGAAAAAGAGTATCTTTACGATCTCGCCGTTAAAGACGGCATCCTGCTGAAGCTTAACCAGGAAAAATTGCCTGGTTGCTACTACGGACGTTCCAACCCGAACGACGTCGCCCGTGTCGAGCAGTTGACCTTCATCTGCACCCCGCGCAAGGAAGAAGTCGGACCCACCAACAACTGGGCCGCTCCCGCGGAGATGTATGCCAAATTGAACGGCCTGCTCGCCGGTTGCATGAAGGGAAAGACGATGTATGTCATTCCCTACCTCATGGGCCCGGCCGGATCGCCGCTGACCAAGGTCGGCGTTGAGGTCACCGATTCCATCATGGTTGTGCTCAACATGCGCATCATGGCCCGCATCGGACAGGTCGCTTACACCCACCTGGGCGACAGCAACGACTTCAATCGGGGCACTCACTCGACTCTCGACATCAACCCGGACCGCCGTTACATCGCGCACTTCCCGCACGATAACGCCATCATCTCCGTCGGCTCCAACTACGGCGGCAACGTGCTCCTCGGCAAGAAGTGTCTGGCCCTGCGCATCGGTTCCTTCCTCGGTCGTAATGAAGACTGGATGGCCGAGCACATGCTCCTGCTCTGCGTGGAATCGCCCGAAGGCAAGAAGAGCTACGTCGCGGCGGCGTTCCCGAGCGCCTGCGGCAAGACCAACTTCGCCATGCTGATCCCGCCCGCCAAGTTCGAAGGCTGGAAGATCACCACCATCGGCGACGACATCGCCTGGATGCGCCCCGGCCCCGACGGCCGCCTCTACGCGATCAACCCGGAAGCCGGCTACTTCGGCGTGGCTCCTGGCACCAACTACAAGTCCAACCCGAACGCGATGAAGACCGCGGCGCGCGACACGATCTACACCAACGTGGCGCTCACCGAAGACCTCGACGTCTGGTGGGAAGGCAAAGACGGCCCCGTGCCTGCGAAGCTCACCGACTGGAAGGGCAACCCGTGGACCCCGGAATCGACCGAGAAAGCCGCGCACCCGAACAGCCGGTTCACCGCGCCGATGGCCAACAACCCGGTGCTCGCCGAGGAAGTGAACCTCGAGTCCGGCGTGCCGATCAGCGCGATCATCTTCGGGGGCCGCCGCGCCACCACGATGCCGCTTATCATGGAAGCCTTCAACTGGAGCCACGGTGTTTACATCGGCGCCAGCATGGGTTCCGAAATGACGGCCGCCGCCGCCGGTGGCATGGGCCAGGTCCGCCGCGACCCGATGGCGATGCTCCCGTTTGCCGGCTACGACATGGGCGAATACTTCGCTCACTGGTTCAAGATGGGCAAGAAGCTCTCCAACCCGCCGCAGATCTTCAACGTCAACTGGTTCCGCAAGGACAAGGACGGCAATTTCATGTGGCCGGGCTTTGGCGACAACATGCGCGTCCTCAAGTGGATCGTCGAGCGTTGCGAAGGCAAAGCCGCCGCGCGTGAAACCGCGGTGGGTCGCATGCCGCTGACCGAAGACTTCGACATCGAAGGACTCGAAGGGTTCACCAAGGAAACCTTTGAAGCCGTCCAGAAGATCGACAAGGAAGAGTGGAAGAAGGAAATCGTTCTCCAGACCGAGTTCTTCCTGAACCTCTACCGCACCCTTCCGAAGGAACTCGTGTTCGAGAAAGAATTGCTCGCCTCCCGCCTTTCCTAAGGCGGTAAACCGAGAGTAGGTTTTAAGCACAGGCCGGATTCGCTGAAGGCGATCCGGCCTGTGCTGTTTTTTGGGAGAGAAACTCAGCGATATTCAAGCGAATATCGATCTAGGTTGACATTCGAATAAATATCAGACAGCTTGATACTAAGTTGAATATCAAACTCTATGCCCTTTGAGACGCCTATCCGCAGCAGCCAGCAACTTGGCCAGCTCATCGCCGCCGCTCGACGGCGGAAGAGTCTCTCTCAGCGCGACGTCGCCCAAGAGTTAGGAGTCACACAGGCGTGGGTTTCACGCGTTGAACGCGGCCAGCAGAAAGCGTGGATTGGGCAAGTCTTGCGCTTGGCGACTTGGCTCGATTTGGAAATCACCGGAAGACTCCCCGACGACTCCGACTCAGTAAAACACAGGGTCGAATCTGGCTATCCGGACATCGACAAAATCGCGAACAGTTGATGCTTTATGCCCACCACCGAAGAACGGCTTGAAGTTTTTCTCAACGACCTCCCCTTGGGAAGCGTTTATCGTGCCTCCGGTGGCAAACTGAGATTCCGCTACGACGAAAACTATCTCACGACAGGTTCGGGCATTCCCTTCTCGTTGTCGATGCCGTTGGTCGGTTCAGAATATCCCCACGAAAAGGTGCATCCATTTCTTTGGGGACTGCTTCCTGACAATGAGCAACTTCTGCAACATTGGGCCTCACGTTTTCACGTCAGTACGTCGAACGCCTTCGGCCTGCTGAGAGAAACAGGGGAGGATTGCGCGGGTGCGATTCGTTTTATCCGGGAAGATCGTCTGAACGATTGTCGTCGCGGCGGAAAAGACCCTTTAAGCGAAGCCGATGTCGAACGCCGCCTGGCAGAAATCAAGCGGGACCCCGCCCTGGGCAGGGAACCGGGGGATCGCGGCCAATTCTCATTGGCTGGAGCCCAAGCAAAAACCGCATTGCAACGGGTCGATGGCCGATGGTTTCTGCCTTGGGGAACCGAGCCCACGACACACATCCTCAAGCCTCCCCGACCTGAACTCAGCGGGCACGTCGAAAACGAGCACTTCTGCCTGCAACTCGCCAGGCGGTTGGGGCTTAGCGTTGCAACTTCCGAGATTGTTCAGTTCGGCACAGAAACCGCAATTGTCATCGCCCGCTATGACCGAACAAAAACCGGGGAATCAATCACGCGAGTTCACCAGGAAGACATGTGTCAGGCCTTGTCGGTTCACCCCGCAAAGAAGTACGAAAACGAAGGGGGGCCTGGAGTAAGGGCCATCATGGATTTGCTGAACCAATCAAGCAACCCACACGAGGACCGCGACCGCTTCATGCGCGCAGTTGTTTTCAATTACGTTATCCTTGGCTCAGATGCTCACGCCAAGAACTACAGCTTGCTTTTGGGAGCCGGTGGGCGTGCCAGGCTGGCGCCTCTTTACGACATCGCCAGTTTGCTCCCCTATGCACAGCAACCCCGGGATCGGCGACTGGCTATGCGCGTGGACCGCGCCTACCGCGACGATCAAATCCGACCTCATCACTTTGAAAAAATGGCGAGGCAATGTGAATATTCGTCCATAAGAATTCGCGAAATCATCCATGACTACATTCAACGAATTCCTATTCTTTCAGAAAGCCTGGGCGTTGAACTGAGGCAAAACGGTATCAAGCATCCCATCCTCCAAACCGTAAATGAATGCCTGCAACTCCGCTGTCACGAATTGGCGGAGCGTTTCGGCTGTTAACCAGCTTGAACGACAAACGACCCGACGTGCCAAAGGATGATCCTGCCTGGACTAAGGTTAAATAGGTCATACAGCACTCGCCATCGCTTCGCGGATAGCTTTGAGAATTGTATTTCGAAAGGGACTTGGAAGGATCTTCAGTGTATTGAAATGAAGAGCGATTTCTCGAATAGTGTTTTTCGTAATTCTTGTGTTTGCGGCGTAGAAGACCTCGCCTGATCGCTTGTCTGTCACGTCGAGGGGAACTTTTTTGTCAAGCAGAACCAGTTCTAGCTTCGACTCAAGAAGAGCAATGCGCTGCTTGACAGAAAGCCTATTGTGGTCGGCGATATGTCCGTCAATTACATTGAGTTGGTAACTATTACATGCCTCGCTTTGGATGGCTGTTGAGATATTTACAAGCACATCCGCCTCGATTGATAGTTCACAGGTTTCGACTGGGTGTTCGTCATTGATGAATACCACCTTGACTAGTTTGTTTTTGCTGTCTTTGGCGATATTGATAAGATAGGATTTGGCTTCATCCTAAAAACGGCAGTTGATGCTTGAGCGCAGTTCTCGCGTGCCGCGGTAA
>JBAXSN010000093.1:0-13631 GCA_037130675.1 Verrucomicrobiota bacterium
GCTCGGGTGGTGAAATGGCAGACACGTACGTTTGAGGGGCGTATGCCGTAAGGCATGGGGGTTCAAGTCCCCCCCCGAGCACTTTTGTTTATCAGCGTTGGCGGGCATTCGGCCCAAAATCTGCGACAAAAACGCAACAGTTTCGCGGCAAAAAAACCGCAAACCTTCTCAGGATAAGGCGCGAGATCGAGCAGCTCGGTCTCGGCATCCCGGCGTTCGCGTGATCGCAGGCCTCCAGGAAGCGGGTAGAGGCGCTTCATGCAGCGGATCAGGTGAGCGAGGAGCGCACAGATGGCTTTAAGGCGGCTTGGTGCTAGTCCTCCAGCGCCTTACGAAGCGCCCCGATGCACAAGGTTTCCAGTCACTCCAAATGTTAATCCCGTCAGAATAAAATGCCAATGCCTCACCGCCGCTGGCCTGGATCGATCGCGAGTTGGCGCTCGTCCATGTAGAATACATGGGCGTCGCGCTTGGCGTGTTCGTTGGCTTGCGCTGAGAAAGCCTCCGCTTTGATTCCGGCGTACGAGAGCCTTTGGAGAAATCCGGGTTCCTCGCATGCGGACCAGAAAGCCACTTTGCCATCCGGTTTGAGCGTTCGCGAGATGAGTCCAAAGCCGCGGCGATCGTATAGGCGCGAGTTTTTCGCCTGGACGAAAGAGGTTGGACCATTATCGACATCGAGCAGAATGGCATCGTAACAGGCATTCTTGGCCCGACGGAGGACATCGAACACGTCCCCGACGATCATCTTGACGCGCGGATCGTCGAGCAAGGCTCCGTTCACCGCGCCGAGGAACTCCCGGTTCCAGGCGACGACCTGCGGGAGCAACTCCGCGACTTCCACCTTGGCGCTTGGCCCGACCAGTTCGAGTACCCGCCGGAGGCTGTACCCCAGGCCGAGTCCGCCGATGAGCACGCAGGCGTTCGGTCGGTTGCCCAGCTTTTTGCAGGGCAACTCTGCCAACAACAGCTCCGAGGTCGTGGAGGTGGTGCTCATGAGTTGACGCCCATTGAGCTTCAGGAAGAACTCGCCATCGTGCTCCTGAAGCGAGAACAGAGAGCCATCCGGGGTGCGGGTTTGTCCGAGGGTATGAGTAGGTTTCAAAGTAGGTGGATAGTTTGCTGGTTAACCTGCCGGCGTCAACCTCCGCGGGCGTTATTCCAAATACGTGTCCTCGCGCGCATAGACCGGGGCGCAAGCAGCGCAGAAACCACGAGGCCTAGTCCGAATGCTCTGACGTGTCAGGAGGAATGAGCACGGCGCCTCTCCCGGGCCGACAGGTAAAAAACTTAAACTTTGATGTAGGCCCGATTTTGGGCCGCTATAAAAAATGCCGGGGAGGGGATTTGAACCCCTATACCTTACGGTACCAGATCCTAAGTCTCGTTAGTACACCTGTATCCGTTGGTTTTACTGGTGCTTTACCGCACTAAGAACCAACGATGAATAAGACCAGCAAACGAGACCCCTACGGCGTCTCCGTCCATGAGCGGAAAAACTCCAACGGGATCTACCATTGGGAAATCTACCAGGGGAAGGTCGGCGGCAAGCCCGTCAGGGAGTACCGCAAGACCGAAGACGAGGCCCTTGAATACGCCAAGGAGATTCGGAAGCAGAAGAAATTGAGGGGGCTTGAAGCGGTCCGCATCCCCCAGAAGCTGCGAACCGAGGCCCAAGAGTGCGACCCGCCGACTTCGGGAAGTCAATGCGAGCCTGACCAAGGCCACCGACTACTACATCAAGCACGCCTGCCCGGCGGGCGGAAAAAGGACGTTCAAGGAAGCGACGGCCGAGGTGCTAGAAGCCAAGCGGCGTTCTAACAAAAAGCAGAGTTACATCAAGGGGCTTGGCTGGTCGCTGGGGGTGTTCAATCAAGATTTCGGCGATATGCTGGTCAACGATCTGACTTTGAAGGAATTTAGCGACTGGCTTGACGCCATGGAATGGGAGCCAATTACAAAGCGCGGCTATGTCCGGGACGTCAGCATCGTCATCAACCACTGCGTCAAATACAACTATTGCGCGGAGAACCCCCTCAAAAAGATGGAAGAAATCACGCTGGATGAGAGCGAACCCGAGGTTTTCACGATTGAGCAGGCCATCGAGGTTATGGCGATGTGCGAGGCGCATCCGGAACTTGAACTCACAGCCACCTTTGCGCTCCAATTTTTCACGGGCGAGCGCACATGTGAAGCCCGGTTGCAGGACTGGGCCGACGTCAAGCTGGGCGGTTTTGTGACCGTCCGCGGCCGCTCCTCGAAAACTCGCAAAACCCGGAACATCAAAGCGATGGACAATCTGACGGAATGGCTGAGCCCGTATGCCGGATTGCATGGGCGAATCGCACCTCCGAATTACTGGGCCCGGCGCAAGCAGCTTAAAGCACTTTTAGGGTGGGAGCACTGGCCCAAAAACGGGTGCCGCCATTCATTCGGCTCTTACCTCTATGCCCAAACCGAGGATTCAACCTACGTCGCCGCGCAACTTGGGCATACCGGCGACCAGATGCTTTTCGAACACTACCGCCGGCTGGTCGACCCGGCGGACGGCCCCCGCTTTTTTGAGATTCGGCCGCAGTTCCGCCTCGTGCCGCGGTTGGAAACAAAAGTGGCGTAGTCTGCCCTGATGCGATGCTTGTCAACTGGACCTTACGAGAGACCATGGCCAGGATGTCGTCCCCCGCAACCGATGGACGACGGTTCCGTGATGATGACCGGGGGGCCTCCGAATTTCCGCCGAACGTTAAAAAAAACCGGAAGGGGACGAAGAAAGGCTGATAGAATGGGAAAACGAAACTTTTAGGGAATCGTCTGAAACCCGCCAATTACATAACCCCCGCATGAAAAACTCCATCATCGAAACCCTAACCGCCCGCGACACACTCGAAGGCATCTCATTTCGCATCGCTCTTCGTGATGACGGGACCGCTGTTGTGCAGCGCAAACCCGCGAACGGCCGCTGGACTACCCTGTACAAGACCACTCAGATTGCATATTATCACGTTAAGCAGATGTGGCACGATGGCGAGGAGATGTTGGGCGCGATCATCATTGGCGGGGCCTACGTGCCCAACCCTCGCTGACAGCGATTCAAGCACCTCATGTTGGCTGCGAGCCGAAGATGCCAATCGCCAGGGTATTGAGAGCATCCAACGGCAGACGCGTGATTAACATGGAACCCCACTGGATGTTCCCCTGCGCGACCCTCTCAAAATTTGTGGCTTGATCACCTGAAACAGGTGGTCCGTTGCCTTATTGTCTCGGCTTAAAGCTCGGCGCTTTCCAGGCGGGCTTTTATCTCACGCCAACGGGGGAACAGCTCATCAAGGAGATCATAGAACTGCGGCCCGTGGTTGGGATGTTTCAGGTGGCACAACTCGTGAGCGATCACGTAGTCTATGCAAATGGATGGGGCTCGCACCAATTCGGGATTCAGAAAGATCAGCCCATCCTTATGGGCGCTGCCCCATCTTTTCGGCATTGATCGTAGGAGGACTCGCGGCATCGGCAGTTTTTCACGCTTGCACCACTCGCGCCATAGCTCCACGCGCCGAGAAAACTGTTCGACGGCTCTGGTCCTCATCCAATCGTCCATCAGTTGCTTGACCTCACCTTCGCTTCGCGTCCGAGCGGTCACTTGGAAATAGCCGCCAATTAACTTAACTTGGCACGGACTGCCTGTGTTCACCTTGAGTCGGTATTGGCGCCCGAGGTAACGGTGGGTGGACCCACCGCAGTGGCGACGCGGTGGCCGGATGGCGTTCATGCCGGCAAAGGCGCGTTTTTGCCGGCGAATCCACGCCGCCCGTTTAGTGATCTTGGCTTGAATATCCGCTACTGGCGCTCTAGCCGGGGCAACCACTTCGACCGATCCGTTTGGATGGACGCTGATCGAGAGGGTCGTCCGTTGCGTGCGCCTCAGTTGAACTGAGCCGACCACGGTCGCAAGCGTTTCCGACTTAGACATCGTTCGTCCGATTTCGCGCGATTTTCAGGGCCGACTCGATGATCGCGTCCATCTGCGAAAGCGTCAGTTCGATGCCCTTCTCGGCTTGGAGGCGAAAGAGGAAATCGTCAATGTCGTTGCGCATCCTGTTTTGAGCGTCGGTGTTCTCCCTCCACCGGACGACGGCATGTGCGCGGATGATGTCCTCAATGGTGCAAGCGGCATCCGCCCAGATTTCTTCCACAGACTCCTTGGAATGAGTCTGGCCGTAATCAGGGACTTCCTCCCCAACAACCGGACTTTGGCCACCTGTTACGGCCCTCACCGTATCTCCGAGTTGCTCTTTCAACGCACCGTAGAAGGCGCGTGAAAGATCGCGCCGTTCGAGGCGCGCGGGAGCGTCATCTCCCCGGCCACGGCGCACAGCCTCCATATACTCCGTCACCTTGGCCAGATACTGCGCCTCTGTTATGCGCTGTTGCTTGTAATCGGCGATGGTCTGTTCCAGCAACACGGAGAACTTCCGGTAAAAGAACGGATCCTCGTCCATCTTCTCGGTAATGGTCTTCTTGGTGCGGTTGGCGATGATGTCCGCTTTCGCCCTTGGCGACCGGGCCTTTTCGACCTCCTTCTCAAACGCTTGGCGCTCGAAAATGTTCACCGGCTCCACCACTTGGATCACTTCATCCGCCTGGACGTAAGTTTGCAGCATCTTCTGGATCTGCGCTTCGTAATCCCGGTAGTCGATTTCCTCCGCATACCGGATCTTCACGGCAGCGCGCAGCTTCTGAAAGAACACCGCATCTTTCTTGTAGCGGGCGGCGGTTGGCTCCGGGATTGCATTGACCCAGTGGATGCTGGCCAGGGCTATTTTCAATATGCGGCAGAACTTCGAGAGTTTGGTGTAGAACTCGTCCCGCTTTTCAACGTCTTCCAGGGCCAACTCGAATGCTTCTTCGTCCTTTTTATTGGGCACCGTCTTGAACAGATCCCAAAGCGCATCGTGCATCCCGGGGAGTTGCTTTAACTCTTCCGCCACATCCGTGAGCGTGCCTTTGAGGTCTTCCTGATCAAACTTTCCCTCCAACGCGCTATACAACTCCAAGGCGTCGTGCAACTCCGTCACGACTCCGTAATAGTCGATGATGAAGCCGTAGTCCTTGCCGGGGTGCAGGCGGTTCACGCGGGCGATTGCTTGGAGCAAAGTGTGCTCCTTCAAGCTCCGGGCGATGTAGAGAACGACATTGCGGGGCGCGTCGAACCCGGTGAGCAGCTTGTCCACCACAATGACAATCTCCGGATCGTCGCCTTTCTTGAACGCGTTGATGATCTGCCGGTTGTATTCCTTTTCGCTGCCATACTTGGCCATCATCGCCTTCCAGAAAAGCTCTACGCTCTCGTCCTTCTCGGCCTGTTGATGATCTTCTGGGTTTTCGATTTCGCTGGGGCCTGAGATCACCACTTCGCTCGAAACCTTCCCGAACTGATCCAGAAAGCGCTTCAAAATCAGCGCCTCCTTCTTGCCCGGAGCCGTAATCTGCCCTTTGAACCCGGACCCTTTCCAGGTGTTGGAAAAGTGCTGGGAGATGTCCCAGGCAATCAGGTACAGGCGGCTTTCCAGGCGATTCAACTCATCGCGGGAAGCGAATTTCCGTTTGAGGTCGGCCTTCTGCTCCGGGGTCAGTCCGGCGCACATGACCTCGAACATGGTGTCCACGGCCTTTTTGTTTACGTCTTGCAGCACATGCCGCCCTTCATAGAGGAGCGGGACCACCGCTTTGTCATTCACCGCATCGCGGATCGTATAGGCCGGTTCGATGAATCCCCCAAACTTCCGGGCGGTGTTCTTTTCCTTCTTCATCAGCGGCGTGCCGGTGAAGCTGATGAAACAGGCATTCGGCAGCGCCTTCATCATCCGGATGTTGGCGTCGCCGTATTGACTGCGGTGACCCTCGTCCACCAATACAAAGAGGTCATGGCTTGGGTTCTTGAAAGCATTGCTGGCGTTGGCTGCGGCACTGAACTTGTGGAGCACCGTGGTGATCACTGCCACCCGATCGTCCGCAAGCAGTTCCTGAAGATGCTGCCCGGTTTTTGCCTGCTGGGGCTCTTTGCCGCACTGATGAAAGGTCTTCGTAATCTGTTCATCCAGATCGATCCGGTCCGTCACGATGACAATGCGCGGATTGCTGATCTGGCTGTCCAGCGCCAGCGCCTTGCCGAGGAGCACCATGGCCAAGGATTTTCCAGACCCTTGGGTCTGCCAAATCACCCCTCCTTTGCGTTTGCCCTGGGCATCCCGCTGATTCACCCGCTCCAGCGTCTTTCGGATGGCGAAGTATTGCTGGTACCGGGCGATCTTCTTCACGGCGCCACCCTCATCGTACAGCACGAATTGGCGGACGATCTCAATGAGTCGCTCCGGGCGGCAAAGGGACCAGAGCAGGCGATCCTGCTCGGTCGGTTCGCGTTTCATAAGTGCCTTCTGCTCGAACTCCACTTTCGCGTAGGCGAACACCCCTTTGAAAAGCTTCTCGTGATCCTCCAGCCGCGCCTGGGTATTGATCAGGGAGCGCAGTTCCGCCGTGACGTCCCGCATTTCCCGCCATTTGCCCCAGAACTTGATGGGAGTTCCGGTGGTGGCATAGTTGCCCTCATTTTTGTTCAAGGCCATCGCGATCTGGCTGTAAACGAAAAGCCGGGGGATCTCGTCTGCCTGCCAGTTGCGGACGTTTTGATTGATGGCCTGTTCCAGGGAGTGCTTCTCCTCCGGGCGCTTGCACTCGATCACCACAAAAGGGATGCCATTGACGAAGCAAACGATGTCCGGCCTCCGCTTCTCGTGGCTGCCGGTGCGCTCCACCTCAAACTCCGCCGTGACGTGGAAGCTGTTATTGCGCGGGTTCTCCCAATCGATGAAGCGCAGAGTGAAGCCCTTGGTCTCGCCGTCAATCGACTGGTCCAGGCTCTTGCCCAAAGTGAGGAGATCGTAAACTTTCTCGCTGGTCCGCACCAGTCCGTCGAAGGGAACTTCCCGCAGCGCTTCGATCGCCTTGGCGATGTTCTCGTCCGTGAAGGCTGTTTCCCGGCCCTTGAACCGGATGCGGTTCAACCGTTTGAGTTGGGCGGCAAGAATTCGTTCCAGAAGGACGTTCCCAATTTTTCCATTCCGCTCAACGGCACATTCCTCCGGGCTCAGGTAAGAGAACCCAAGCTGCTGGAGAAGCTGCAGCGCAGGAATCTGGCTGATATGGGCTTCCTGAAATAGGGGCGCACTCGGTTCCATGGTTTTTTAAAATGAGCGAGGCCAGCCCGCTGCCGCGATGGGAGCCGCGAGTTTTTGGAGAAGTTCTTTGGCTGTTTTGGGCGTATTCCACAGCCATGCGTAGCTGGTGCCGTAATACCAACCCTCGTACGGGCTGCCGCACACGATTCCACCAAATGACTGGCCTTCATCGGGACAAGGGGCGTGGGGTTCCAGGATGAATCGGGCCACATGAGGACTGTGTTTGAGGCAGCGTAACAGCACCTTTTTGCCCTCTTCTTCCCTGCCCAGCCGCAGGAACGCCAATGCCTCCAGGTAGTGAGCAACATTAAAAGTGTCTTTGAAGTCAGGCTCGGCAAAAAGCGCTGCCGCTTCAATGTCCCTGCCTTCCTTTAGGAGATATTCGGGAAGGACGAGCCGGGTGCCCAAGCGATCTTCCCGGTCATAGGCCAGCAATTCGCGGGCCGTTTGAATTGCCTCGGTGCGCTTGAATAGGGCATCTTGCGCGAGCATCAGCCCATGCATGGCGCGCAGGAAAGGGCGGTTCTCGACCCACCCCCCGGGCAGACGGTCCTTGCCTGGGGTGAACTCGGGCGGGAACGCCGCCCTTCCCAACGCCACCGCCGTGTGCGCGAAGGCGTAGGCGTCCAGCGGTTTGCCTTCCTCCAGTTTGCAAAGGACGTAATGGTGCAGGGCGTCAATGTGGTCGGGGTGATCGTTTAAAAGTTTGCGAAGTGACGAGGTGAACTTTCGCGTTCCGGCGTAATCGTCCATGAGCAAGTCAAAGCGGTCCGTCACCTCATCTATTTCCGCCGACGTCGCGAAACGCCATTCGTGCTCGCCCATTTTCTGGAGGGCGTAAGGTGGTTCGATGAGTTGCATGGGCGTTAACAGTTACGGAGTTTTAACTCGCACTTTCCCGGTTAAGAGCCGTTGCATCAGCCCGCGTTTCTGACGGTCGAGGGCGGAACGTTGGGTGCGGAGGATGCGGAGTTCGGCTTCGCAGATATTAAGAATTTTTCCAATACTGTCCTGATCCTCAAGCGAGGGAATAGGAAGCTGCATAAAAGCGAAATCATCAAAGCTGATTTGCTTACCATCCCGAATTCCAATAATTGCAACGGCGAGTCGCCCTATGAACTCATAAGATTTAAAGTAATGACGATAAAAGTCTCCATTGATTTTAAAACGAGGCGTAATCACGTGATATGCGGGGCTGACAGCCCCAAATATTTGTGAATACTCCAGCCCTCCCTGGAACGACCGTAGGCTAATAACGTAATCACCAGGATAGACGAGTTTATATGTTCCGTTGTTAATCTCATCAGCATGGATACGACGTTCGAGCGTATCCCTCCGCACGATCCCTTGATCTTGTGTTACGGACAGGATTGGTGCCCCGGTGCCATTTCTTTCGGTGCGACTTCTGAATACTTCAGTGGTTTTGCAGTAGCGCCATTTTCCCTGATGTCGCATTCCGAAAAATTCTTGAGCGAACACCTTTCCAACCCGTTCCTTGGCTGCAATGAGCGCATCCAGTTTTTCCAGCGCTTCGTCCCAAGCCGAGAGAATATCGACAATCTTTTGCTGCTCGGGGAGTGGAGGTAGTGCGACAGGGAATTGGCGAAGCTGCGATGAGTTTATGCTTGCGAGGTTTGTTGACTGTTTCGAGCAAGATTGGAAGTAAGCTCTCCCTCGCGGCCCTTGCGTTTGATAAGCAAAAAAGCGTGTATCCAAAACTTCGGGATTTGGACGTACAACAAAGATGTGGTTTTGATGGACGCAATCGGGAATCTGTCCATTCCAGACGGCTCCCCTCCCGAGTTTGTCGAAGTCCCCGCCCTCGGTCAAAAGAACGTCACCTACGCGGACGCGAAAACGTTCAACGGCTTCTGACGGAACATTTATTTCTTTGATTTCTGTAAGGTCAAAGTGCCCATCCTGGACGTTAGCCACCCGAAGGTATGGCATTCGGATGGACGCGCCTTGACGACTTGCACTCTTCGAAAGACCGGTTTGGATTTCTGCCACATCTTCCAGTGCCGACAGGCGCCAATGACCTACTACCTTCATCACTTGGCCCCCTTCCGCTCCCCTGGCCTCGTCAGCTTCTTGATCTCGGTCTTCATTCTTTGATGCCGCTGAGTGCTTTGATCCGAGCGAACGCGGTTGCGAGGATCTGAGCCGTCAATCGTTCCGCTTCTTCTGCCAGGATCACTTTGTCATAGGAGCGGGTGGCTATCACCTCTTGATTCTGAACCACCGTGTAGTGGTCGGCAGAAAAATGGATTTCGATTATCGTCTCGAAATTGAACGGAGCAACGGCATCCCCCTGATAACCGTAGAATATGAACGAGATCACGACGCTAACCCCTGGCCCGAGTTGGTGGAGTTCAGAGAATGAAATCCTGGTGGATGTCGTAGCGCCATCTCTCCCCACGTATGTCCTCACTTCGAGCTTTTGAAACAGCGGCACCAATTGCTGCAGCTTCGCCTCCGCTTTCTCAAGGAAAGGCTTTAACGAGAACTCAAAAAGCTGGTCCAACACTTCTCTGGTCACCGGGTTCTTCCCTTGGGCCCGGGCTTGCTGTTCGCGCACAAAAAGCTGCACTTCCTTCTCCACATCGCTCGGTTCCTCAATGCGGTCGCCCTTTGCCGCCTTGATTCCAAGCTTGAGCGACCATTCGGTGAGCTGAAAAAAGTAGGCGACAAGAGCTGACAGATCTCCGGCATCGGCGAGGTGTAGGGCGGTGAGGTAGTTGGCCTTGTCCTCGGAGCGAACAACAAGGGGCAAGTAGCCGCTGCGCATGAGGACGTAGTTCACCAGCAGGCGGGCGACGCGGCCATTGCCATCGTCGAAGGGATGAATGAGCACGAAGTCGTGATGCAGCTTTGCGGCGAAGGCGACGGGATGCAGCGTGGGGGACTCCAACTCCTGCCGCAGCCAGGCGGCAAGGGCGCCCATGCGAGGCGGCGTGTCCTCTACGGAGGCGAAGAAAAAGATTTCGCCGTTCGGCAGGCGGACGTTGTTCGGCGTGGTCTTATACTGGCCGGGAATGATCTCCTTGCGCGTCGCCAGGCCCTCTGCGGTTTCGGCGGGCTTCCAGAAGGATTCCTTGAGGATGATCTTGTTCAGATCACGAATGTCACTCTCAGTAAGGAGGCGTTCTTTGTCTGCGGCCAAGGTGCGCACATGCTCGACTCCGACATCGTGCGCCTTCATCTCCAAATACTCGCGGTGGCTATGATTCCCGGTGGTACGGTCGTGGAGGAGCAGGAGTTCCGTCTCGCCATAGGTCAGGGTGTTTCCCTCGATATGGTTGGAATGGTAGTTCCACTCGAGGCGCAGCTTTTTCCACAGGCGGGCCTCATTTTCCGCCGAAAGCGGCTGAAGCGCCTGCCATTCATCCCGGAGGGCGGTGAGAGCGGTAAAATCGGTGTTCATAGCGCGATGACGTGAAGTTTACAGGCCAAGTTCCTTTAAGTAACCCTGCATTTTCACCCGGACTGTGGCGAGTTCGGATTCGAGGCGGGAGATCTCGACCTTCACTGCGTCGAGATCAATCTCGGCCTCTTCCTCGAAGGTGTCCACGTACCGGGGAATGTTGAGGTTGAAGTCGTTATCGGCGATCTCCTGCGGGGTGGCGCGGTAGGCGTATTTGTCCACTGTCCGGAAGGTGCGGTGCGCGGCAACGATCTTCTCGACGTGCTCGTCGGTGAGGACTTTCTGGTTTTTCGCTTCCTTGAAATCGCGCGAGGCATCGATGAAGAGGACGTCGCCGTGAGTCTTGCCCTTGTTGAAAAGTAGGATGGCGGCGGGAATGCCGGTGCCGAAAAAAAGGTTCGCCGGCAGGCCGATGACGGCTTCCAGCAGGTTTTCCTCAATGAGCTTGCGCCGGATCTTCCCCTCGGCCCCGCCGCGGAAGAGGACGCCGTGCGGAACCACGACGCCGACTTTCCCGGTGTCCTCGCGCGCGGTTTCGATCATGTGAGAAATGAAGGCGTAATCGCCCTTGCCCTTGGGGGGAATGCCCCGGTGGAACCGACGGAAGGAGTCGGCTTCCGCACCCTCGTAACCCCACTTTTCAAGAGAAAATGGCGGATTGGCCACGACGATGTCAAATTTCGTCAGATGGTCCCCTTCCACCAAGCGTGGATTGCCGAGAGTATCGCCCCACTGTATGTTGAAGTTGTCCATGCCGTGAAGGAACATGTTCATGCGGCACAGGGCGTGGGTGGTGCCGTTGCTTTCCTGACCGAAGAGGGCGAAGTCGCGGTCGTCAGCCTGGCGCCCCACCTTGATCAAGAGCGAGCCGGAACCACAGGCGGGATCACAAATGGTGCTGCCCTTTTTGGGAGCGAGCAGGCGCGCCAATAGGGTGGAAACCTGACCGGGGGTGTAGAACTCACCGGCTTTTTTCCCAGCATCGGACGCGAACCGCTCCAAAAGGTATTCATAGACGTTCCCGATCACGTCCTCATCCCCGACGATGGAAGGCCGCAGATCGAGGCGCGGGTCGTTGAAATCCTGGAGGAGGTGTTTGAGGCGGTTGTTGCGCTCCTTGGTCTGGCCGAGCTTGTTTTCCGAGTTGAAGTCCACCTCCCGGAAAACGCCTTCGAGTTTGGCTTTGTTGGCCTCCTCGATTTTCTCCAAGACAACATTCATGCGCTCGCCGATGTCGGGCTTGTCGCGCTGAGCGTAAAGGCTGTCGAAATCGCACCCGGAGGGAAGTTGAAAGCGCTCGCGGGAGAGTCGGCGCTGGACGCGGTTCTCGTCTCCTTTGAACTCTTTAAGGTAACGGTCCCGGTGGTCCCGCCACACATCGGAGACATATTTCCAGAACAGCATCACCAGGATGTAGTTCTTATAGTCTGAGGGATCGACGACCCCCCGGAAGGTGTCACAGGCCCGCCAGGCCACGTCGTTAATTTCAGATTGGTTGATCTTCTTCATGAGCGAGATTTTTTGGGTTGGGGTGAATTCGTTGCTGCCTTCAAGAGCTTTCCGCCGATGAGCTGACGCCTCAGATCGAGTAGCCGCTCGGTAAGCTGACGTTCAACGGCCGCCAGATCGGCCGCCTGAACGATCTTGCGCTGGGTTTCAACGGGAGGGAGCGGGATTTCCAACTCCGCCAAGTCTTGACGCTGGACGGTCTGGACGTGGCTTCCTTTGCGGCGGGATTCAAAATGACGGCAGGATTCGTCGGTTCGCAGAAACCAAGCTAAAAATTCCGGCAAGAGGAGTGTTGTGTCTGCGCGCACGATGAAGAACTGGGAGCCCACGATGGTGCGAGGTTCATCGAACCGATAGGCGATGGCCGTGGTTCGCGTCCCGCGGTTCGGGAACAGAACATCCCCGGGGCGCAAGCACAGCTCGGCGCTGACGGGTTCGTTGGGTTCGATCCGAAGGAAGTCCGTATTATCGAACCTCCCATCTTGGGAGATATCACCAATCCGTACGAATCGATAGGACCCTTTGGGGTCGGGACGTGTTGCGTCCCGACCCCGCAGGGTCGCCCCCATCCGAATTTCCGATATGGAACTCAGGTGCGGCATTTCAGTTATTTTAGGGGCACTCAGGCAGGCTGAGCAGATTATTCGGCTGCTCACCATCGGGTTCCGTCTTGAGGTATTTATTGCCGTAGCGACTCGTGGCCACCACGACCCACACGCTCTCGCCGTTGACGCTGACGTAGAAGCTGTATTTCCCGGCTTCAATATCGGCGATGGCTGCTTCCTGGGTCAGTTTCCACCGATTCCCGTCAGGATTGGTACCTCCGACGGTTTTGATGCGCTCATGCGCGTTGAAGTGGTCGGATTTGTTGATGCACTTGATTTGGACTGTATCTGCCATTGTCTTGTCTCTTCTAACTCCAAGGCGGCCCAGCAGCGCCTGAAACATTGCTTGATCCGAAGGCCGCCACGAGTTAGAGAAGAGTTTGCAGCTGAATCTCGCTCTCGTAGCGACTTCGGACATTAAACCCGGTCGGCGTAATTGCTTGCCGGGTTTTTGCTGAACTGGATGGGAGCATATTCCTGATGTGTGCAGCGGGTCAATGGTTTATAGGAAGAATTTTCCGCACACATAATGATCGTGAAACTCGGTGTGGGGGTGCCCTTTTATCAGATCCGACGATGGGATCCGGTTTTTCCGAGTGGTTGGGGTTCCCAACAATTCCGATGCCTCCTTGGAGAAAAGTAACTTTATTCACATTTTTTATGCCTTCGGCGGGAATCTCGTTATCGGACTCTGGAAATGTTACTCCAGAGCCCATCCACACAGCACTCCGAGGACGGTAAATGCCTAGGCGCTGCCCAGGTCGCCACGATCCTGGCCGTGTCGCCTGACACGGTTTCTCGCCTGGCTAAAGTCCAATAGGAGGTCCCCCGGCTTTGCCGGGGAGGCTCCCAAAGTTTGAC
>JBAXSN010000094.1:0-13578 GCA_037130675.1 Verrucomicrobiota bacterium
GCGGCGACAGAGCGCCGCAGCCACAGCAAACCGCAACTTCGGAGTTCGGGATTAACTGCCCGGTTTCAGTGCGGATGCACATGCCTCGAATGCGCCCCCTCCTCCCCGCCGAAGCGTGCGGGGAGGCGTTTGCTCTGGGGATAAGGATAAAACTCCGGGACGCTTCCAGACTGGAGTTGGTCTTTGATTGAGTTCCAATATCCGGCGATCAGCACGTCTCGATGGTGCTCCAGGAAGACCTCCCGCTCGTGGGCCGGGACGGTGAAGATCCGGAAATCGTGCTCGGGAAAGACATCCCACTCTTTTTTGCTGAGCCACTCTTCGTAGGGGAGCATCTCGGCCCACTCGGGCGGGTCCGGGAGCTCGCGGAAGTTCCAGCGGACCAATTCGTCCAAGTCGTCGTAGTCGTAGAGAAGAACCCGCCCGAGGCGGTTGACGCCAAAGTTCTTGGGGAGGTAATCGCCGACGAAAATGCCGGCCGCAGCCAAGTCCTTGATGGCGTGGCCGTAGTCGATGGCGGCTTTGGCTTTGGCTTCCTGAGGGCGGGCCGGATCCGCCAAATAGACGTCGAGCGGAGTGATCTGGCGTTCGGCGTAGAGATAACGGAAGATGACATCCTCTCCTTCTGCCCGAACGCTGGATGGGGCCTGATGTAGGAGTTCGCCAAGCAAGCCCGGCTCGAAATCGGAGCGGCGAAATCGGAGATTGTGAAAGGTCATGATGTCGAGCATTCGCCCGACGCGATCCATGCGGTGAACTTTCCAGTATTGTGCTATCACATGCTGGCGACCCAGGAAGGTTTCCTTTGAGGAGGTGTCGCGGATGACTTTGAAAACGTAGCGGAACGTCGGCAACGTAAACACCACCATGACGGTGCCGGGCACGCCCCGGGCCACACAAAACTTCTCGCCGCTTTGCTCAAGGTGCCGTCTCAACTCATGCACCAACTGGAGCTTGCCGGGATGGATGAACCCGATGGCGGTGAAAATGTAAGCCTTGGGCCGGCTCGGAGCGATAGAAGCCAGGAACTCACAGATTTCGCGGTAGGCAGCCGTGTCGGTGTGAAAATTGGAACGAGCCGAGGTGAAGATGTTGTTGAGGTCGGCTTCTTCGCTCAGCGCGCTGTCGATGATGATCCCCTCCTGGCGATTCAAGAGCACCAGCACCAGCGGGATCACCACCGAGCCCGAGACGACCCGCCCCATCAGGTAAGCCGCTTTGTTTCGGAAAAACGCCGACTCAAGCACCTCGATCCGGTCGATCTTGCGCGTCCCCAGCGCCTTGCGCAGAGTCGGCCGGAGCATCTCCGCCGCCAGGCTCGCGTCATGGGGCAGATCCTGGAAGACCGCCGCGAAATGGAAGTCGCCTACAATTCGCTGGATCAGTTCCGCCGTCACGTCTTCAGGCACGTCCGCCGGGTAAATCCGCACCGGCCGATTCGGGTCCTGCTCCACCTGCGCCTTGACGCTGCTGCGGATTTCATCGTCCGAGTATTCGATGGAGTCGCCAGTCTCCACAAAAAGCCGGCGCATGACCGAATAGAAGAAGATCAGGGCCAGATCGGCGTCATAGCGCTCAAAGCAAACCTCCACGTAATCGGTTTTGACGCGTTCCCAAAGAGAGTAGTCGTGAACGCACGGCCCAAGGGCCGCCTGCATCCGGGAGGAGATATGGTTTAAATGCGAGTGATAAAGCCCGATACGCTCCTGGGCATCCTGGAGAACCCCGGTCCACTCGCGATTTTCGAACCTGGATTTCGCCCGCCGGGTAATGGCGAGGAACTCCGCACTGTAATCGTCGAACGAGTCGCGCAGGAAAAGCGCGATCTCCCGGGCAATTCTTCCCCCGGCTTCCTGACACGGATGCGTCGGTGAACTCTCCATGATCCGCCATAATGTGTGCCGGGAGTCGGGTTCTTGCAAGCGGGTGCCCTGAATGCGGTGAGCGCACCCGGACGGCACGGAGTGCCATCCCTACCATACGAATGCCAGCGCTACGCGTCGCCCCCTGCCGTTAAGTTAAGCTTTGATGCGCGTCTGAGCGCCAACGGCGCGACCCCATACCAGCCTGGGGCATCGCCCCAGGAATTTGCATTTAAAAGGATTTAGGGCTGAAGGCCCGAACCATTCCGGAGAGATGGGGCGGGCTTTCAGCCCTGATCGCGTTGGATTCGGGTTCCTGGGGCTTCGCAAAGCCTCCGCCCCAGGCTGATATAGGACGGACCTTTGGTCCTAAGCAAAATCGATGCCGATCACTATTGGCGGAAAGCCGCTGGGCCACCGCTAGGCCGCGGCCTTGGCCGCCAGTTGCAACCGGGGATCGCTTTGGAGCAGCTCCTCGAGCGTCGGCCAGCCGCCCTTATCATCCAATCCTTGGAACGCGTGCAGATAAATGGCAACCACGGTCGGGTCGTGCTTGGTGAGCAGATCGTCAAGCACAGGAATGAGTTGCTCCTTGGCAGGGGCGTCCGGGAGCGATTCGACCATCCCTTTTTCGTCGTGGGCGATTCCGAGCCCGTCGAGAAAGTCGCACAGGAGTTTGGAGTGGGCGCCCACCAGCCAGATTTGGAGCAGTTGCGCGGCAACCGCTTCGCTGTTTCTGCGCCCCAGGGCAGCCTGAATCCAAGCGAACCGCTCATTGCGGGGCTTCCGCTCCACAAAAACCGGACGCAGGTTCCGCTGCTTGGCCAGCGAGTCGATCATCGCCTTGTAGAGGGGCTTTTCTTTTTCGAACAGGTAGCTCAACAGTTGTGAGGCCGATTCGGGCGACATCCGGGCAAAAATTTCGTGTGGCGACATGGAGCGCTCTTATTACGGTCTTCGAATCGATTTGAAAACTGGTTTTTCTGCGGAAGCGCATTACTTTCGGCGTCCTTCGTGAATTCCGACACCAAAACAGACGATTATCACCCGTTGCTCGTGGGCCTCCGGGCCGCCCGGGCAAACCTCGTGCCCGCCTTCATCGTGCAAGCCGCGATGATCACCCTTGTGCTGGGTTACTATTATCATAAACCGACTCAGGACTGGCTGGCGCATCTGGCGGAGGCGAAGCGGCAGAGCGGCTTTCTCTTTTCTTTCGCGGCGGGAGCGCTGGCGGGCGGGGTACTGCCGGAAATACTGCTCATCGGCGTGTTCCAACGCGGTCGCGTCCGGCTCGATAACTTCAAAAACCTCGCCTTCGGAATCGTGTTTTGGGGATTTCAGGCGATGGTCGTGGACGCATTCTATCGCGGCCAGGCGCGGGCCTTTGGATCGCATGCCAGCTTTTGCGTGGTGAGCATCAAGGTGTTTGTGGATCAATTCGTTTATAATCCGATCTACGCCGGGCCTTTTGGGAATGCTTGCTACGAGTGGAAAAACCAGGGTTACCGACTGGCCGGCATGTCGCGGGTGTTGACCAAGCGCTTCTACAAGACCAAGACGCTGCCGACGCTGGTGGCCACTTGGGGCGTTTGGATTCCGCTCGTGAGCATGGTGTACGCCCTCCCCTCTCTGCTCCAGATCCCGCTCTTCAGCCTGGCACTCACCTTTTGGGTGATGGTCTTTACGTGGATCAACCACGCGAATCGGGGCAAATAGAAGCGGGACGTTCTTGATGCGGGCAACACGACGCGATTTGCCCACGATGTATTCTATTCATTTTCTATTCACTTTTCCGCATTCGCAGTTGCTTCCACCCATGGAAACGTGATTCATTTTCTATTCACTATCCGCCATGCCTCACTACGAGCCACTCCTCGAATTCGAATTCCGACGCCGGGGCGCACTTTCGGCTGCCGAAATCGCTGCGGCTCTGAAAATCAGCCAGCCAACCGCCTCGCGGCTTCTTTCCAGGGTCGGTCGTCAGATTGTTCGGCTGGGACGCGGAAAACTAACGTCTTATGCAATGGCGCGCAACATCCCGCCGCTTGGGAATGCTTGGCCTCTGTATGAGATCGATGCGGCGGGGAAGCCACATCGAGTGGGCCTGCTCAACGCCTTGCAACCCAAGCTGTGGGCGCTTCAGCAGGAAAACCCTTGGGAAACCCTCCGGGGCAACGCGTTTCCGCTGGGCCTCTATCCCGATTTCCCTTGGTTTCTGGACGACCTTCGTCCCCAGGGATTTCTGGGGCGTGCCTTTGCCAAGAGTTATGGCCCTGCGCTGGGACTTTCGCCGGATCCCCGTTTGTGGAATGCCGACCAGGTGGCGGCGTCCCTGATCCGCCATGGCCACGATCTCCCCGGATCGTTTGTTATCGGCGAGGCGATGCTGGCCATAGCGCAAGAGCGCATGTTTGACGACCGAGGGATGGTGCCTGCGAGGTCCCGCGCCATGCACTATCCAGCCTTGGCCGATGCGGCGTTGGCCAATGAATGGCCTGGGTCTTCCGCCGGAGGAGAACAACCAAAATTCACGGCGCGGATCAAGGACGATAACGGCTCAGTCCGGCACGTTATCGTGAAGTTCAGCGGTCGTTTAGATCGCCCCGAAGGGCGGCGCTGGGCCGATTTGCTCATTGCTGAACATCTCGCGGCAACACTCCTGAACCAGAACGGCATTCCGGCGGCTTGCACGAAACTGGTGGAATCCGATGGACGGTTTTTTTTGGAATCCGAGCGCTTCGACCGGATCGAAAGCATCGGACGATGTGGATTGGTTTCACTGCTTGCCCTGGATGCCGCCTACTTCTGCGAACCCTACACTCCCTGGACCGCCGCAGCCGGACGCCTTCGGGAGGAAGGCTGGATCACCGAGGAGGATGCCGCCCGCCTGACACTCCTTTGGTGGTTCGGCGAATTGATCGCCAATGCGGACATGCACTTTGGGAATGTAAGCCTGTTCTTAACCCCGCACCGTCCGCTCGCGCTCGCTCCCGTTTACGACATGCTTCCCATGGCCTACCGGCCGGGGAGCGAAGGCCAGCTTCCAGAGAAACCGTTTTCACCCCCTCCCCCACCGCCGGAAGCGATGCCTTTTTGGACTGCTGCCGTTGCGCTTGCAGAACAGTTCTGGGCGAGGCTCAGCCAGGAACCCAGAGTCTCCGCCGAGTTCAAATCGATTTCGGCTCGGAATAGCGAAGTGCTCGTCGCCTACCGCCGTCGTTTCACTTAATAAGGAATCTCGTCGAGCGCGTAGCGCCAGGCATCGAGCGTCTTCATGTTGCCGAGGCTGTCGTCCCAAGACATGGCGGGCGCTTGCCGGTCGGGGATATGTTCCGCGACATGGTCGGCTTCCATGGCATAGATGCTACGATCCGCCTCGATGACAATTTCCTCGGGGATGTTGTCCTTGAAAACGAGGATCTTTGAAAATCCGGGGGCAAGGCCATTGACGATCCACGGAGCGGGCACAAGGATGCTCCCTTCGCTGCCGACAATGCGGACGTTGTTTTCCAACGAGAGTTGCACGCCGGCCGCCACTTGGGCCAGCACGCCGCCGGGAAATTTGAGGGAGGCGATGGCGTATTCATCCACGCCCGTTGGCCCCAGATGGCCGACCCCGACTGTTTCGATCGGATTTTCAAAGGGTTTGCCGCATGCCGCGCCGGCGATCAACCGCGCCATGGAAACACAGTAGCAACCGACATCGAGAATGCCGCCGCCCCCGAGTTTCGGATCGAGCAGTCGGCTTTCAGGATTGAACGGAATGGAGAAACTGAAGTTTGCCCGGATGAACTTCACCTCCCCGATCACCTGATCGCGAATGAGTTGAACGACCCTCGCCGTCTGCGGATGGCAGCGATACATGAACGCTTCCATCAGAAAGACATCATTGCGACGGGCGGCCTCGATCATGGCCAGGGCGTCGGAATACCCGACCGCGAGCGGCTTTTCACAGAGGACGTGTTTGCCGGCCTCGGCGGCCTTGATCACCCACTCCGCGTGCATCGGGTGGGGCGTGCAGACATACACGACCTCGATGGCGGGATCGGCCAGGAGCGCCTCGTAACTCCCGTACGCGGTCGCCGGGAACTTTTTCGTGAACTGGTTCGCGGAGTCTTGAGAACGGCTGCCGACGGCGACAAGCTCACCGGTCCGTGACTGCCGCAGCCCGTCCGCAAATTTGCGGGCGATGCGCCCCGTCCCGATGATCCCCCACTTCGTCTTCATTGCCCCCTAAATATGAATCGCGTGGCCGAAGGCGTTGCCCGTGGCTTCATGCACGGCCTCGCTCAAGGTCGGATGCGCGTGAATGGTCGCCTCGATCTCCTCATAAGTCGCTTCCAGAGTGATCGCGAGGCCAAGCTCGGCGATCATCTCTGTGGCTTCGGGGCCAACGATATGAGCGCCGAGAATCTCGCCATTCGGCTCGCCGATCAGCAGCTTCACGAAGCCTTCGATCTCTCCGATCGCCCGCGCCTTGCCGCTGGCCATGAAAGGGAACTTGCCGATCTTGAATTTGAGACCCTTTTCTTTCGCGGCGCGCTCGGTGAGGCCCACGCTGGCGACCTGCGGATTGCAATAAGTACAGCCAGGGAACGTGGTGACTTTCTTGGGCTTGTATCCGGGCTTGAACATGCCGTCCACGGCCTGGATCGCCTCGTAACTGGCCACATGTGCGAGCCACGGTGGCCCAATAATGTCGCCCGCCGCGTAAACGCCGGGGACGCTGGTTTCGTAATTCTCGTTGGTCTTAAGATAACCGCGCTCGGTCAGTTCCAACTTGAGGCCGGGAAGCAGGAGCGGTTGCACGCCAATGGCTACCAATGCCACGTCGGCTTCCAAAGTTTCGGTCTTTTTGCCTTCGATACTGATCCGCACGCCCTTTTCGTCGGCTTCCGCTTTGACGACCTTGGTGTTTCCCAGCACCGTGATCCCCTGCTTCTGGAACGACTTTTCGACCACTTGGGAGACTTCGGTGTCTTCCACGGGCAAAAGGTTCGGCAGCATCTCAACGATCGTCACCTTGGTGCCGAACGCGTTGTAAAAATAGCCGAACTCCGTGCCGATCGCTCCCGCGCCGATGATGATCATCGACTTGGGCTGGGTGGCCAGGATCATCGCTTCCTTGCTGCTGATGACGGTTTTCCCGTTGAACGGCAACCCCGGCATCGGCCGCGGCAGGCAACCGGTCGCCACCAAAATCTTTGCGGCCGTGTGCGTCTCCTCCTTGCCGTCGGACGACTTCACCTTCACCGAACCCGCCTTTTCCAGGCTCGCCTCGCCGAGGATGTAATCGACCTTGTTCTTTTTAAAGAGAAACTCGATCCCGGCAGCGTTCTTGTCCGAGACGTCGCGGGAGCGTTTGATGATCTTGCTCCAGTCAAAGCGGACGTTGTCGAACTCAAACCCAAACTCCGCCGCGCGGTGAGACATCAAGTGATAGAGTTCCGCGTTCCGCAGCAGCGACTTCGTCGGGATACAGCCCCAGTTTAGACAGGTGCCGCCCGCGCGCTCCTTCTCGATGCAGGCCACTTTTTTCCCGAGTTGAGCCGCGTGAATCGCCCCGACATATCCCGCGGGCCCGCCACCGATCACAATAAGGTCGTAGTTCATAAGGTGGTAGCAACATGGGGTTTTCAGGCCGTTTGCGTCAAAAGAAATTTACGAGGGCGGCTATTCAGAAGGCTTCTTTTTGCGAAAAGAAGGGTAAGAGGCGCTGATAGGAAGCATGGGTCCCATAACTCCCATGCTTCCCATAATTCCCATTCATTCCGCGCACAAAGAGCGTGAGCGCCTCGCGGCTCCCACGCCCTTTGGTCCCTCTCCGTTGCTTGCCCTTGCCCCTGATTTCCCCCTGAAAATCCCTAACGCCCAGAACGTTGGGTTACGGTTTGCACACCGGCGCCTGCACCGGCTGTCTCCCTCCCCTCCAACACATTCTTGAGGCGGGCCAGATCCTGTTCGATTTGTTGCTCGGGCGATTCCCCAAAGAGCCAGGCGCCGACCTTTCCGAGCATCCCTCCCGGTGGATTGTATTGGAAGGAAACCTTGATTTGCGTTCCCCTGCCATCCGGGGCCGGGGTAAACCAAACACTCCCGGAGTTCTCCACCTCCGCTCCTGGCAGACTTTCCCAAGCGATCATTTCGTTGGGGTGCTCATTGATAATCCGGGCGTCCCATTCGACAGTGCCGCCGCCCGGCGCTTTCACGACCCAGTGCGAGCGTTGATCGTCCAAGATATCGACCCGCTCCACATGTTCCATAAACCGCGGCAGATTCCGAAAATCACGCCAGAACGCGAATACTTGTTCGCGAGGCCGGTTGATACTGATGTTGCGCTCCACCTTCTGTCCGAATCTCGGGGCCGCCGATTTCCCCCCGGCGCTGCTCACTCCCATGTTTTCGTACATCGAACAGTGTCCGGTGATGCCGCGCTCCAGCAGCAGTGAGCCCAATCCGCCCAAAAGCACCCCGCTAAAGCCCCGCCGGATGAATCCCAAAAGCATCAACGCAATCCCAGCGTAGATCGATCCCTGCCGCTCACCTTCGCTCACGTTGATCAACGACCCCTGATGCGAAGGAGTCCGACTCAGCCGGCCCCGGCGTTCCTGCGACGGTTGACGATGCATTTCCTCGGGTCTCGTTTGCGTGGTTGTCCCTGTATCCGTAATCAAAATTGTCTCAGCCATAGTAGTTTCGCCTCTCTCGTGTATTGGGTATTTCGGGCAATCGGAGAACGATGGTTGTGCCGGGGGGGAAGACGCGGGGACGCCTCCCAATAGACGGGCATGAACAGGGGATGTCTTCGTCCATTCAGTCCATCTGGTCCATCTCGTCTCCCCGTCCCCGCGTCTCCGCGTCTTCCTTTTCCTTCTTGCCATCGGCGGGCGCTTCCAAGATTCTCCGGCGACTTCCCTATGAAGAGCGTTTTTATTTCCAGGCTCGCCAGCACCATCGTCCTATGGACCGTGGCGCTGTGGGCTGTATTCAAGGGGCACGAACTCACCTTTTTCGCCCTGATCTCGGCCATCGGGTTAAGGGGCCTGTGGGAGTTCTTTAAGATGCTCGACCACAAGGGGTTGCCGAACTTCAAGGGAACGGCAATGGTCTGCGGCGCCGTGCTGATCGCGGGCTCGTTCCACTATTACCGGACGGTCGGGCCGGCGCAGTCGTACGATTGGGAGTTCATGTCGCTGCTCGGGTTTCTGCTCACGGTGTTCACCCGGCAAATGTTCAAAGGGTTACGCGAGGTTTCCCCGCTCCCGACCATGGCCTACACGATTTTCGGCCTGCTCTACGTCACCTGGCTCTTCAATTTCGTCACCAAAATCGTTTATGCGCTCCCGCGCTCGCCCGATCTGCATGTAACCGGACAATTCTATGTCCTTTACCTGGTGGTGGTTACGAAATTCAGCGACATGGGCGCGTATCTCACCGGCAGCCTCATTGGCAAGCACCCGCTGGTTCCGCACATCAGCCCCAAGAAAACCTGGGAAGGGTTTTTCGGCGCGCTGGTGATTTCCACGCTCGGCAGCTACGCGATGTTTGGGATCATGCCGGAGCATCTCTCGCGGCTAAACTGGCTGCATGCGACGATCCTCGGGTTGCTGCTCGGTTTTGCGGCCATCATTGGCGATCTGGCCGAGTCGATCATCAAGCGGGGCACCGACGTGAAGGACTCGGGGCGGCTGCTGCCGGGGATCGGTGGCGCGCTGGACCTGATCGACAGTCTATTATTTACGGCCCCCCTGCTCTTCTTTTACCTTCGGGTAGTTATCGGTGTGGCCTAAGCAAATTTCTGGATGAGAAAACTCGTTGTTCTCGGAGCCACCGGCTCCATCGGTCAAAGTGCAGCCAAGGTTGCTCGCGACATCCCGGAGCGGATGCAAATCGTTGGCATGTCCGGGCACCGCAATCTCTCGAAGCTGCTGGAGTTCGCCGAGGAATTCCCCGAAGCGGCGCTCTGTCTTACAGACGGGGAAAACGGCGGGGCTGCGGCACTGCCGGAAGCGATTCGGAGTTCCCGTCGTATTTTTGAAGGCGAGAGCGGCTTGATCGAACTCGCCACGCTGCCTGAAGCCGACATGGTGCTCATCGCCATTGTGGGCACTGGCGGACTGAAGCCCGCCCTGGCGGCAATCGAAGCGGGCAAGGACCTCGCCATTGCCAGCAAAGAGATTCTGGTGATGGCCGGGGAGATCGTTATGGAAGCGGCCCGACGCAAGGGGATCAAAGTCCTGCCGGTCGATAGCGAGCACAATGCGATTTTCCAGTGTCTTGAAGGCCGACCCTCTTCACAAGTTCAGCGATTGATCCTCACGGCCAGCGGCGGACCGTTCCGCACGGCCCCGGCGGAACGCCTGGAGAGTGTCACCCCGGCCGAAGCGCTCAAGCATCCGACTTGGAACATGGGATCGAAAATTACGATCGATTCCGCCACGCTCTTCAACAAGGGGTTGGAGATGATCGAGGCGCGGTGGCTTTTCGATGTCGAGATGAGCCGGGTCGATGTCATTGTCCATCCCCAGAGCATCGTCCACTCGATGGTCGAGTTCGTGGATGGCTCGGTACTGGCGCAACTGAGTCACTCGGACATGTGTTTCCCAATCCAATACGCCGTCACTTGGCCGGACCGGGTGCCGAACACCCTGCGCCCGCTCGATTTTGCAAAAGTGGCCCGGCTCGAATTCGAGGAACCGCGCTATGACGTTTTCCCGGCGCTGACGCTGGCCCGTCACGCGGGCGAAGTCGGCGGAGCGCTCCCCGCCGTGATGAACGCCGCCAACGAGGTGGCCGTCGCGGCGTTTCTCGACGGGCGGCTTTCTTTCCCGGGAATCTGGCGGACTGTGGCTGCGGTGATGGAGAGCCACCGATCCGTTGCGCAACCGACCCTCGATGCTATAGTCGAAGCCGACCGGTGCGCGAGGAGCCATGCGTCGGAGTTGATCTCCCAAAACGGCATATAATCACCACAAATTCACGCCCGAACCTTAGCTTTTTCCATGTTGTTCCGAATTTTCAATTTCATCTTCGTCCTGCTCGAAGTCCTCTTGCTTTTTAACGTGATCATCATTGTTCACGAAGTCGGCCACTTTCTGGCGGCCCGCTGGCGCGGCCTCTATATCGAGGGATTCGGCGTCTGGTTCGGCAAACCGATCTGGCAGAAGAAAATCAACGGCGTCCAGTATTCCCTGGGATCAATCCCCGCCGGCGGTTTCGTCAAGCTGCCGCAGCTCGCGCCGATGGACGTGATCGAAGGCGAAGCGGACGTGCCGCGCGAACAACTCCCGCCCATCTCGGCGTTGGACAAAACGATCGTGGCGTTTGCGGGCCCCCTCTTCAGCTTTGGGCTGGCGATTCTCCTGGCATGCCTCGTGTATGTGGTGGGCAAGCCGACTTCCGAACTCGAACGGACGACCACTATCGGTTTTGTCGAACCCGGTTCTCCAGCGGAAAGAGCGGGCCTGTTACCGGGAGACAAGATTCTCGAAGTCGATGGGCATGCGGTGAAGCGGTTCTCCGGGATGATCAACAGCGTCTCGTGGTTCGTCGTTCGGAGCGAAGGCGATCACATTGCGTTTAAAATCGAGCGGGACGGCAAAGTGACCACCATTGAATCCGGCTGGATGAAAGAGCCCCGCAAAGGATGGGGGCGCGCCGGATTGAGGCAGGTTCAAATCGGGCCGGCCATGACGTCAAAGGTGGAAAAGGTCGAGACAAACACGCCCGCAGCGGAAGCCGGATTGAAGCCCGGCGATGTCATTACGCATGTCAATGGGCAGCGGATTTTCAGCCCGGCCACCCTCAGCGAGGAAATTGAGCAACACCCGGACCGCGCGGTGGCGTTGACCGTGCAGCGGGGCGACCAATGGCTTAATTTTTCGATTCAGCCCAAGCCGCTCCCGTCCGAAGAAGGCAAAAGCCGGGCGCGGATCGGGATTGCCTGGGACCCGGGAGTGACGATCATTCACCCCGGACCGGTGCAGCAGATCGTGGATAGCGTGACGACCATCGGCAACATGATCGGCGCGCTCGCGTCGCCCAAGTCCGATGTGAAAGCCCAGCATTTCAGTGGGCCGGTGGGCATCATGCGGCTCTACTACACCATGTTCGAAAGCGAGCAGGGCTGGCGCATGGCGTTGTGGTTCAGCGTCTTTTTCAACGTCAATCTCGCCATCCTTAACCTGATCCCGCTGCCGGTGCTCGATGGCGGCCACATTGTGTTAGCGTTTATCGAGGCGATTCGCAGGAAGCCGGTGAATGTCAAAGTCCTGGAAGTGATCCAGAGCGCCTGCGCCCTGTTCCTCATCGGATACATGCTCTACGTCACCTTCTTCGATGTGCAGGATCTCCCCTGGCGGAAGCTGAAACCGACCGACGACACTCCGGCTGCGGCCACTCCGGCCACGCCGAAAACGAAATGACAAGAGCAGCCTAATTCCATGAACTCCTCCTCTTATCAGCGCCGGCTCACCCGTGAAGTGAAAGTCGGGAACGTCGGCATCGGTGGCAGCAACCCAGTGCGGGTGCAGTCGATGATCACCTGCGACACGATGGACACGGCGGCCTGCATCCAGCAGACGCTCGATCTGGCGGCAGTCGGCTGCGAGATCGTCCGGATCACCGCCCCCACGGTCAAAGACGCGGCAAACCTGGAACACATTGTCAAAGGATTGCGCGAACGCGGATGCGACGTGCCGATCGTCGCGGATATTCACTTCAAACCCGAGGCCGCGCTTGAGGCGGCAAAGTGGGTGGAGAAAGTCCGGATCAATCCGGGCAACTACGCGGACACCAAGAAGTTCAAGATTGTCGAATACACCGACGCCGAATACGCGGAAGAGCTCTGCCGCATCCGGGAACGGTTTGCCCCGCTGGTCGAGTTTTGCAAGCAGCGCGGCGTGGCGATGCGGATTGGCACCAATCACGGCTCGCTGAGCGACCGGATCATGAACCGCTACGGCGACACGCCGCTCGGGATGGTCGAGAGCGCCTTGGAATTCGCCCGGCTCGCCCGCGAACTCGATTACCACGATTTCGTGTTCTCGATGAAAGCGAGCAACCCGAAGGTCATGATCGCCACCTACCGACTGCTCGTGGAGCGACTCGACGAACTCGGCCCGGACTGGAATTACCCGCTCCACCTTGGTGTTACCGAAGCCGGCGACGGCGAGGACGGCCGCATCAAGAGCGCCATCGGGATCGGCTCCCTGCTCTGCGACGGGATCGGCGACACCATTCGCGTCTCGCTCACCGAAGACAGCGTCCACGAGATTCCCGTGGCATACAACATTCTGCAAGCCGTCGGGAGCCGGATCACCAAAACCGATTACGTGGCGTGTCCCTCCTGCGGGCGGACGTTGTTCAATTTGCAAGAAACCACGGCCAGAATCCGCGCCGCGACCAACCACCTCAAGGGCGTTAAAATCGCCATCATGGGGTGCATTGTCAACGGTCCGGGGGAAATGGCGGACGCCGATTTCGGCTACGTCGGGGGCGCTCCCGGCAAGGTGAATTTGTACGTCGGCAAAACGCCCGTGAAATTCAATATCCCTGAAGCCGAAGCCGTGGAACAGCTTCAGGTCCTCATCCGCGAGCACGGCAAGTGGGTTGAACCGAACGCCTAAGAAGTGGCCGCACCGCAACATGTCAATACCTCCCCGGAGGAGCGGCTGGAAGCCGCTTCTACAGTAGAAGCGGCATCCCTGCCGCTTCG
>JBAXSN010000095.1:0-13260 GCA_037130675.1 Verrucomicrobiota bacterium
GGCATCGCTGGCCCGGTCTTCCACAATCAGCACATTGAGAGGGACCGCCGCAGCCTTCCCCACCATCTCCGGGTGTTCCAGGTTAGTTGCTTGCGCCGTTTTCGGTTGCCCATGGCGCTCCCCCGCATTCTCGCTTTGCATCCGACAAACTAGGCTTTCTTCGGCATGAATCAACCCGCATGCACATCAAGGAAATCCTGATGCTCGATTGAAGCCCGGCACTCCTTGTTCCGGATCAGTTGGGTATTCGGAGACGATCCGCTGACCGGCCGCGCGCAGCGCTGCGATATTCACGGGTTTGACAAGGTGTTCTTAAAACCGACAGCTAGGCTCTGCTGGACATCCTCTTCCGTACCGAAGCCGCTAATGGCAATCACCCGTCCGGCGTCAGTTTCGGCATGGTGACTCGTTCGCCTCGCAGGCGGGCGGTCAGGACGGGCGAGACGACGGCGACTCGCCGAACAAGTTCCAGCGGGTCGATGAAGGGCGATTCGGTCGGCTTCTCCTCCGGTCCGGCATCGAGCCCGTCAAGCTCGGCCTTGACGCTCCATGATTTTCAGGGTGACCAGAACGGCTTTGTCCGAGGGGTTCTCGGTGTCTGTGGCTGCGGACATCCACGTTGCAAGCAGGGTTTCCAATCGGGCGCGCATGGTTTCGCGTCGTAGCTCGGTGTCTGATTTCTTGGGTGTTTCCATTGGGCGATTCTTTCGTTTTGAGGTTTGTGACACTGTGGCAGGGGAGGAAACGGGAGTCTCGGGAGCGGGCGGCAGGAACGGCGGGGGCTTCTTGGCAATTTTCTTTCAAGAGTCGACCCCGGTCCCCAAAGAGTCGACCCCGGTCCCGCGCAAACCCAGGTCGGCGTTCCGGTAACCTCAGACCCGCAGACTCGATCAAGTCCTCGACACCATTCTGGCTGCGTTGGCCAACCGAAGGAAATTCCATTTCCGCTGGGGCATTTATCGTAGCGGCCCGGTAGGGCTGCGAGCGGACATTGGCGATCTCTTGAATTTGGTGTTGAGGCGGGAGCTGAAGGAACGCTTCGATGGAGTGCGGCGAAAACCTATCTCAAAAAAAACTCCCCCCTTGACAGGGCCAGCGATTAACCCCAATCCATTACGCAATGTCTAGGTCTTCGGGAGCGCACCAACCTGAGCGGGAACCAACCGCTGCGGGGTGCGGCGTGAAACCGGGGGATGCCAAGACGGTGAGGGATGCCATCGACATTCTCGATGGCCAAAGCGAGAAGCGCGGACTGGCAAAGCTGTTGCCCTTCATGGGGCCGGCGTTCATCGCCTGCGTGGCGTATATCGATCCCGGCAATTTTGCGACGAACATCCAGGCGGGTTCGCAATTCGGGTACACGCTGCTGTGGGTGGTGGTCATCAGCAATCTGATGGCCCTGCTGGTTCAGGCGCTCTCCGCGAAACTGGGAATCGCCACCCGCAAGAATCTCGCCGAACACTGCCGCGATCAGTTCCCCAAGCCCGTCGTCTGGACCATGTGGGCGCTGATGGAGGTGGTCGCGATGGCAACCGACCTGGCGGAGTTCCTGGGCGCGGCCATCGGCTTTAACCTGCTTTTCGGGATGCCTCTGTGGGCGGCGGCGATCGCGACGGCGGTCTCGACCTTCCTCATCCTGGGGCTCGAAGTGAGGGGGTTCCGCTCGCTGGAAGCGGTGATTACCGTGCTGGTGGGGGTGATCGCGGTTTCTTACGTGCTCGAGACTTGGTTCAGCCCGCCGGACTGGGGTCAGGTGGCGCTCCACTCGGTGCTGCCTCGCTTCGAGGGGCGGGAGAGCATTCTGCTGGCCACGGGAATTCTCGGGGCCACGGTGATGCCCCACGTCATTTTCCTGCACTCGGCCCTGACGCAAAATCGGATTACGTCCAAAAACCCGGCCCGCGCGCGGCGGCTTTTTCGCTTTGAACTGATTGACGTCACCATCGCCATGGGGCTTGCGGGATTGGTCAATGCCGCGATGTTGATCATGGCGGCCTCGACCTTTTTCAAAGGCGGCTACACGCACGTCGCCTCCATTGAAGAGGCGCATCGAACGCTTGAACCGTTGTTGGGGCGCGCTTCGAGCTGGGTCTTCGCCATCTCGCTCCTGGCTTCCGGCTTGTCCTCGGCTTCGGTCGGCACCATGTCGGGGCAGGTCATCATGCAGGGATTTTTGAGAAGGCAGATCCCCATTTGGGTTCGCCGGCTGGTGACCATGGCGCCATCCATTATAGTGATTGCCATCGGGCTTGATCCGACCCGGACGCTCATTCTGAGCCAGGTGGTGCTCAGCTTCGGCCTGCCGTTTGCGTTGATCCCGCTGATCCTCTTTACCCGGCGCAAGTCGATCATGGGCGACCTGATCAACCATCGCTTGACCACGGCCATCGCCATCGTTTTTGCCTCCATCATCGTAGCCCTGAACTTCTACCTGTTGTATCGCACATTACTTGGGAACTAAGACCATGTTTAAGCGCCTGATCATCCCCCTGGACGGCTCGCGGTTGTCGGAGTCCGTTCTGCCCACGGCCATCTACGTCGCCGAGAAACTCCAGGCGACAGTCATCCTGGTCCATGTCATCGAAAAGAATGCCCCGAAGCAGATCCACGGGGAGCCTCATCTTTCCGATCCGGGCGAAGCGGAGGCGTATCTGGAGGAAGTCCAACGCAGCCGGTTTCCCGCAAGCATCCGGGTGGAACGGCACGTCCACAGCACGGCAATCGCCGACGTGGCGCGTTCGATCGTGGAGCATGCGAAGGAACTCGAGTCGGACCTCGTCATCATGTGCACTCATGGCCAGAGCGGCTTGAGGAAACTGCTCTTTGGCAGCATCGCCCAGCAGGTGGTGGCCTTGCGCGTTCCGGTTCTGCTGGTTCGTCCGATGGACGATGGGAGCGCCCCGGCCCCCTCGGGCAAGCCGTTCATGGTTCCCCTTGATGGCTCGGAAGTGCGCGAGCAGGCGCTGACGGTGGCCGCCGCCATGGCGGCGGCTTGCGGGGCCGCTGTCAAATTGCTGATGGTAGTGCCGACCCTGGACACGCTCTCCGGCGTGGAAACCACCTCGCGCCTTCTGCTGCCGGCGACAACTCAGGAATTGCTCGCGCTCGCTCGCGAAGATGCCGTGGATTACCTCAAAGGCCTGGTGGCCCAACTCACCGGGGAGGGAGCCGACGCCTCGGCGCGAATCCGCCGCGGCGACCCCGCAGAAACGATCGTCAACGAGGCCCAAGACCTCGATGTCGATTTCATCGTCATGGCCACAGCCGGCAAAGCGGGGCTGGACGCCTTCTGGTCCGGCAGCGTCGCTCCGAAGGTATCGAGCCGGACGCATCTGCCGTTGTTGCTGCTGCCGACCGTGCTCTAGAACGTCGGACCAAAAGTCGTTTCCGAGGGCGCGTCCCGCTCGACGAAGCCCTTGGTCTTATTGAGGACCATTCAGCCGCCAGCGCCGACCTACGCGCCTACGGTGCCATCGAAGTGGAAGGCCCGCAGATTCAGCGCATGGTCAATGCGGTGGCGCCCGCCATGCGCAAGACTCTCCATTATCCCGAACTCCGAAGTTGCGGTTTGCTGTGGCTGCGGCGCTCTGTCCCGCCGGGGTGGCGCGTCGAGCGCAAACAAGAGGCAAGAGGCTCAGGTCCACATCGCCGCCCCGACTGAGCGGGGCGGCTACAAAAACGCCAAACCCTGCACCCAATTGTGCGTTGTTTTCAGAGAAGGCTTCGGAGTTCGGGATTATTGGGACGAACTCAACCAACCTCTCCCCGCCGCCGCTTAATCCCTGTAACTTTCCTGTCCTGCACCCGCATGCCGTGCGGTCGGCTACAGGAGTTGACGGAAGATTTTTCACCCCTTAGGCTCCCGGTCCGTTTTCCATGTTCCGGCTGACCCTTTCAGAGAGAGTTTTCATTGCCGCCGTGTTGCTTTCAATCGCAATCGGAGTGACAGTGCGCCATGTCCGGCATCGAGGCGGCGGTTTGAATTTTGGCCCAAAAGCTGCCTTATCTACCGGAAGTCCATCCATCCACTGACATCCCTATGCAAAAAATCGGTTTCACAGAAGCTTTAGATCGAATCGTCGTTGTCGATCCGCGGTATGACCGCGAGGCGTATCTGTTTTTGCGGGATGCGCTGGACTTCACCATCAAGGCTCGCAAGAAGCAAAAGACGGATCTTTCCCGGCATGTCACCGGCCAGGAACTGCTTGAAGGCGTGCGCCAATTTGCGCTTCGGGAGTTTGGCCCCATGGTGCCGACCGTCTTCGAGTCGTGGAACATCAAAGAATGCGGGGACATCGGGGAGATGGTCTTCAACCTGATCCGAGCGGGGATTTTCGGCAAAACCGAGAGCGACAGCATCGAGGATTTCCGGGGCGCCTACAATTTCCACGATGCGTTCGTGAAACCTTTTCTGCCCGATGCGCCCGTAAAGAGGGAAGCGGCGGCAAAGCCGTAGCCGGGCGGGATTCAGAAATGGGAAGAATGGGAGGAATGGGATTTCTCCCATAATTTCCATATTTCCCATGCCTCCCATTCCGGCCCCTCCCCGCGAATTTCCCATGACAGCCGCTGGTCCAGACGCCATGGTATCGTCAAACCATGCCTACGACCGCTGACTCTCGCCCCCAAACGATCTCCTTTCCCTCAACCAGCGCCAGGCGTTGGACGCTTCCCAACGGGCTGGTCATCATCGTCCAAGAAGATCACGCCGCGCCGGTGGCCAGCGTGCAAGCGTGGTGCGAGACCGGCTCCATCACGGAAGACAAGCACCTGGGCGCGGGGCTTTCGCACATTTTGGAGCACATGCTCTTTAAAGGGACCGCCACGCGGGAGCCGAACCAGATCGCGCAATCGGTTCAGAACGCCGGGGGCTACATCAACGCCTACACGTCGTTCGACCGGACGGTCTATTGGATCGACATCCCGTCCAAGGGGGTGGCCACGGCCATCGACATCCTGGCCGACACGATGATGAACTCCACCCTCCCCGCGGAGGAATACATCAAAGAGCAGGAGGTGATCCGCCGCGAGTTCGCCATGAGCTACGACGATCCGGACCGGATGAGTTCGCACCTCCTGTTTGCCACGGCGTATCGCGAGCATCCCTACCAGCATCCGGTCATCGGACATCTCGACGTCTATAACCAGCTCACCCGTGAAGAGGTGATGGCCTACTACAAGGCCCGATATGTCCCCAATAACCTCTTCTTCGTCGTGGTCGGGGACGTGGATGCCCAGCAGGTTCACGATCAATTGGCCGCTTTCTTCGAAAAGTATCCGCGCCAGCCGCTCCAGCCGGTTTACATTCCGCAGGAACCGCTTCAGCTCGGCCGCCGCGAACACCACCAGGAGTTCCCGACCGAGCTCACGCGCATGGAGATGGCCTGGCATATTCCGGAGGTGACCCATCCCGATGTCCCCGCGCTCGACCTCCTCTCGATGATTTTGGGAGACGGACGCTCCAGCCGGCTTTACCGCCGGTTACGTGAAGACCTCGGGCTGGTCCATGAAATCCATGCGTGGTGCTACACGCCCGGCCAGCCGGGACTGTTCGGAGTCGAATCCGTCCTGGACCCCGAGCGGCGCGAGGCGACCCAAGCCGAAATCTTCGCCATTCTGAAGGAGTTGAAAACCAGCGGGGCCACCCCCGAAGAACTTGCGAAAGTGAAGAAACAGACCTTGGCCGGACATCTTGGCGGGCTGACCACCACCCGGGGAAAAGCGTCGGATTTGGGGTCAAATTGGAAGCTCACGCGCAACCTGAATTTTACCCACGACTATTTGGAAGCCATCCAGCGCGTCACGGCGGCGGACATCGCCCGCGTGCTCCATACCTATTTTGAAGATCGCAATTTGGTCATCACCTCCCTGAATCCTCCCGGCACAGTCACGGGAGCGGGAGCGCAGGTCGCGGAGGTCGCCGCAGGCGAGATCCAAAAGTTCGAGCTTTCCAACGGCTTGCGGCTTCTGGTGCGCGAAGATTCGCGGCTGCCGCTGGTTTCCGCCATTGCGTGCTTCAAGGCGGGACTGCTGGCGGAGGCTCCTGAGAGCAACGGAATCACCCGGCTGTTCTCAAAGACCGTTCTTAAAGGAACGCAGACCCGTTCCGCCGCCCAGATTGCTGAGGAAATCGAAAGCCTCGGCGGCGGGATCGGGGCCGAGGCCGGGAACAACTCGGTTTCCGTTTCGGTAAAAGTCATGCAGCCTGATTTGGAAATCGGGCTGGAGCTTCTGGCTGACGTGTTGATGAACCCCACGTTTCCGGAGAAAGCCGTGGCCCGCGAAAAAGAAGTGCAACTGGCATCCATCAAGGCGGAAGAGGAAGAGATGACCAGTGTGGCCCGCCAGCTCTTGCGCCGAACCTTGTTTGCCGGACACCCTTATGGGATGCGGAACAATGGCACTCCGGAAACCGTTGCCGCCCTGAGCCGGGAAGAGCTCGAGGAGTTCCGAAAGCGCTACGTGGCCGGGCGCAACGGGGTGCTGTCGGTTTTCGGGGATGTGAAAGCCGAGGCGGTGAAGGCGCTGGCGGAAAAGATCTTTGGCGCTTTGCCCTGTGGCGAATCCGCTCTCGAAAACCCGCCCCAAGCCGCGCCTCTCCCCGGTTCCCAACAGGTCGAGGAATACAAGGAAAAGTCGCAGGCGATCGTGATGGTCGGCTATCGGGGCACCGATCTCTTCAGCCCGGACCGCCACGCGCTGGAGTTGATCGACGAAGCGTGCAGCGACTTGGGTTCCCGGTTTTTCATCCGGATTCGCGAAAAGCTGGGTCTGGCCTACTTCGTCGGAAGCAGCCAGGTCGTGGGCCTGGTCCCCGGGCCATTCGTCTTTTATCTCGGCACAGACCCGGCGAAAGTGGAGGCGGTTAAAGCGGAGTTTCTCGACGAAATCCGCACCCGGGCCACCGAAGGCCTGACCGCGGAGGAACTTCAGCGAGCCAAAGAGAAGCTGCTGGGACAGCAGGACCTTCGGAACCAGAGCAACGATACGTTTGCCTACGCCTGCGCCCTCGACGAACTGTATGGCCTCGGCTTCGACGATTACAAACGGCTCCGCCAACAGATCGAGTCCCTCACCCTGGACGAGGTGAAAGCCGTATCTCGGAAATACTTCGACGGCACGCCGTCTGTGCTCGCAGTGGTCCGGCCCGCGGAAAAGCTTTAGTCTCTTCACATCAGTCCCATCCGTCCCATCTCCCCCGCGTGACACGCTCCGCCCTTTCCTGCCGCGAAACCTCCCTTGATGGCAAAAGGCCGTATTCTGGTCGGCACCAGCGGGTGGGTTTACAAAAGCTGGGCTGAAAGCTTTTACCCGCCGGAGATCCGTCCGGCGGCGCATCTCGACTACTACGCAACGCAGTTTCCCACCGTCGAGATCAACGCCTCGTTTTACCGGCTCCCCTCGGAAAGCGCGATTGCGGGATGGCAACGAAAAGCGCCGCCCGGATTCCTCTATGCGGTCAAAGCACCCCGGGCCATCACTCACTTTAAGAAACTAAAGCCCGGCGCACTCTCGTTCGACCTGTTCTTCGAGCGCCTTCCGGGGTTCGGAGAAAATTTGGGCCCGGTGCTTTGGCAGTTGCCGGGAAGCTTCCGAAAAAATGTCGAGCGGCTCGATAGCTTTCTGGAGTCGATACGCAATAAGCCGTGTGGCATCGGCCACGCCGTCGAGTTCCGTCATGCAAGCTGGTTCTCCGAGGACGTCTATGAGGTGCTCCGGCGCCACAGGACGGCGCTCGTCTCGATCAGCACGCTGGCGCTCCCGATGGACCTGACGCTCACCGCCGACTTCACTTACGTCCGGTTTCACGGACTGGAGGGTGGGGCTGCGCACGATTACACAGCGGACGAACTCAAGCCGTGGGCGGAGCATTTGCGCCGGTGCGCCCGGCAGGGGCGCGATGCGTTTGTCTATTTCAACAACGACATCAACACCCGGGCCCCGCTCAATGCCCGGATGCTGATGGAAATGGTGGGCGCCCGCTATGCGCCGAACGTAACACAGGTATCAGGTTTGTAGCCGCTTTCGGCGTGCCATCCCAAAGCTGAGGAGGCCCCTTTTCATTACCCACAAATCGGAATCCTCGATCACGTGAGCGATTGCAGCGTTTTTTCCTTTTTAGACAGGATTTACAAGATTGGCATGATTTACAGGATTGAAACTTTTGGATGTTAACAGTCTCCGCAGGCTTTAGACAAAATCCTAATAATCCTGAAAATCATGTTAATCCTGTCAAAAAGAGCCCAGCGCCTCACTGCTCGCTAAGTTCAAAATTTCATTAAAACCCAAACCCTTTACAGCGCTTGGTGATTTGTGGGTAATGGATAGGGGGGGACCACAGCACTACAAGACGCTATCGCGAATCAGATGGCTTTGTGTGCCGCGCGCCAGCGTCTTGTAGTGCGTGCGGTCCTCCGCCGCTTTGGGGGAAGACTTCGATTTCGCACCGAGCAACAAATTCAGGATCACCCGTGTTTCTGGAATCCTTCTGCTGGAAGTATATCCCCCGTAAGCCTACTACGCCTCCAAGCCGTGCAAGCGGCTCAAGAGATAAGGGAGGAGCTGTTTCTTCCGGGAAACCACTCCGGCAAGTTCCCAGCGGTTGTGTCCGCGTTGCGGGAAATCGATCCGGTGCAGGAAGGCTTCGGAGCCGCAGAGCAACAGCACGGAGATTTGGGTGTTGATATCCGTAACCAGCAGAGCGGAAAAGAAATACCCGTTCGAGCGGCAGTGCTTGTCGAGCGCCGCAACGAGGGCCTCCTGTTTTTCCTCGAAATGGGTGAAACTAAGCTCTTCGATTTGCGCGACCGAAAACCGGACGCCGCCCTCGGTGTATTCTTTGCAGTCGGCCGTGATCGCCTGATCGGGCGACATGGTGAGCAGCGGGGAGCCCACGGAGAAGATTTCCTCAGCCAGGGTGGTCGGATCGACCCCGGTGATCCCCGCCAGGTGCTCCATGATTTGCCGATCCGTGCGGGTCGCCGTGGGCGAGGTCAGGTTGAGGGTATCGGAGATCAAGCCCGCCATCAGCAGCCCTGCGATCGGTTTCGGGATGTCGAGCCCTAGCTGCCGGAAGCAAAGCGTGACGATGCTGGAGGTGGAACCGACAGGGTTATTCCAGAAGAGGATCGGGTTGTCGCTGGAGAACCCGCCCAGCCGATGGTGGTCGAGGATTTCAACGATAGGCACCTTGTCCGCGCCGGCCACGGCTTGGGAAAGCTCGTTGTGATCCACCAGGATCAACTGCCGGGGGACCGTTTTCAGGAAATCGACCTTCGAGAGGACGCCGACCAACCGGTCGTCTTCCAACACGGGAAAGCCGAACTGGGTGCTCGGCGCCGCCTGTTCCCAAGCCGCTTCGAGCAGGGTGTCGGGGCTGAAGCTCAGGAAGTCCCGGTCCAATTGCCGGCCGACCTTCACCGCGCCTCGGGCGAGGAGCACTGTGGTGGCGGTATCGTAGGGCGAAGTGATCACGGTCACCCCGGCGACCTGCGCCGCGGAACGAACCTCGGGAACCAACGGGGTGTCCCCGGTGACGACCATGGCGCTGACCCCGCCGCGAACAGCCGCAAGTTGAATCTCCGCGCGATCCCCCACGATCAGGATGACATCCCGTCCATCATACCGCTGGAGTCGGTTTCTGAACGATTCTTCCGCCATGGCGCCGACCAGCAGCAGGTAATCGTGAACTTCCGCTTCGGGTTCGCCCAGGATCACCCGCCCTGCGAACGTGTGGACGATTTCGTCCAGGGAAGCCGTGACCACGCGGGCCGTTGCGGTTTCCTCCCGGGACGGCACGAGGTGATGCAAAACCTTGAAGGCCGAAAGCAGCCCAAGACAGTGGAACTGGCCGTCGATAACCGGCAGGCCCCGCATGCACCTGCGCTCGATGAGTTGCACCGCTTCATAAACCGAGGAGTCCGCCGTGATCGAAACCACGTCGCGTTCCATGACATCGCAAACGCGCGGCGACAAATCGCTAATAAAGACCGGCGCTTGGACTCCAAATTTTTCGAGGACGAAATCGATCCGCTCGTTGGTGCTGCCGGCCCGGGCGGCCACGACATTTTTCATCCCGGTCAGCCGCTTGAATTCGGCATACCCGATGGCCGCGCAGATGGAATCCATGTCCGGGTTCCTGTGTCCTATGACGATGGTTTGCATGAGGTGCTTGTAAAATGAAATCCCGCTGCCGCCGGTTTCTGGATGGGGCAAGCGCTACGATACTGGACCAGAGCGAGGCGGGTCTGTCGAGGGTGGAAGAAGACGCGGAGATGGGGAGACGCGGAGACGCAGCGTTTAGTCTGTTTCAAAGAGCGAATCGATGTCCCTTGCACCGTGATAAACGTGCAGCACCTCGATTCCATCCGGGATGCCGCGGTAGAAAACCACGTAGTTCTCGAACCCGGACACTTGCCACGATTCGGACGTTGCGGAGGCGGGGATTATGAAATCGCCGTGTTCTGCCGAGGTCGGGATTTCTGGCAAGTATTTTGAAGGTCGCGTGCGTTGCTTCGATTACGCGCGTTGCGGCATCGGGATTGTCTCTGGCGATGAACTCCCATATCTCCCAAAGTTCGTCCTCAACATTGGGGCTTAGGCACTTTCACGGGCCTTTTCTATTCGTTCGGCCAATCGGCGAAATACTTCGTCGCCGTCGTGGCCCTCGCCGCAATCAAGCCGATCAATAGTTTGAATCAAATGAGCTTCGAGTTCTTCGCGTGTTCTTGGCGTGGTGTGTTGCCGGGACTGCTGATCTTCCTTCAAGCGGCGCAGGCCCGCGCGAATCACTTCGCTTGCAGTTTGGTAGAGTCCGCTATTGACCTCGGTTTGCACGAATTTTTCCAGCTCTGGCGTAAGCGACACGTTCATCTCGGATCCTCGATTGTTTGGTGTGCAGGAAAATACAAGAATAACAGAACTGAGTCAAATTCTGTTATTCTCGATTGGGAACTCCGCCTCGTTCAGCGTGTCGTTCAGCGTTGCCAACCGCAGGGCGGTCGCCTACACTCCCGGCCCGGAAAACCAATGAATACCCTTACCTCACGCATCGAAGCCGCGGTTTCCGCGGGCCACCTGCTCGAATCCAGCGCACGGAACATGCTCCAGCTTCTGGCCCGGAGCAGTTCGCCGATTTACGAGCGGAGCGTGGCGGAATTGGTGGACCAGGGGGCCTGGAGCGAACTCAACGACCGTTTTTTCAAGACGCTCGCTTTCGGCACCGGCGGCTTGCGCGGACGCACCATCGGCAAGGTGGTGACGACGATCGAGCAGGGGACCCTCCAAGCGCTCGGTCGCCCGGAGTTCCCGTGCGTGGGGACGAACGCGATGAATTATTACAATGTCTCGCGCGCCACTCAGGGGTTGGTGGCGTATCTCAAGGAGTGGTTTGTGCGCGAAAATCGGCCGGGCCGTCCCAAGCTCGCCCTTGCGCACGATACGCGGTATTTTTCCCGTGAATTCGCGGAACTGGCGGCCCGCGTTGCGAGCGAAAACGGCGTCGATGTCTGCCTCTTTTCCCTGCCGCGCTCCACGCCGGAGCTTTCTTTCGCGGTGCGCTATACGAATGCCACAGCCGGGGTCGTTTTGACCGCGAGCCACAACCCGCCCCACGACAACGGCTATAAAGTTTATTTCAACGATGGCGGCCAGGTGGTGGAGCCGCATGCCTCAGGCATCATCCAGAAGGTGAACGCAATCGAAAGCGATGTTTATGAGCCGGTTGCGCCAGCCGAGCGAGGCGTGATTGAAGCCGTTGGCGAGCAAATCGATCTGGCCTATATGGCGCGCCTCGAAACCCTGGTGCTCGATCGGAGCGTCGTCGAGAAAGCCAAGGACCTGAAGATCGTCTTTTCGCCAATCCACGGCACGGGCGGGGAAATCGTTCGCCCGATGCTGGAGCGGCTCGGGTTCCAATTTTGCGTGGTGCCGGAACAAGCGGCTTTCGATGGACGGTTCCCGACCGTCAAGAGCCCCAACCCGGAGAACGCCGAAGCGCTTACGCTCGCCCTTAAATTGGCTGAAGAGCAGAACTCCGATCTCGTGATCGCCACCGATCCCGATGCCGACCGGATGGGCGTGGCCGTGCGCAACTCCGCCGGGGAATTGGAACTGATGAGCGGCAACCAGATCGGTTCGCTCATGGCTTGGTATCGTGCGACGACTCTCTTGAAGCAAGGCGTCATCACTCCGGAAAATCTGGGCCGTTGCGTCATCGTGAAGACGTTTGTGACGACCGATCTCCAGAAAGCCATCGCCGATAAACTCGGGATGCGCTGCGTCGAAACGCTCACCGGATTCAAATACATCGGCGAGAAGCTCACCAAATACGAGCGTGCGCTGCCGCCGGAAGCACAAGCCCATTACCGGGAGCTTTCCGAGGAGGAGACCCGCGCGGCGCGGCTCGCCCAATCGAGCTTCTACGTCTTCGGCGGCGAGGAGAGCTATGGCTACAGCGGCGCCGACTTCGTCCGCGACAAGGATGCCAATGGCGCTTCGGTGATGTTCTGCGAAGTGGCGGCCTACGCCAAATCGCGCGGCCTCACCCTCGACGCGCTCCTGGACGAGATTTATGCGGAGTTTGGGTTCTATCTGGAAAAGAACGGAAACCTGACCTTCGAAGGAGCGGAAGGCGCGGCGAAGATTCGGCGTTTGGCCGAGTCGTATGCGACCCAGCCGCCGGCGAGCATCGATGGATCGGCCGTGGTTTCGGTCACCAATTTTGCGGCCCAGGAGATCCGCGATGTTGAAGGCGATCTCATTCCCAAGGAAGCGATGTTGATGATGTTGCTGGCCGATGGACGCCGGGTCGCGGTGCGTCCCTCCGGCACCGAGCCGAAGATCAAATTCTATCTGTTCGCCCGGCAGGAACCCGCCGCTGGCCAGAGGTTCTCGCGCGAGGAACTCGCCGGAATCAAAGCGGACGTCCGAGCTTCATTGGAACGGCTCTGGGCCGAATTGCAGGCCGACGTGGACCGGCGCCTTCAGCCCTGATTTGCCTTCCCAATTTTCCTGGGGCGTTGCCCCAGGCTGGTATGGAACGGACCTTTGGTCCTCAGCAAAAACTCCGTGTAAATGTTCTCGTTGTTGCCGATGGCGAACAGAGATAGGTGCGAGGCCCACGCTCCTGTACTGACACCGACGCGATCTGTCCTCCTGGTATCTACTTGGAAACATTAGCGTATTTACTCTGAAAGGTTTTTGCCGAGGCGTTGACCTTGGTCCAAACGAATGGTTCAGCAGTCTGGTTGTAGGCCCGGA
>JBAXSN010000096.1:0-13000 GCA_037130675.1 Verrucomicrobiota bacterium
CGAATGATCCGGCAAGGCACGCCGCCGGGGGCGGGACTAGCTTGAAACTTGGTTGTATCGGGGCGCTTCGTAAGGCGCTAGAGGACTAGCGCACTCCAAGGCGCTTCGCGCATCGCTATTGTAAGCGCGCCAGCGCCATGGAGTGCGGCAGTCCTCTGCCGCCTTTGGCGGAGGGATGATCCGTCCACAAAACTTTCAGCTCATTTTGATCCCAATAAATCGGGTTCTCCCATCGGAGTGCGCCTGGCCTGCATTCCCATCACGAGGCGCATGATGAACATCGGCAGCATCGCCGTCAGCAGCATCACGAACCCCACGAGCAAGCCGGGAATGACTCGGGCGCGGTCGTGTTCGACGGCCCGGAGCGCCTTGGCGACCACCTTTTGAGCCGGTATTTTCAAAACCTGCGGCGCGCGAGCCGGATCAGGTTCGGATTCCCGGCTGGCTACACTTCCAAATTCCGTGGATACCGGTCCCGGACAGAGGGTCGTGACGCGGATGGCGCTCTCTCGCAGTTCCGCGCGGAGCGCCTCGGTGAAGCTGGTGACATAAGCCTTGCTGGCGGCGTACACCGCCATCTTGGGAATCGGAATGAACCCGGCAACCGACGAAACATTCAGGATCGCCGCGCGCGACTGTGTTCGAAGGATAGGCAGCACGCCATGGGTCAGTTTGGTCAGCGCGCCGATATTCACGCCGAGCATCTGGCGGACGCGTTCCCAATCGCTGCTGGCAAACGAGCCGTGGTCCCCCAACCCGGCGTTGTTAACCAGAAAATTGACAGGAATCCCGGTGTCAACGAGCCAGCCCACAAGGTCATCGAGCTGCGCGTCGTCCGCGAGGTCCGTCTCCCGGCAGTGAATCGTCAGGCCGGGCCGATCGAGTTCGCGCCGGAGCGCTTCAAGGCGATCCGCCCTGCGCGCGACCAGAATCAGGGTCGAGGCACGCGGGGCAAGCTGGCGGGCAAACTCCATTCCCAAGCCGGAGGAGGCGCCGGTGATCAAAGCGGTGCATTGGTCGAGGAAGCTCATAGGGAAGTTCTCTAACTAAAGACTGGGAGTGGGAATGTCAGCTTTTTAGATTCGTGCGCGTTGGGTCGCGCACGGGATGGGGCAAACCATGGTTTAACCCTGTAGTCACCCCGCTCAGTCGCATGCGCGTCAACTGTGCACTCTCAGGCGCACGAGTGCGGCAGCCCTCTCACTAGGCGCCTTTCGAAGCACCCGATACCCAAGTTTCCAGTCACTCCAAACTAAGTTTCAGTCAATCTGCTTGCTCGCCCGGTTCGGCTTGGCTTTTTCTCTCCGCGCGGGTAAGGACGAGCGCGATGAACCTGTTCACCGACCCGCAAACCTGGCTGAGCCTGGCCACGCTGACCTTTCTTGAGATCGTTCTCGGAATTGACAACGTGATCTTCATCTCGATTCTCTCCGGGAAGGTGCCTGCCGCTCAACAAGACAAGGCCCGCAAGTTGGGGTTGTCTTTTGCCCTGATTACCCGGGTCTTGCTGCTCTGCACGCTGGCTTGGCTGGTCGGCTTGACCGAGCCGTTTTTCACCGTGCTGGGCCACGGCATCTCCGGCAAGGATCTCATCTTGATTTTGGGCGGACTGTTTCTCATCGGGAAGAGCACTCACGAAATCCACGGCAGCCTGGAAGGCTGTGAGCCTGAGGAAGCCGCAGGCGGAGGCAAAGCCGCCATGAGCGCCGTGGTGGTGCAGATCGCCCTTATCGACATCGTTTTTTCCCTGGACTCGGTGATCACAGCGGTCGGGATCGCCCAACACCTCTCGGTGATGATTGCCGCCGTTGTTCTCGCCATGATCGTGATGCTCTGGCTCTCCGGGGCGATCAGCGACTTTGTGAGCCGCCATCCCACCCTCAAGATGCTTGCCCTGAGTTTCCTGCTCCTGATCGGGGCGGTGCTTGTCGCCGACGGCTTCGGACAGCATATCCCCAGGGGCTATATTTATTTTGCGATGGCATTTTCAGTCTGCGTCGAGTTGCTAAACATCAAAATCCGCGCAAAGCGGAAACCGGTGCATTTGCATAGCCGCGTGGGATAGGTCAGCCGCCAAATGAATAAAACATTCTTCAAATTGCTGGTTTTTGCGCTGCTCAGCCTTCCTTGTGCGCGGGTGGCGCAAGCGGGAAGCGCGGAACCGGCGTCAGACGGAAAACCCGTGACCTTTCCGCTCTCCTACACGGGGGAAGGATTGGCGAACCTGTCCGGCGGCTACAAGCGAGGGGCGATTTATGAGGGCCTCTTGAGCGCGGGCGTGCAGCTTGATTTGGAAAAGCTGGCCGCCTGGAAGGGCGCGACGGCTCTCATCAGCGCCATCTATCCTCATGGGCCAAGCCTGACGGAGCGTTATGTTCACGATTTCAACGGCGTGAGCAGCATCGACGCCTACGACAGTGTCCGCCTCTACGAAACGTGGCTGCAACAGGAATTTGCCGACGGCAAACTCTCGATCCGCCTGGGGCAGCTTTTGGCGGATACCGAGTTCTTCGTTTCCGAAAATGGCGCTCTCTTTGTAAATGGAGCGTTCGGGGCCATTCCGTTGGTAAGCAAAAATTTCGAGGCGCCCGTGTATCCGGTCGCCGCTCCGGGGGTGCGGGCGCGCTTTACCCAGAGCGAAGCGTTCGCGGTGCAGGTTGGGGTATTCGATGGGAATGTGGGCGATCCGGCCACGGAGAACCAGCATGGCCTCCACTGGAACCTGAACGCCGACTCAGGCGTGCTGGCCCTCGCGGAAGCCGCCTACAGCGTGAATAGCCAGAAAGAGAGCCAGGGGCTGCGGGGCGTTTACAAATTTGGGCTTTTCTATCACACCCCCAGCAAAAACGACGAGTTTCTGGAGTTGCCGCGCCACGCGAATGCGGGCGGCTATTTCATCGCGGACCAGCAACTCTGGCGCAAACCCGGGAGCGAAGATGGCGGGCTTGGCGGATTCCTGCGCGTCGGAGGCGCCCCCAGCGATCGGAACGTGGTTTCTTTTTACGGCGATGCCGGCTTGAACTTCAAGGGTACCCTGCCGGGCCGGGAGAAGGATATTGCGGGGATTGGCGTCAGCTACACCAAGCTGAGTGAAAAACTTCGCGACGAAACAAATGCTCCGTTGGATGGTCATTTCGAAACCATTTTGGAAATGACCTACCGAATCATCATCAACGAAAAGCTCTCTGTGCAGCCGGATTTCCAATACATTTTCAATCCGGGCGCGTCCCATAAATTGCCGAATGCGGTGGTAGCCGGGCTCCGGTTCAATTTAACTTTGTGATCACCGGACGCAACCCGCGCCCAACCTATGCACATTCCTGACGGTTACCTGAGTCCAACCTCCTGCGCCACGCTGTTCGCGGGCTCGTCGCCGTTTTGGTGGTTCGCTCTGAAGCGGGTCCGCCAGAGCCTGAATTCCCGCATGGTCCCACTGGTTTCGGTCTGCGCCGCTTTTTGCTTTGTCATCATGATGTTCAACATCCCCCTTCCCGGCGGGACAAGCGGCCATGTGGTGGGGATGGGGGTAACAGCGGCAGTGCTCGGCCCGTGGGCGTCGATCCTCGCTGTTTCGGTGGCGCTCTTGATTCAAGCCGTCTTTTTTGGCGATGGCGGGATCACGGCATTTGGCGCGAACTCGTTCAACATGGCGATCGTCGGCTCGCTGATTTCCTATGGCGTGTATCGCGTCCTTTCGGGCGCATCGGAGCCGACCTCCCGGCGCAGGATCATCGCGGCATCGGCGGCCGGTTACCTGGGCATCAACATCGCGGCCTTGCTGGCCGGGATCGAGTTCGGGCTGCAACCGCTACTCTTCCACGATGGCGCCAACGCTCCGCTCTATGCCCCCTACCCGCTCCGGATCGCCGTCCCGGCCATGATGCTCGGCCACCTCACGTTTGCCGGGCTGGCGGAAGCGATCGTTTCGGGCGGGGTCATCGCCTGGTTGCAGCACAGCCATGTCGCGTTGTTGAAACCGGCGATCCCGACCGGCAACATCGCTCCCGTTGTTGAATGGGGATTTACGCGGCCTTTCTGGATCGGACTGGCCGCACTGATGATCGCCACCCCGCTGGGATTGCTGGCTGCCGGAACCGCCTGGGGCGAGTGGGGCGCGGCTGATTTCAAGAATCCTGGCGCTCGCCACGAGATCGCCGCCGCTTCGTTAAACGTGATGCCCCCTGAGGAAGCTCCCGTGGGAATGCAACGGCTGAGCGCTTTCTGGACGGCTCCCCTGCCCGACTATGCGCCGCCGTTCCTGAAAAGTCCCCAGATCGGATATGTGTTGTCTGCGATGCTCGGGGTTGGGTTGGTGATCCTCGCGACCGTGGCGCTGGAAAGAATCGTCCGAACAACACCAAAGGAGGAGGATCTGTGAATCCGTTTCCACCGCGCGCTCGTTCCCAATCTCTTGATTGGGAACGCACTTTTCCCCGAATCTCCGATTCGCAAAGCGTCGGTTGCGAAATAGCGCGTTTGAGGCCTAATATGAATTCCTCGGTAATTCGAGGGCGCATCTGCAATTCAGGCGTTTCGAATCGGAGATTATTGCCTTCGGCACTCCGCGTTGTGGCTTCGCTTTGGGAAACCGCTGATCGCGGTAAAGCGGTCGCAGACATTGGCATTCCCAATCAGAGATTGGGAACGAGTCTCCATGGGCTTCGCCCACCACGCATGGATGAAAATCGGGCGTGCTCCCACGGAGAGCGGCTGGAAGCCGCTTCTACAGTAGAAGCGGCATCCCTGCCGCTTCGATCCTACTTTCGGAGTAGCGCAATGGTAATAGGGCGATGCCCCAAGATGTCCGAGGGGGTGCCACTTTGAACCCTTTCCAAAACATTCGGCGACGTCCCGGGAGCTTCATCGAAAGCACCTTCAACCAGCTTGCCGCCGCAATGGAACACGCGACTTACGCCGAGCGATCCGGTGGCGACTCCGGGTTGCTCCAGCGGCTCGATCCCCGGGTCAAACTCGTCGGATTACTGCTCCTGATTTTTGCCGCGGCGGCCTCCCAACGAATCTCGGTCACCCTTTCTATCTTCGGCTTGGGCGCTGTTTTGGCCTGGGTATCCGGCGGCGCGGTGGCAAGTGCGATCGCCAGACTGTGGGGCGGGATTTTTGTATTCACGACCATCCTTGCCGCGCCTGCGCTCTTTACGACACCTGGAACCCCGCTCTGCCAGGCGCCGTGGACCCAGTGGCCCATTACGGACCATGGACTCCGCAGCGCCATCAATCTGGTCGCGCGAACGGAAACCACGGCGAGCCTCGCCGCGCTCATGGTGTTCACCACGCCATGGACCCACCTCTTAAAGGCGCTTCGGACCGTGCGCGTCCCGGCGGTCCTCATCGTGATCCTTGGAATGACGCATCGCTACATCTTTGTGTTGCTCCAGATTGCCTGCGATTTCTTTGAATCCCGCCGGGCTCGGCAGGTCGGCCCGCTTCCGAGCTGGCAGCGCCGCCGGATTGCCGCAGCCAGTGCGGGTGCGTTGTTGAACAAGAGCGTGCAACTCAGTTCCGAAGTTTATGAAGCGATGCAGGCGCGCGGATTTCGTGGCAAGGTGCGAACCCTCGACGAATTCCGGATGAAATCGCTCGATTGGTGCAGCCTCGCCCTCTTGATTCTGCTTTCAACCGCCGCATTTTGGCTGGGAAGAATATGACCCCAAATCCCCTCTTCGAATTATCCGGCGTCACGTATCGCTATCCGGAATCCACGGCGTTGGATGGAATCACGCTCTCCATTTCACAGGGGGAACGCGTCGCCATTCTCGGCGCAAACGGATCGGGTAAATCAACCTTGCTGCGCATCCTCGGCGGGCTCTGTTTTCCCGAGCAGGGACAGGTGCAATTCGCAGGCCGGGCATTGACCGAAGCCCAGTTTGCGGATGATCGCTTCGCATGGGAATTCCGCCGGCGCGTCGGCATCATTTTCCAAAATCCGGACGTTCAGTTGTTCAACGCCACCGTGTTCGATGAAGTGGCGTTTGGGCCGCTGCAACTCAACTGGACAAAGCCCGAGATTATCGAACGCGTGGATGCCGCGCTCAACGAAATGGAAATCTTCCACCTCAAGCACCGCGCCCCGCATCGGCTTTCAGGCGGCGAAAAAAAGCGAGTGGCGCTGGCGTCGGTGCTGGTGCTCGATCCGGACGTGCTGCTCATGGACGAACCGACAGCCGCGCTCGATCCCAAAAGCCAGGGGCACATGATCGATTTCCTGTTCGATTGCATCGGCAAGAAAACCGTCATCACCACCACGCACAGTCTGGAAATCGTTGAAGAGATCGCCGACCGATGCGTTGTCCTCGAAGCGGGGCATCTCGCCGGGAGCGGGTCTGTTGCCGGGGTGCTGAACGATTTCGCGCTGCTCCAGCGGACGCATCTCATTCACGCGCACCGGCACAGGCACAGCTCCGGGGTCGTCCATTCGCATCCGCATGTGCATCGGGAACACCGGCATGATGGGTAGGGCGGCCACTGTAGCCACCCCGCTCTGCCGGGGTGGCGATGTGGACCTAAAAACATCGACGCTCTCTCCCAGACGGCCCACAGGGCCGCAGCTACAGGGCGCCACCACCACGGCTGGTTAATACCAGCCGGGCCAGATCGAGATCTCGCGGGACAGTGATCTTGAAATTCGGCTCCTCGTTGCGGAGCAAGAACACCGAGACGCCAAGTTTCTGGACCGCCGATACCTCGTCCGTGACGGCTTCGCTTGTGCGAAGAAGTTGGGTGTAGGCGTGGCGCAGCACGCTGGCAAGGAACACCTGGGGCGTCTGCATCGCCCAGAGATGGTCGCGCTCAACGCTCCCGGTGACAAAACCATCCACTGTGGCGCGTTTCAAAGTGTCGGTCACGGGTTGGGCACACGCCGCAGCGCCGTGACGCCGGGCGAGCGCGAGGCACGCCTCGATAGCCGCCGGAGTAATGAGCGGCCGGGCGGCGTCATGGACCGCCACGTAATCGGAAAGCTCGGCTTTGCCCGCCTGAATTCCGTTCCAGACCGAAAGGTGGCGTTCGCTCCCGCCGGCAACGACGCTCTTGAGTTTGGAGATTTTGTAGGTCTTCCCCAACTCTTGGAATTCCGCGACCCGGTCTTCCCGCGTGACGAGAACGATGCGCTCCACGCTGGCGCATTCCTGGAAGGCGATGAGCGAATGCGCCGCCACCGGCTTCCCGTTGAGATCGGCCATCAGCTTGTCGAAGCCCATGCGCCGACTGCTGCCCGCCGCCACTAGAATTGCAATCATGATTGATCCCGGGGTCCGTTACGCCCGCTCGCTTTCGCTTACGGCAACTGGCGTTGAACTTCCTGGCTGAGGCTCTTGCCGTCCACACGCCCGGCTGCCTTTGCGGTAGCAATCTTCATGACGGCTCCCATCTGTGCTTTGGATGTAGCACCCGCCTCCGCGACGGCTTCTTTCACCAGCGCGGAAAGCTCTTCCTCGCTAAGCGCCTTCGGCAAATAGGTCGAAAGCACTTCGATTTCAGCCCGCTCCTTGGCCGCCAACTCGGGCCGTCCGCCCTTTTCAAAGCCTTCGATGGAATCCATCCGCTGTTTGACCTGTTTGCGGATCACCGCCGAAACCTCGGGATCGTCAAGCACCGCGCTGGCGCCTCCCTTTTCAATCGCCACGTTCTTAACCGCGGATTTCAGCATGCGAAGCACGCCCAACCGTTCGGCCTGCCGGGCTTTCATTGCCTCTTTGATATCCTGATCGATTTGTTCCTGTAAACTCATAGCCAGAGCATGAAACGAATTTTCCGCGCAGGAAAGCAGGAAAACAATCCGCCAACGAATCCGGGTGCGGAACCGAAAAGTTACCGATTGGGTTTTCTGCAAATTTCCTGAGCGCCAACGGCGCGGCCCCATACCAGCCTTGGGCATCGCCCAAGGTCTTTGCGCCGCGAGGATTTAGGGCTGAAGGCCCGTCCCATTCCGGCGGGATGGGGCGGGCTTTCAGCCCTGATTGCGTTGGATTCGGGTCCTGGAGCTTCGCAAAGCCTCCGCCCCAGGCTGGTATGGGCCGCGCCGGTGGCGCTGAGAGCCCAAAACGCTTCATCGTTTTGTACACGATCCTATACACGACAACTCCCTTTCATGGAGAGAGATCCCCCCTGTAACTTTCCCGTCCCGCACCCGCCAATCTCTTGGGCTCCTCCGAACAATCGAGGTTTAGTTCCTGCCAAAAACGCCGGTTGCAAAACGGGGCTCATCCGTGAATGATTGACGGATTATGTCGAAACCAGTTGTGCTCATTATCCGTGACGGTTGGGGAATTAATCCGAATGGCGCCGCAAACGCGCAGGCGGACGGAAACGCCACCCTGCTTGCCCACACCCCATTTCATAACGAACTTTATGCGAAATATCCGGGCGCAACGCTGAGCGCCAGCGGGTTGGATGTCGGGCTGCCGGAAGGCCAGATGGGCAACTCGGAAGTCGGCCACCTGAACCTGGGCGCAGGCCGCGTGGTTTATCAGGATCTGACCCGCATCAATAAAGCGGTTGCCGAAGGCAAACTGCGGGAAAATCCGGTGCTAAAAGAGATGTTCGCCAAAGCGAAAGGCGCACGGCTTCATTTCCTGGGCTTGGTTTCCGACGGCGGCGTTCACAGCCACCAGGAGCATCTCATCGCCCTGGCCAACGCAGCCCACGAAGCAGGGGTGAACGACATCATGGTTCACGCGATCACCGACGGGCGCGACTGCTCGCCGACCGGCGGAGCGGCTTCGCTCAAGCATGTCTCGGAGAGCCTCAAGGAGAGCGGTGCGAAAATCGCCACCGTCGTCGGCCGTTATTTCGCCATGGACCGCGATCACCGCTGGGACCGCACCAAGATGGCCTGGGACGCCATTGTGCTCGGGCGCGGAGCGTTTTCAACCCTCTCGCCGAGCGAGACGGTCAGCGATCTCTATTCCACCGGGAAGACCGACGAGTTCATGCCGGCCCTGATCTTCTCGAACCAGAACGAACAACGGGTCCGCTCGGGCGACGTGATTTTCTTCTTCAACTTCCGGGCCGACCGCGCCCGGCAGCTTTCGACGGCGTTTTTGCGGCCTGAGTTCAACGGCTTCGACCGGGAAGTGACGCCGACGGTCAATTACGTGACGCTCACGCAATACGACAAGACCTATGGCTGCCCCGCAGTGTTCGGCCCACAGTCGATGAGCAACATCCTGGGGGAAGTCGTCAGCAAGGCGGGCCTGAAGCAGCTTCGCATCGCGGAAACCGAAAAGTATCCGCATGTGACCTATTTCTTCAACGGCGGCGTCGAACAGGCGTTCCCGGGTGAAGAGCGGGCAATCATCCCCTCCCCGAAGGTCGCCACCTACGACCTTCAGCCGGAGATGAGCGCGCCGGAAGTCGCCGCCAAAGTCGTCAGCGAACTGGCCAACTTCGATCTGGTAATCCTCAATTTCGCCAATCCGGACATGGTCGGCCATACGGGCGTGGTGGAAGCCGGGATCAAAGCCGTGGAGACCATCGACGGCGCGGTGCGCCAGGTGATCACCGAAGCGCTCCGCCTCGACGGCAAACTGCTTGTGACCGCGGACCACGGCAATTGCGAGCAGATGCGCAATCCCGACGGTTCCCCGAACACGGCCCACACTACGAATCTCGTCCACGTCCTCTACGTGGCGAATGACGCCGCCAAGTTTTCGATCGAGAGCGGCATCCTCGCGGATGTGGCGCCGACGCTGCTGGGAATGCTGGGATTGGAAGCGCCCGCGGAGATGACTGGAAAAAATCTACTCTCCCGCTTGCAATCTTAAGGCAAACCCATTATCCAATCTGACCCGCACTCGTGCGGCGTTCGTTTACCCGATGGTGTAAAGGTAGCACATGGGTCTTTGGAGCCCTTAGTCATGGTTCGAATCCATGTCGGGTAGCCACGCTTTAGGTGGCTACAAATCAGCAGTTTACGTAAATCAAAAAAGTGCAGCGTAGTACGCAGCGTTGCAAACTCCGGGCAATCTCATCCCGGATTAGGGCGATCAGCGTGGCATGAACGAAGAGACCTCTTGGAACTTCGGTTTGTTCGCATAGACATGCCGGTAATATTCGGCACGCTTTAGCAAGCCTCCAGCCGGTTCATCGACGATAAGCACGGTCTGCCGGTGGAATTGCAGCGCCGACGCGGGACACATCGCTGTAACCGGCCCCTCGGCCATGGCGGCCACCGCTTGAGCCTTGGTGTCGCCAAAGGCCAGGAGCAAACAGGTTTGCGCCTCCATGATCGTGCCAATCCCCATCGTGATCACATGGTGCGGCACTTCTTTGGCAGACGAAAAGAAGCGTTGATTGGCTTCGATCGTCTCCTTGGCAAGGGTCTTGATCCGAGTGTGGGAGGCAAGGGAAGAACTCGGTTCGTTAAAGCCGATATGCCCATCGTGGCCAATGCCTAAAATTTGCAAGTCGATCCCGCCCGCGTTGTGAATTTCCGCTTCATACTGCGCACAAAATGCAGGGATATCCGGCGTCGTGCCGTCCGGGATATGGATTCGTTCCTGGCTGATGTTCACATGGTCGAAGAAATTCTCATCCATGTACCGGTGATAAGACGCCGGGTGTTCCGCTGAGAGGCCAACGTATTCGTCCAAGTTGAAAGTAGTGACTTGCGAGAAATCGAGCCCGTCTTCGTGATGCATTCGAATCAATTCGCGGTAAAGCCCCAGGGGAGTGCTGCCCGTGGCGAGGCCCAGCACGGCCCTTGGCTTTTTGCGAAGCAGATTCTCCACGATGCGCGCTCCCACCTTCGCTCCCGCGATGGGAGTTGGTTGAATGATGACTTCCATATAGATATTACCGCAACCCGAGGCGCGTGCTGAGCTTGCAACGCACCTCTTCCTCAAACTTCCGGATATAACCCGCTGCGTATTCGACGATATCGAGCGATGGATCGGCGACCAATGGAGTCAGGTCCATCGCAAAGGAGATCATCTTCGCCTTGTCTGTCGCGTGGGGGTCGAAAAAGGTGGCGTTGGCCCGCCGACGCCCGAGAGTGGCGAGGTCATAACGCTTGCCACCGGCGATCTGCGAATCGAAAACGCCGTTCAATGCGGCAGCAAGGTTCTCGTGCGCGCCGACATCCTGGACGACCTTGTCTTCGTCCGGCATCCAGTCCAGACCGCGCCAAACTTCGCACCCATGGACGACAGCAGGCCGCTCCGCGGCGGGCAGCTCACGCATGGCCTGGAGCGCAGCGATCACGACTCCGATATGGGTGTCGTGCTTGTCTGCAAGATTGTGCGTGTAAACGACCTTGGGATGTGTTGCTTGCAGAATCCGCGTTAAATCTTCTTTAAGCGACGGGTCACGATTGCTTTTGACGGCCCGGCTCGGGTAATCGAGTTGGATCATCGCTCCAAAGCGCCCGACCATCGCCGCGGTTTCCTGCTCCTGGATTCGGACTGCCTGCATCTGCTCGTCCGTAAAATGGATATAGGGTCCGGTACGGGCGCTCCCCGCACCGTTGGTGCAAGTGACTCCCCCAAACCACTCGGTGCGGCTATGGTAGCAATCAAGGATGCCGTGGAAAGCCATGAACTCCAGGTCGTCCTGATGGGCTCCGATCCCGAGGTGTGTGACCCGTTCCAAGGCTTCGTCTTGGGGAACGCCATCAGGAATGAAAACGCGGGCTTTGGAATTGTTCAAATTCATCATTTTCGATGGGTCTTCTTAAATTCTTTCGGGAATCGAGGCCATGATGGGAGCGGACGCGAATGACCGTGTTTTTGTTAAGCTAATTTTTACCATGTGCGATTCTTAGAACAATGAGAAGTCTCGGTTTGGCGATGACTCGCGCCAGGGTGCAATTAAAAGTGGTGTGTCACTTGGGAACGATCGAGCCGAACCACGATTGTTCTTCTTGTCGAGAGCCCGAACTCTCTCCATCATTTCAAAATGAAAATCCTAGTCACAGGCGGCGCCGGTTATATTGGCAGCCATACCGTTCTCGAATTGCTCCAGGCCGGACATGAGGTCGTCGTGGTCGATAATTTGTGCAACAGCAAGGAGGAAGCGATCCGAAGGGTCCGCAAGATTTCCGGTCGGCCGGTGGAGTTTCATCCCGTGGATTTACTGGATCGCGAGGCGCTTGCCGCCGTGTTTTCACGCACTCCGATCGACGCCGTCATTCATTTCGCAGGGCTCAAAGCCGTTGGAGAATCCGTCAGCATTCCGCTTCGCTATTACCACAACAACCTGACAGGCACGTTCATTCTTTGCGAAGTCATGGCTGCGGCCGGTTGTCGGAACATTGTATTCAGCTCTTCCGCAACTGTTTATGGCGACCCAGCTTCCGTGCCGATCTCTGAAGATTTCCCGCTCTCGGCGACCAACCCCTACGGCCGCACCAAGCTTTATCTGGAACAGGTCCTGCGCGATCTTCACGCCTCGGATCCCCGGTTCAACATCGCCCTGTTGCGCTATTTCAACCCCGTGGGCGCCCACCCCAGCGGTCTCATCGGCGAAGATCCCAACGGCATCCCGAACAATCTCGTCCCTTATATCGCTCAGGTTGCCGTTGGCAAACTCAAGCAACTTTCCATCTATGGAAATGATTATCCGACGCCTGATGGAACCGGCGTGCGGGATTATATCCATGTGCAGGATTTAGCGGCAGGTCACGTAGCCGCATTGGAGAAACTTCAGACCAACCCCGGCGTAGTCACCTACAACCTCGGCACGGGCGTCGGCTTCAGTGTGCTGGAAATGGTCGCTGCTTTCGAGCGCGCCAGCCAGCGCGAGATCCCATTCAAATTTTCCGCACGCCGCCCCGGCGACATTGCCGCCTGCTATGCGAATCCGGCCAAAGCAATGGCCGAGCTCGGCTGGAAAGCCGTCCGAAGCATCGATGAAATGTGCGCTGACACCTGGCGCTGGCAGTCCCTCAATCCGACTGGTTTCTGACTTGAAACTTGGTTTGGGGCGAGAGTCTCGCCGGGTTGTAGAAGCGGCATCCCTGCCGCTTCGTTCCTAGGGAAAGCGG
>JBAXSN010000097.1:0-12927 GCA_037130675.1 Verrucomicrobiota bacterium
GGGACTTATGGGACTTATGGGACTTATGGGACTTATGGGACTTATGGGACTTATATATCCGTCCCATCCGTCCCATCTGTCCCATCTGTCCCATTCCGTTTTCTACGCCTGGCCTGCCGGTGAAAACAGCCGCTTGTAAATCCCCCCGCTGAGCACGATTCCCACAGGCTGGCCATTATCGATGACCAGCGCGACGGGTGTGCGGGCGACGCGCAGTTTGCGCATCAAGCGGGGGGCGGGATCGTTGACGGGGACGGAAGTCAGGCTCCTCACATAGGAACTGACCCGCGACCGCGGACCGGCATCGAGCAGAACTTCGAAGACGTTCACCAGCCCGAGAATCTCTCCGCTCTCGCCGATAACCAGGAAGCGCTCCACACTCCCGCCGTTGCTGGCCGCGATGAGTTCCTCCAGGGTCCGGTCGTTGCGAATAGTCGGGACTTCGGCAATCGGCTCCATCAGGTCTCGGGCCGTAATGTTCCGGAAATCGACCACGTTGTGGATCAACTGCCGCTCCACGGTGGTGAGCGTGCCCGCCCGCTCGCTTTCGATGGTGAGATATTTGAAATCCTCACGCGCGGCGAACAGTTTGCGGGCGTCTGGCTCTTCGGATGAAGCCAGGCGCCGGGTGAAGCGTTCGGTAAGGCGCAGGCCCGGGGCGAGCAGGAGGTCGGCGATTCGCAGCGGCTGGGAAAGGAGCGCGAGGGCGCGGTAAGGAAACCGTCGAAAGAGCGATTTTGGGAAAAGCTCCAGGCCGAAAAGGTAAAGTGGAAGAAAGAGCAGCAGGGAAAGGAGATAGCCGACATGCCCCCAACGGCGAACCATCGCATAGGTCGTGAGGGTGATGGCCACGATATTCGCCATGCTCGTGACAATCACTACCGTCAGCAGGAGGCGCTCGGGGTTCCTCAGCAGACGCTGGAGCCGGAGCGCGGCACGATCCCGCAGCTTGGCCCGATGGCGCAGCCGGACACGGTTGACGCTGAGAATACCGGCCTCTATTCCCGAAAAAACGAACGAGACCAGCAGGCAAACGATGACCACAAGCCAGAGCATCATTCGGATAATCCGGAGCCGACCCGGTCCTCCTGTTCGTTTGAGGCATCCAATCGAGCGGTCTCTTTCACTTCGATGAGTACCTCTTGGATGCGTTTGCGCGAGGCCCGCCGGACCGTCAACTTAAGCCCGTCGAGATCCACGACCTCCCCCGGTTTGGGCAAATAGCCGAGCCGGTTGAAGATGAGCCCGCCGATCGTGTCGATCCCCTCCGCCTCCAGTTCGAGGCCGACCTGCTCGCCGAGGTCGTCGAGCCGCGCGCTGCCGGCCGCGAGCAGACGACCCGCCCCGAAGTTCTCAATATAGAGGTCCTGGCTCGCCGACGGCACCGCGTCGGAAATGACCTGCTCGACGACATCGGGCATCGCCACAATCCCTTCGGTGCCGCCGAATTCGTCCACCACGATGGCGAGCCGTTGCGGGTGGGTGAGGAAACTGCGAAGCAAATCGAGCGCCTTCATCGTCTCCGAGACATAGCTCGGCGGGGTGAGATGTTCGGTGTAATGGACCCCCGGATCGAGGAGAAGCCGCTTTACGTCGAGCACCCCGAGGATGTTGTCGGGGGTATCCGCATAGACCGGCACCCAGGGGAACCGCTTTCGGCACAACTGCGGCAGGGCCTCCTCGTTGGTCCAGTCGTCGGGAATGGCGAACACGTCGATGCGGGGGGTCATGCAGTCTCGCGCGGTTTTGTCCCCGAGCTTGATGATCTCCTGGATAATCTCGCTCTCGGTGACATGGAGCGCCCCCTCTTCCGCGCTCAGTTCGATCAGCGTCTCGAGTTCGTCCTCGGAGAGCGAATGGCGTGCGGTAAACGAGTCCGGCGTCACCGCGTCGGCTACTCGCTCGCTGACCTCCTGCAGAAGCCGGCACACCGGGTCGAGCACCGGCAGGAGGCGATTCATCACGCGTGTCCCGAAGATGGCGATGCGGAAGGGGACCCGGAGCGCCGTCATTTTCGGCAGCAAATCACAAAGCACCACGACCACTGCAAAGATCACCAGTGCGCTGGCCCAGAGCGGAATCCCAAATTCGGAGACATCGCGCATCACCCACAGGCAGAGAAGGATCAGCGGAAGATTCACGCAGGTGTCGGCCAGCAACAGCGCACTGAGAAGCCGGCGCGGATTGTCCAGCAAATCCTCAAGTCGGCCGCCCAGGATCGGCCGGGTTCGTTTCAGGTACCGGATCTGGGCCGGTCGCAGCGAAAAGAACGCTGTTTCCACGGCAGAAATAAGCGCCGAAGTAAAAATCAGGGCGCCAATGAGCGCGGCAATAACGACGAACTCCATTGCCGGTCAGCCGATCACAAAGGCGGCGAGCTTGCGTATCATTCTCCGATTCTAAAGGTCCGGGGCGGCGATGCTATGAAAAAAATCGGCGAGCTTACCGGGTCGTGGAATCCCCCGTGGCGCGGCGGGCTGTTTCCCGTTCGTTCTGAACCCGACTTCTCCCGACCATTGGCGGCTCGCTTGCAAACGGGGGCCGGCGCATGATGAAGGCCTTGGAACTATGAAAAACCTGCTCCTTGCCCTTTGCCCGGCCCTCCTCCTTTGTTCCTGTGCTACTTCGCGGGTGGTGCATACCGAAGTCGCCACCGCGGCGGTCAATCCCCGAGCGATTTATATCCGGCCGTTCCCGGTCGAATACGGGGAGTTCCGAGGTTGCCGCTGCGACGGGTCGCCGATCCGAAGAGCGCTCGCTTCGATCGAGTTCGCCAACGATCTTAAAGAAGAACTCTCCAAGCTGGCTCCAGCACGGGTGTTGAAGGAGGATGAATATCCCCGGCTCGGCTGGATGGTGGACGGGTATTTCGAACTGGTGGACGCCGTCGGCCATGTGAGGCACAAAGTCTGCGGCCACTCGGCCAACGACCTGAAGGACCGCTCGCGGGTAGCGCTGCATGTGCGGATCACCGACGTGGATGGCAAGACCGCGCCGAGCGGGCGGCCCGGGGTTGTCTATGAGTTTGACGTCGCCGGCGGGAGCCGGGTTGACGCGCTTTCCGGCTCCGCCTACTCACCGGGACTTGGCGATCCGATGCCGTTCGATTTCCGCAACGCGGCTGAACGCATCATGGTCACTCTAAGCACCGATCCGTTCCGCTACGGAGTGCGCGACTCCCCAATGATGCGCAATTAATCCTAAATCCGGGAGGGCGCAAAGGTTGAGTATCCGCGTTTTGCTCACCCTTCCGGCGCCAGTTGCAGGTCCGAGAGCCTGCGATAGATCCCATTCCGCTCGATCAACTCGGCGTGGGTGCCGCTCTCGGCGATCGCTCCGTTCTCGATGACGTAGATTCGATCCATCCTGCGCACGGTGGAGAGTCGGTGGGCGATGATGAACGCGGTGCGGCCTTCGAGCAGCGTGATAAGGGCTTGCTGGATGAGCTGTTCGCTTTCGCTGTCCAGGGAACTGGTCGCTTCGTCGAGAATGAGGATGGCGGGGTCTTTAAGCAGCGCCCGCGCGATGGCGATGCGCTGGCGCTGGCCGCCGGAGACTTGGACGCCGCGCTCGCCGACCAGCGTTTCGTATCCCTCCGGGAATTCGGTGATGAAATGGTGGCAATTCGCCCGGCGCGACGCTTCCAGAATTTCCGCTTCGGTGGCGCCGGGGCGTCCGTAGGCGATGTTCTCCCGAATGGTGCCTCCAAAAAGCAACACCTCCTGCGGCACCACGGCCATGTTGCCCCGGATCGTCGCGAGGTCGAATTCGCATGCATTGCGCCCCTCGAACAAAATCCGCCCCACTTGCGGTTCATAAAAGCGCAGCAGCAGCGACACGAGCGTCGATTTGCCCGCGCCGCTTGGCCCAACCAAGGCGATCTTCTCCCCCGCGTGCGCCGTCAGCGAGACGCCGCGAAGAACCGGGGTGTCGGGTCGGGAGGGATACCGGAACCAGACGTTTTCAAATTGCACGGCGCCGCTCAGTCGAAGCGGCGGAGTCTGGCCGGAGGGTTCCAGTCCCGGTTCGGGAGCCTGGACGAGCAACTCCCGGACGCGTTCCGTGGCGCCGAGCGTCCGCTGGAGCTGGCTGAAGACCTCCGCAAACGACGCCACCGATCCCCCCACAAACGTGGTGTAGAGAATGAACCGGGTCAGTTCGCCGTGCGTCAGTTGGCCCTCCTGCATCAGCCGTGCGCCGTACCAAAGCACCAGGATGATCGACCCGAAAATCCCGAGAATGATGAACGAGATGAGCGCCGCGCGAAACTTGGCGGCCCGGAGAACGGTCGCAAGGTAGGCCGACAAATTGATCCCGTAACGGTGGACCTCGAACCGCTCGTTGCCGAACGCTTTGACGTTGGCGATCCCCTGGAGGGTTTCTTCGACAATGGTGGCGCTTTCCGCCAGGCGATCCTGAGCAGTCCGGGAGAAGCGGCGAATGCTCCGGCCAAAAATCACGGCCAGAAGAATGAGCGCCGGAAACGAGGAAATCATCACCAACGAAAGCTTGATCGATGTGACCGCGATGAAGAGGACGCCGCCGGATAAGAGCGCCCCCTGCCGGATCGTTTGCGGCACCGTGGCTGCGAGGGTGTCCTCAATCACAGCCAGATCGCTGGAAAGCCGGCTGGCCAGTTCGCCCACCCGGTGTTCGCCGAAAAATTTCATGGGGAGCGAAATCAGGCGGCTGAAGAGATCGCGCCGGAGCGCGACGCCGCACGATTCACCGACTTGTTGGAACCAGTATTGGGTGAAGAACATGAGGACCGCCTGAATCGCGAGCGTGCCGACCAGCACGAGGGCGATCACGCCGATCGTCGGATTCCACGCGCTCGGCGGGAGCGGTTTGGCGGAAGGGATCGCGGCATCCAGCAGGTGGCCGACCAGAAACGGAAAAGCCAGGCCGAAGGACATGGAGACGGCGGAGGCCACCACTGCGGCCAGGAACCGAGTCCGGTAAGGCCGCAGATACTGGTAAATGGTCGTGGAATCCTGGAGAAAACGGGATGCGAACGATCGCCGCAGACTCGCTGGTTCAGTCAAGGGCACACCGAAACATAGCAGAAATGCGGGAGGGGGGAAAAGAAGAATGGGGCGGATGGGACTTATAGGACGGATATATCAGTCCCATCCGTCCCATCCGTCCCATTCCCCCTAATCCGAGCCGCCTTCGACCATGATCCGTTCCAGGCGGGCCCGCTCCTCCTCAAATTCCCCGCAGCCGTAATGAAAGGGCACGCCGAATGTCACGTTGACCCGCGAGAATGGCTTCGGAATACGAAAGCCGTCCCAGCTCCGCAGTTGCCAGTATTTCGTGTATTCAATATGAACCGGCACGACCGGCGATCCGGTGAGCTCCGCGAGTTTGATCACGCCGGGACTCAATTTGTACATCGGCCCGCGTGGCCCATCCGGGATGATCACGATATCATGGCCGGTTTCAATGGCGGTGGTCAGTTCGCGCAGGGCCGCGCCGCCGCGCCGGGAACTTGATCCCCGAACGCAGCCGACCCCAAACCGCTTCAGCACGCCGGCCACCATGGCGCCGTCTTTGCTGGCACTGGCCAGCGCAACCACCTTGCGATGGGCAAACACCCGCCGGTAAATGATCGGCATAATCAGCACGCGGTTGTGCCAAAAAGCCCATACAATCGGGCAGGGTAATAGGCCGGCCCAGGCTCCGCTTTGATCTTCAATGCGGACCCGTAGCGTCAGCGTGAGCGTTCGAACAATTAGCGCGACCAGGTGAGGAATCATCGGATTCATAGGGAAGTCGGGTTGGAGGATTTTTCGCCGAGAACCGCCGCAACTGCCTGCTGGAGGGCCGGGCGGATATGCGCGGCCAGCTTGGCGTTGGCATAAACGACCCAGGCCACCGGGCTCGTCGTGTCCATCGGGGCATCGAGGGGCGAGCCGTCGAGTTGCTCGATGATCACCCCGGCTTCCCGCAAAATCAGCGCGCTACAGGCGTCGTAAGGATGGCAAACCAGAGAGGTTTCATATCCCAGGGCCGAAAGAACGATGGGGCGCAGATCGCCCAGCATCCGGTCGTGGCCCATCAGGATTTCATAGAACTGACCCCCGGTGGAGATATATTGGTCATCGAAAACCAGGGGCGCGGGGCTGCTGCCGAGTCCGTAGAGCGCCCCCCAGAGCCGCTCCTCGATTTGCGCCGTTGCGACGCGCCCTTCGGGGAAGAACCGTGAAAGGCCCGCGAAGCCGTGCTTGCAATCCCCAGCCACCGACGGTTGCACCTGGAGCGGACTCCGCTCACCCGTGAAGACGTTCACCGCCTCCGCCGTCACGCCGCCGTCCACGATGGCACTCAGCTGATCGGCCCGCCATTGCTTGCTGGTGGGCAGTTCGGTCATCGCCGCCACCACGATATGCGAGAGCCGGGTGGCCGCTCCGTGCTGCGGGGCGATCCCGGCCAGCATCCAAGCGGGGCGCTTGTCGTACATGATCCCCCGGGTACCATCGATCGGATCGATGATGCACTTCCAGCGGGTGCCTTCAATCGGGGTTCCCCTGGGAAACGTCATCGCCTCTTCGTCCTCAAGTCCCTCCATCACGATCTGGACCGGCTGATCGTCCGGCCAGTGCCGCTCGAACCATTCCGCGAGCGCTTCCTCACTGATTTTATCGATGTGATAAATCGTGTCCGCGGTGGATTCGCGGGAAACCGCCGCGAAATCGCAGGCGTCATTTTGCGCGCGCACAGCGACCAGGGTGTCCCGAATGTGGTCGCCCAGCCGGCAGAGTAGCGTTCGAAGTTGTTGATGTACGTGCATGGAGAGAGGAATCAACAGATGAACACGGATTGACAGGGAAACAAGAATTTCCCTTTCGAGCCCCCCCTTTCAGCCCTCGTTATGCTACGTTGTGCGCCCAAATCAAGAATCGGGATTGATAAATCGTCGTTCCCCCTTCTTAATTCCCGGCAAGTTTTTCCGATGCCTAAGAACACCGACCTCAAAAAGATTCTCCTGATTGGCTCAGGTCCCATCATTATTGGACAGGGCTGCGAATTCGATTATTCCGGCGTGCAAGCGTGCAAAGCGCTTGCCGAAGAGGGATACGAAGTCGTGCTGGTGAATTCCAACCCGGCCACGATCATGACCGATCCGGAGTTCGCTTCGCGGACCTACATCGAGCCGATCACGGCGGAGGTGGTCGAAAAGATCATCGAGAAAGAGAAGCCCGACGCGCTGCTGCCCACGCTCGGAGGCCAGACGGCGTTGAACACTGCGATGGAACTGGTGCGCAACGGCGCGCTGGAACGCCACAACGTCAAGCTCATCGGCGCCAACGCCGAGGCGATCGAGAAGGGTGAGGACCGGCTGAAGTTCAAGGAGGCGATGATCAAGATCGGCTTGGACGTCCCCAAGTCGGGGGTCGCCCACACAATGGAAGAAGCCCGTCAGGTGGCGGCCACCATCGGCACTCTTCCGCTGATTATTCGCCCCGCTTACACCTTAGGCGGAGCCGGCGGCGGCATCGCTTACAACCGCGAGGAATTTGAGGAAATCATCGCCCGCGGGCTCGATCTTTCGCCCGTCAGCGAGGTGCTCGTCGAGGAATCGCTCCTCGGCTGGAAGGAATACGAGATGGAGGTGATGCGCGACCGCAAGGACAATTGCGTCATCATCTGCTCAATCGAAAACTTCGATCCGATGGGGGTCCATACCGGCGACTCCATCACCGTCGCGCCCGCGCAGACTCTTTCCGACAAGGAATACCAGCTCATGCGCGACGCCTCGTTCGCCGTGATCCGCGAGATCGGCGTCGAAACGGGCGGCTCGAACATCCAGTTCGCTGTGAACCCGGAGAACGGGCGGATGATCGTCATCGAGATGAACCCGCGCGTCTCCCGCAGCTCGGCTCTCGCCTCGAAGGCGACGGGATTCCCGATTGCAAAGATCGCCGCCAAGCTGGCGGTCGGGTACACGCTCGACGAAGTCAAAAACGACATCACCCGCGAGACTCCGGCGAGCTTTGAGCCGACGATCGACTATTGCGTGGTCAAGATCCCGCGCTTTGCGTTCGAAAAATTCCCGCAAGCCGATCCGACCCTGACAACCCAGATGAAGAGCGTGGGCGAGGCGATGTCCATCGGGCGGACGTTCAAGGAATCGCTCCAGAAATGCCTCCGCTCCCTGGAGATCGGGCGCTTCGGCTTGGGAGGCGACGGCAAGTCGCTGCCTTCGCTCAAGGCGGACGGCACTTGGGATATCGATCTGATCACCAGCAAGCTGGCCACGCCGAATTTCCTGCGAATCTTCTACATTCGCTACGCGCTGCTGGCTGGATTCGATATCGAGCAGATTTTCGATCTCACCAAGATCGACCGCTGGTTCTTGTTGCAGATCAAGCAACTCGTCAACGAGGAGGTCATTTACGACAATAACCCCGCGCAAATCCCGCTCTGGCGCGCGAAAAAACTCGGGTTCTCCGACCGCCAGCTCGCGCACTTCGCGAACACGACCGAGGCCGACATCCGCGCCCAACGCAAGGCCGTGGGGATTCTGCCCACTTACCGCCTCGTCGATACGTGCGCCGCGGAATTCGAAGCTTACACCCCTTACTATTACTCGACTTACGGCGATGAAAACGAGACCCGCCCGAGCGATGGCCGCAAGAAGGTCATGATTCTCGGCGGAGGCCCGAACCGCATCGGCCAGGGCATCGAGTTCGACTATTGCTGCGTGCATGCCTCGTTTGCGCTGAGGGCGGCGGGTTTTGAGACCATCATGGTCAATTCCAACCCGGAAACGGTCTCCACCGACTACGACACCAGCGACCGACTCTATTTCGAGCCGCTCACGCTCGAAGACGTGCTCAACATCTATGAGCGCGAAGAGTGCTGGGGCGCCATCGTTCAGTTTGGCGGCCAGACTCCGCTCAACCTCGCCAACGGCTTGAAAGAGAATGGCGTCAACATCCTCGGCACCCAGCCGGAGAGCATCGACACCGCCGAGGACCGCAAGAAGTTCTCGGCCATGATCGACAAGCTGGCGCTCCTCTGTCCGCCGAATGGGACCGCCACCAACGAGGAGGAAGCCGTCGCTGCCGCCACCCGCATCGGCTACCCGGTGGTCGTGCGGCCTTCGTTCGTGCTCGGCGGTCGCGCCATGGAGATCGTCTATAACGAAGCCGATCTGCGCCGCTACATCCGCACCGCCGTGGAGGCCAGCCCCGAGCGCCCCGTGCTGGTGGATCGCTTCCTGGAAGACGCGGTGGAAGTCGATGTCGATTGCATTTGCGACGGCGAAACGGCCGTCATCGGCGCCATCATGGAGCACATCGAATACGCTGGCATCCATAGCGGCGACAGCGCGTGCGTCATCCCGGCGTTCTCGCTCTCGCAGTTCGTCAAGGACAACATCACCGACGCCACCAAAGCCATGGCGAAGGAACTCGGCGTCAAGGGCCTCATGAACGTCCAGTTTGCGGTAAAGAACGAGGTGGTTTACATCCTGGAGGTCAATCCGCGAGCCTCCCGCACGGTGCCGTTCGTTTCCAAGGCGATCGGCGTGCCGCTGGCCAAGCTGGCCGCGCGGGTCATGGCCGGTGCGACCCTCAAGGAACTAGGCTTTACCAAGGAAATCATTCCGCCGCATTTTTCGGTGAAGGAAGCGGTGTTCCCGTTCATCAAATTCCCGAACGTCGATATCGCCCTCGGGCCAGAAATGAAATCGACCGGCGAGGTCATGGGCATCGACGAAGATCTCGGCATGGCTTACGCCAAGGCCCAGATGGCAGCCCAACCGGCGCTCCCAAGCGGCGGCAATCTCTTCATCAGCGTCCGGGATGCCGATAAGAAGGAGGCCACCACGCTGGCCGCCGAGTATGCGGCTCTCGGGTTCAAGGTGTTCGCCACCGGTGGCACCGCCGGCGCAATGAAGGCAGCGGGCGTCCCCGTGACGAAGCTGTTCAAGGTCAACGAAGGGCGTCCGAACGTCCTCGACATGATCAAGAACGGCGAGATCCAGTTCATCATCAACACCCCGAGCGGCAAAGTGCCCCGCGAGGACGAGGTGAAGATCCGGAGCGCCGCCGTGGCCAACCGGATCGCCATCATGACCACCCTCAGCGGAGCTAAAGCCAGCGTCCGCGGCATCGCCTCGGTTAAATCCAGGGGCATCAGCGTCAAGCCGATTCAAGATTACCACAAGAAGTAGAAGACGCGGAGACGCGGAGATTTGATTAACAAGATTTAAAGGATTGATTCCTGAAATGCCAACCGACCTGATAATCCTGGCTTGAGACCCGCGAGAGTCTCGCCGGGTAGTAGAAGCGGCATCCCTGCCGCTTCGTTCCAAGGGAAAGCGGCAGGAAGCCGCTTCTAGTGCCGTGTAACATGAGCCGCCCCTATCTCATCTACGGAGCCGAAAATTCGCCCGGTGCTCAGGTGTATAGTTTCCCCGACGAATGATCCGGCAAGGCACGCCGTCGGGGGCGGGACGACTCCGAAAATAGAATCGAAGCGGCAGGGATGCCGCTTCTACAGTAGAAGCGGCTTCCAGCCGCTTTCCGTGGGAGCACGCCCGATTTTTATTCCGCGTGGTGGGCGAAGCCCATGGAGACTCCGCCTTGCCCTGAACCAAAAATCCTGCGCTCTATGCGCCATTTCTCTCGTTACAAGGCACTAGCTTATTCGAGTGCTCTTTGATCGCGAAGATAAGCTTAGGGAAAACAAGGGAAATAATGACCGCTGACAATTCGCCAAACTTGCTATATTCATAAGAAAAACCACGACAGCCCTGAGCGACGGATAAGCCCATATTATTGCCATGCCCGAAACCACGAACCCTCACGATCCGGCCTGCGAAAACGCGGAACTGCTGACCACCAACCGCAAGGCGCTAACCATCAACCTGGATGTGGAGAAATTCGGCACCTTTGCCGAGATCGGCGCTGGCCAGGAAGTGGTGCGCAATTTCTTTCAAGCCGGAGGGGCATCCGGAACGGTGGCCAAGAGCATCTCGGCTTACGACATGAAGTTCTCCGACGACATTTATGGGAAGTCGTCGCGGTATGTCTCCCGGGATCGGCTGGAACGGATGCTCGACCACGAATATGGGCTGCTCGAAGAACGGCTCGCGGAGGCGCGTGGAGAGCGCACCGCGTTTTTCGTTTACGCCAACACCGTCGCGGCAAAGAGCTTCAGCGGGAATTCCGAGTGCCACGGCTGGATGGGAGTGCGGTTTCAATCCTCGCCGGGCGCCAAGCCGAGCGAGATCAGCATTCACGTCCGGATGCTGGACAAGGAGAACGTGCTCCAGCAGCAGGCGCTGGGAACGATCGGGGTGAACCTCATCTACGGGGCATTCTACTACAAGGACGACCCGCGGCAGATCATCCGTTCGTTGCTCGATCAGTTGAGCATCGACCGGATCGAAGTCGATATGGTGCAGTTTAGCGGGCCGGATTTCAACGCGGTCAACAACCGCCTGCTAAGCCTGACGCTCGTGGAACTGGGGCTGACCAACGCGGTGATGTTTGGGCCCGACGGCACGGTGATCCAGCCCTCGGAGGCGCTTTACAAAAAAACCCTGCTGGTCGAGCGCGGCTCGTTCCGCCCGGTTACGCTGGTGAATGTGGACATGCTCAAGTGTGCTTGCGCCCAATTCGTTCAGGAGCCGGAAGCCCGGGGGAAAGAACTGGTGGTGCTTATGGAGATCACCATGAAAAACCTGCTGGCCTCGGGTCAGCTCGACCCGGAGGATTTCCTCGCGCGGGTGGACACGCTCGCCGGGCTGGGAAACAACGTGCTCGTTTCCAACTACAGCGAATACTACCGGCTCGCCTCGTATTTTCGCCGGTACACGAAAGAGATGATCGGCATCGCGATGGGAGTGAACAACCTGCTGGAACTTTTCAACGAGCGCTATTATGACAATCTTGAAGGCGGGATTTTGGAATCGTTCGGACGGCTGTTCCGGCATTCAGTCAAGCTTTACGTTTACCCGATGCGGCAGGACGTCTATGCCCGTTATCTTCATGGGACCGTCGATGCGTGTCCGCTGCCGCCTTCCCATCATCCCTTCGCCTCCAACGTCATGATCACCGCCAAGAATCTGCAGGTCGCCCCGCGGCTTCAGAACCTCTATCGGCATTTGCTGGAGAACCATTTCATTGAGTGTGTTGTCGGTTATGACGAGTCGATCACCGACTGCTTTTCCAGGGATGAACTGCGCAAAATCCAGGATCACGATCTTTCCTGGGAGCAGAAGGTCCCGGCGCCGGTGGCCGCGATGATTAAAAAGCGGGGGCTCTTCGGGTGTCCCTCCGTGCAGTCCGCCCCGCTCTGTGCTTCATAGCGCCAGTCTCTGGCGTGCCGACAACACCTTCCCATGGCAGGGTGTCCCCTCCGTGCAGTCCGCCCCGGCGATCTCGACGGGCAATAACGCTGAGTAGAAGCGGCATCCCTGCCGCTTCGATCCGAAACGGTGCGGCCCACGAGCGTTCGCAGCCTCCGTAAAACCGCGCCGATGTCCAGGACCATGTCCGTTCAACCCGAACTCCGAAGCCTTCTCTGAAAACAACACACAATTTGGTGCAGGGGTCTGGCGTTTTTGTAATAGCCGCCCCGCTCAGTCGGGGCGGCGATGTGGACCTGAGCCTCTTGCCTCTTGTTTGCGCTCGACGCGCCACCCCGGCGGCGACAGAGCGCCGCAGCCACAGCAAACCGCAACTTCGGAGTTCGGGCGCAGCAGCCAGCGAATCTGGCGGAAACGCAGGTGAAAGTCCTGCCGGTCGAATTGGGTGGTTCACGACCGAACACATCGTCAACTGTCGCTCCGCGAGGAGCGAGGGGTAGCAGGCGGTGAATGAACCGGCGGGCCGTAACGAAAGTAAACCACATCAAATGAGCCTCGAAAACGAAAGATCCGAAGATGAGCCGAGCCGCTACCTGAACGGT
>JBAXSN010000098.1:0-12645 GCA_037130675.1 Verrucomicrobiota bacterium
GTGGACCTGAGCCTCTTGCCTCTTGTTTGCGCTCGACGCGCCACCCCGGCGGCGAGAACAGTATTGGGCTCGAAGGCTGTTCCACGTTCGTTTAGAGGAGTGGAATCTCTTAAGCTCCGACCAATTCCGATCAAACCGGATTTCGTTCAGCAATTAGAAATTGATCTTAAATCCACCGCTGACACTTTCCGCCTGCATGGCCGAACCGAAATTTCCGTCGAAACTCAGGAATGTCTCAATCTTTGGGGAAAACCGTACCGTTACTCCCAGCGATGCGAGGAAGCTGTCCCGGCCAACATTCGGGCCGGTTGTCCGGAAGACCCCGCCAGCCCCGTTGGCAAATTGAGCATCAATCGGAAGAGCGACACTTTCATACTGATGCTGCCAGCCGATTTTCAGTTGCGGAATGACCTGGAGGCCGCGCACCGTGGCGGCACAGGAGATTCGATATCCGAGGTTGCTTGCCAAGGAACTCTGGTTCTGTGAAGGAATATTCAACGGAGTGAAGGCTCAAGTAAAAACTATTACAGTACCACGTTTAATTAAACGAAATCTCAAGAATTTTTATCCTCTCCTTCAATCGCGAGTATGTTAAACATCCGTTTTTTATTGTCCAGATTTTTTGCTCTGAAAACGCGAATGGAGCCCGTTCGCCACCTTTGGGGAGAGTTTTCGGCGTGATCAATCGGCAAGAGGAGCACTCTTTCCGTCGGATGCATCCCCCATAAGATCAGGTTCTTACAACTTTCACAGCCCATTTCCATTCACGCTTTTAGGATAAAATCTCGCGGTATTTGCAAAATCAGATAAACTGCGGAATTTCCCGTGAACTCCACCAACCACCTTTTCACCAAACTCTCCGTCTTAATGGCGGCCTACAACGAGCAGCACACCCTCCGGGCCTGCGTCCAGGCCGTGCTTGCCACTCCGCTGCCTGAGGGAATCGGGCGCGAACTGATCATCGTCAACGACGGCTCCAAAGACCAAACGTGGTGCGTGATGGAAGCGCTTGCCGCCGAGTTCCCGGAAGTCCGAATCTTCGCTCAACCCCGGAACATGGGCAAAGGAGCGGCGCTGCGGCGGGCAATTGCCGAGATGTCAGGCGATCTCGCGGTGTTTCAAGACGCAGACCTGGAGTATGATCCGGCCGATTTCGTTCACCTGCTCCGCCCGATCCTCAGCGGCCGGGCCGATGTGGTCTTCGGTTCGCGCTTTGCCGGGCACGAACGCCGGGTGCTTTATTTCTGGCACACCCTGGGCAATCGCATCCTGACGCTCGCTTCCAACATGGTGAACGACACGAATCTCACCGACATGGAAACCTGCTACAAGGCCTTTACGGCGGCCACTCTCAAGAGCATTCCGCTTGAGTCCAACCGATTCGGGATCGAGCCGGAAATCGCCGCAAAGGTCGCCCGCAACCGCTTTCGGCTATACGAGGTTCCCATCAGCTACAACGGGCGCCCGTATTCCGAGGGGAAGAAAATCACCTGGCGGGATGGGGTCGCCGCATTTTGCCACATCCTCAAATACCGGTTTAGCTCCAACTACGCGGACAGCGGAAAGGTGACCCTCGACGCCATTCAACTCGCACCGCGGTTCAACCGCTGGAATTATGAAGTCCTCGAGCCGTTTCTGGGTGGGCGCGTCGCCGAGTTGGGAGTGGGCCGTGGCAACCTGAGCCAGCACCTCGTGAAGGATCGAGAGGTCCTGCTCACCGATTACCGGACCGATTACCTCCAAGTGATCAAAAGCCGCTGGCCGGGACTCAGCGGGCTCTCAACGGCCAAGCTGGACATGACTTTGCGTGAAGATTACGAAGTGCTGCGCAAATTCGCTCCCGACACCGTGGTCTTTTCGAACGTTCTGGAACACATCGAGGACGATCGTGCTGTGCTGAAAAGCCTCTTCGAAACCGTTCCCTCCGGGTGCCGGATTGTGATCCTGGTGCCTTTCAACCCTAAGCTTTACTCCAACTTCGACAAGGAGCTTGGCCATTTCCGGCGCTATGCCAAAGGCGAGCTTGAAGGAAAGATGCGAGACGCGGGTTTCGCCGTCGAACGTCAGTTTTACTTCAACAAGATGGGTTTCATCGCGTGGCTGGTCTGCAACACGTTCGGCAAGCAAGAGAGGCTGAAGCCGTGGCAATTGCGCCTCTATAATTTCCTGACCCCGGTCTTTAAGTGCGCTGAAAAGGTGCTCCCGACTTCCGGACTTTCCACGGTGGCGATCTGCCGGAAGGCGTAGGCCTTAAAGCGGAGAAAGTCGGAAGAGGTCTCACGCGAAGCCGGGTAGCTGGCGATTCCCCGGTCGAACCCCCCAGACCCGCTCCGCCTTGCCATAGTTGCGCCCGAGCGACTCGAAAACTTCTTTGAGCGCGGTGACATCTGCCCCATAAATCCCATTCCCCAGTGATCAAAAATCGCCATCACCCGCCTTCCTGTTGTGTTTTATGCACTTCCCGAACGCCGTTTCCACACAAAAGACGAGACAGGCGAGGCGAAAAGCAGTTTTCTTCCAGAGTGATTTCCCGGTATTCGGGATAAACGCGGAAGTTGGCACGAGGGATGCTAAGGGGAGCGCTGGCTGCGCATGAACCATGCGTAACGCGGTCAAACCAACAATCAATCCGAAACATGCAAAGAATAAAAACCTTCCTATCGCGTCTGGCTTGTGCCGGCGCATTCGTCGCGCTGGTGGCTGCCTCCATGGGCACAGCCTCAGCCGCGGATTCCACAACGGCACCTACCCCCACGCTCGAACAGCGCGTGGCAGGGCTTGAGGCCTACCTCACCAACAGCGACCCGACGGTGTCGCTCCAAACGGCAAAAGACAAGGACGGCAAGCCGGCGGTTCCCGCTGGCCTGACGACGCCCTCGGTCGGCACGTCCGGCCCCGGCCATAACGCCTGGATGATGACCTCCGCGGCGCTGGTGTTGTTCATGACCCTGCCCGGCCTGGCCCTATTCTACGGCGGGTTGGTACGGCGCAAGAACGTCCTCTCGGTGCTCGCGCAGTGCTTGGGCATCACCGGGTTGGTGACCATCCTCTGGTGGGCGGTCGGCTACTCGTTCGTGTTCGCACACGGCAGCCCTTATCTGGGCGGGCTTGATTTTGCGTTCCTCAAGGGGGTCACTTCCGCGCCCAACACGGATTACTCCTACTGGGTCTCGCACAACGTCTTCTCCATGTATCAGATGATGTTTGCGATCATCACCCCGGCGCTGATCATTGGCGCGATCGCCGAGCGGATGCGCTTTGTGGCGATCATGTCGTTCGTGGCAGCGTGGATGTTCATCGTTTATTTCCCGCTTGCCCACATGGTCTGGGGCATTGACGGCCTGATGAACGGCGTCTGGAACCCCGCTGCCAAGATCAAGGCGATCGACTTCGCGGGTGGCACCGTGGTTCACATGTCCTCGGGCTGGAGCGCCCTGGTGCTCTGTATGATCCTGGGCAAGCGCAAGGGCTTCGGCAAAGAGCCGTTCGCTCCGCACAACCTGGTGCTCTGTATGGTCGGCACGGGAATGCTCTGGGTCGGCTGGTATGGATTCAACGCCGGCAGCGCGGTCGCTGCCGACGGGGTTGCCGCCAACGCTTTCATGACCACCACCCTCGCAACCGCCGTGGCCTGCGCCACCTGGGCCTTTGCGGAATACGTGGTGCGGGGCAAAGCCAGCGTGCTGGGCTTCTGCTCGGGTGCGGTTGCAGGCCTGGTTGTCATCACTCCGGCCACCGGCTTTGTGAACGCCAGCGGGGCGATCATCATCGGCGTGCTCGCCGGCCTGGTTCCGTTCTTTGCAGTGGTCAAACTCAAGGGATGGCTCGGATATGACGACGCGCTCGACACCTTCGGCGTTCACGCTGTGGGCGGAACCCTGGGGGCGTTCATGACCGGCGTGCTGGCCACGGCCGATGTGAACGCGAACCTCTTGACCAACCTCAAAGACATCGTCGGAAAGACGCTCTGGATTGAGCAACTCAAGGCAATGGGCTTGACAATTACACTGGCCATTGTAGGCACGGCAGTCATCGCATACGCCATTAAACTCGTAACCGCTCTGCGGCCCACACCGGAAGACGAAAACACCGGTCTGGACTTGGCGGAACACGGCGAAGAAGGCTATATCCTGTAACCATCTCAGCAACCAGCCATTAGAAGATTACATTTATGAAGAAAATTGAAGCCATCGTTAAGCCGTTCAAGCTTGAAGAAGTCAAAGAGGCTCTCTCTGAGCTGGGCATCGAGGGGATGACGGTCATCGAAGTAAAAGGGTTTGGCCGTCAGAAGGGCCACACCGAAATCTACCGCGGCAGCGAATACACGGTCGATTTCCTCCCGAAGGTGAAAATCGAGGTGGTGTTGCCCGATTCCCTGGTGGAAAGCGCCACCCAAGCCATCGTCAAGGCTGCCAAAACCGGCAAAATCGGGGACGGCAAGATCTTCGTCTCCAATGTGGAAGAAGCGGTCCGGATCCGCACTGAAGAGACCGGAGACAAAGCGGTCTAAGCCGACAACAGTCTGAAATTTGTCGAAGCGGCGGGGGAGGAAACTCTCCCGCCGCTTCTGTTTGGGGAGGGGAATGGGAAGCATGGGAAGCATGGGAAGCATGGGAAGCATGGGAAGCATGGGAAGCATGGGAGGTATGGGAGGTATGGGAGGTATGGGAGGTATGGGAGGTATGGGTATGGGAGGTATGGGTATGGGAGGTATGGGAGCCGCACATCCCATTACTCCCATGCTTCCCATTCCTCCCATTCCCCTCCCTTTGCAAAAACCGCCCTTCCCCGGACAACTTTTCTGGATTTCTCCCCGGAACCAGTGGCATAGTTGATTTCTATGACTTTGACCGAAAAGATCCTTGCCCGCGCCAGTGGTAAATCGCGGGTTCAACCCGGCGACAACGTGTGGGTCAACGTCGACGTCCTCATGACCCACGACGTTTGCGGCCCGGGCACCATTGGAGTGTTCAAACGCGAGTTTGGAAAAGCCGCCAAGATTTGGGATCCCAAAAAGCTGGTCATCATTCCCGATCACTACATTTTCACGGCGGACTCGATGTCGAACCGCAACGTGGACATCCTGCGCGAATTCGTCCAGGAACAGGGCGTCAAATATTTCTATGACGTGATCGACGACCCACAGGGGCACTGGAAATTCGATGCGGAAAAAGGCCCGCTCAAGCGCCAGTTCGGCTCGCATTACTCGGGCGTCTGCCATACGTCGCTCGCGCTCAAGGGGCACACGCGCCCGGGCGAGATCCTTTTTGGCACCGATTCGCACACCTGCCAGGCGGGGGCGTTCAATCAGTTCGCCACCGGCATCGGCAACACCGACGCGGGATTCATCCTCGGCACCGGCAAGCTGCTGATCAAGGTGCCCGAGACGATGCGCTTTTATTTGACCGGTTCACTCCCTGCCGGAGTGATGGCCAAAGACGTGATCCTGCACCTGATCGGCGAGATCGGCTTCGACGGCGCCACCTACCGGGCCATGCAGTTTGAAGGACCGGGAGTCCACTCGCTGTCGATGGACGACCGGATGACCATCGCCAACATGGCGATTGAAGCCGGCGGCAAGAACGCCATCTTCCCGTGCGACCAAAAGACGCTCGACTACGTCGCCGAACGCACCCGCGAAAACGGCACGAAGAACACCTTCGAACCGGTCACGGTCGATGAGGATCAGACCTTTGTCTACGATAAGACGTTCGACCTCTCGACGCTGGAGCCCACGGTGGCGTGTCATCCCGATCCCGGCCAGCGCAAAGCGGCCAGGGAACTCAGCGAGGTGGCGCTTGATCGCGCTTACATCGGCTCCTGCACCGGCGGCAAGACCAGCGATTTCCTGGCCTTCGCGGAAGTGGTCCGCGGGAAGTGCGTCAAGATCGACACTTTCGGCGTTCCTGCAACGACTCGCGTGATCGAAGAACTCAAAGGCACGATGTGGGATGGCCACAGCGTCTGGGAGATCCTAGAGAAAGCCGGCGTGCGCATGACGGAAAACCCCGGCTGCTCCGCCTGCCTGGGCGGTCCGGTCGATACGTTCGGCCGCATGAACACCCCGCTCAAGTGCATCAGCGCCACCAACCGCAATTTCCCGGGACGAATGGGCCACAAGGAGTCGCAAGTCTTCCTCGCAAGCCCTTACACCGTGGCGGCCTCGGCTCTGACGGGCCGGATCACCGACCCACGCGATTTTATCGGCTAAAACCCGGTGCACCGTGGACTTCTGCTTTGCTGTTCGTGCCTGTGGCTTGCCGGATGCGCGGCCCCAGGCACGGGGGCGAAGCCAGAACCCATTATCGAAAATTACATTGTGACCGCCTCGCAAACCCCATTCTACAGCTTCGGTCCCGCCCAGTCGATGGGTCCGGATTTCCTGCTGAAGAAGACCGCACCCGTGACGCTCCTTCGCAAGGAACGCGGCTACAGTTGGGTGCGGGAGGCAAATGGCCGCGAAGGGTATGTGGCGAGCGATCAAATCGCCCCGCTGCCGCCAGAACCGATCCCGCACTTCACCTCAAGCGGCAGACCCGAAAAACTGAAGGTCGATTCGCTCGACGAGATGTTTGCCAGCCCGCCTCTACCGATTCGTTAAATTTTACAAGCTCAACCACGCACACCTATGGCCAAGACGATCACCAGCAAAGTTTTTGTCGTTCGCGACAACATCGATACCGATCAGATCATTCCCGCGCAGTATCTCACCCTCGTGCCGACCATCGCCGAGGAATACGAGAAGCTCGGCAGCTATGCGCTCATCGGCCTGCCTGACGACCAGTATCCGACAAAGTTCGTGACCGAGGGCACGCTGAAAACTCCTTACCAGATCGTGATCGCAGGCCGGAATTTCGGCTGCGGCTCCTCCCGTGAACACGCCCCCATCGCCCTCGGAGCGGCGGGCGTGGAAGCGATCGTCGCGGAATCGTTCGCGCGCATTTTCTTCCGCAACTGCGTGGCGACCGGGGAACTCTACCCGTTCGATTCGCCGCTGCGCCTCTGCGACATCGTCAAGACCGGCGATGAAGCGACGCTCGACTTCGACAACGACACGCTCACCGTCAACGGCACGACCTATCAGCTCAAGCCGCTGGGCGATGTGCGCCCGGTGATCGATGCCGGCGGTCTTTTCAACTACGCCCGAAAGAGCGGGATGATCGCTTCGGAGTAGGGCCGACGGCCGGGGGGCGCAGGTTAGCCGCCGTCCATGGGGAATGGGACGGATGAGACTTATGGGACGGATGGGACTTATAATATGAGTCCCATAGGTCCCATCCGTCCCATAGGTCCCATTCCGAAAACTCCGTCCGAGCAAAAAAATTCGCTGCAAGTCGCGAAATTCCCGCTTAAATGATGGTCCAGCGCTTCCGGGAAAAGAGGAGGGCAAGCTTACCCCATGATTAAAGTTGAGAACCTGACCAAACGTTACGCGGGTGTCGTCGCGATCGATAAACTGAGTTTCGAGGTGGAGAAAGGCGAGATCGTCGGATTTCTCGGGCCGAACGGCGCGGGGAAATCGACGACGATGCGGATTCTCTCCAGCTACATGCCGGCGACCTCTGGCCGCGCGTCGATCGCCGGCTATGACGTGTTCAGCCAATCGCTCCAGGCACGCCAGCATCTCGGCTATATGCCGGAAAATGTCCCGCTCTACACGGACATGCGGGTCACCGAATACCTGAATTATCGGGCCGAACTGAAAGAGATCTCCGGGCAGCGCAAGCGCGAACGGGTGGGCGACGTGAAAGAGCTTTGCTCGTTGCGCGATGTCGAGAACCGGGTGATCGGCACGCTTTCCAAGGGATACCGCCAACGGGTCGGGCTCGCCGATGCACTGCTCCACTCCCCGGACTTGCTCATTCTCGATGAGCCGACGATCGGCCTCGATCCCAACCAAATCCGCCAGGTGCGCGAGTTGATCCGAAATCTGGGCAAGCATCACACGATCCTGCTCTCGACCCATATCCTGCCGGAAGTCGAAATGACGTGCAGCCGGGTGGTGATCATCAACCGGGGGAAGATCGAAGCGGCGGATACTCCTGAAAACCTGGTGCATGCCATGCGGGCCGCGGGCGGATTCCGCGTGGAGGCCAAAGTCGGCACCGACAACGGAGTGGCGGAGTTAGCGCAACTGGCGGGAGTCAAAGAGGTAACCGCGGAATCGGACGGCGACTGGAGTGTGCTTATGCTGCGGACAGATGCCGGCGCCGATCCCCGCGAGGAGATCTGGCGACTCGCCACCGACCGCCGCTGGATCGTGCGCGAGCTTTCCCAACGCCGGGCCACTTTGGAGGACGTGTTTGTTGAACTCACCCTAGAGGACGACGTTTGAGCCGCTCTCCAGAATTTTCCGCTCACTCTTATTCATTCGCCTTTTTCCGATGAGCAAATTTCTCACCCTTCTCTCCCGTGAAGTGAAGTCCTACTTCTATTCACCCACTGCCTACGTGGTCCTCTGCTTCCTGCTGCTGCTGACGGGCTTCAACTTCTACATCGACATTTCCCTGCTCTCACGAGGGCCGTCTGAAGTGACGGTGGTGGAAGCGTTCTTTAACTCCGTGCCGTTCTGGATCGGGTTCATCCTGATTTTCCCGCCGATCACGATGCGAGTGTTTGCCGAAGAGTTTAAGCTCGGCACGATCGAAACCCTGATGACCGCTCCTGTGCGGGACTGGCAGGTGGTTCTCTCGAAGTTCGGGGGATGCGTGGTTTTCTACATGATCGTGTGGCTCCCCAGCCTCTTTTATTTCGTGCTGTTTGAACATGTAACCAAAAGCCAGGCGGCCAACGCGGCGGGAGCGTATTGGGGCAGTTACCTGCTGTTGCTGCTCGTGGGGATGTTCTTCACTTCCATCGGATGCTTCGCCTCCGTGCTCACGCAAAACCAGATCATTGCCGCAGTGATTTCCTTCTGCGCCATCACGCTCTTTTTCTTCGCCGGGCTGCTGGCATTCTTTACCCCGAACGTCTCGCCCTTTTTGCGGGAAATCGTCAGCTACTTCTCGACCCTGGAACACATGGGCGAGTTTTCCAAAGGGATCATCGATTCGCGACGGCTGGTCTTTTATGCGTCGGCAACTTTCATGATGCTGGTTCTCACTCATCAAGTCTTTCAATACCGCCGGTGGAAATCCTAGCCCAAAAATCCTGACACACGCCATGGCCAAGAATTCCTCGATTGATCGCGCCCGGATCGGCGCCAACGTCCTTACCCAGATCGCCACGGTGGCGTTCATCGTCGTGATGATGAACTACCTGGCTTTCAACCATTACCGCCGCTGGGATTTTTCCAGGGACCACAAATACACGCTGAGCGAACAGACCCGGCGCGTCCTCAACAGCTTGAAGAATCCGGCTGAAAATCCGGTGAGGATTACGGTCTTCTTCTCGGGCGACTCCGACATTTTCAGGGATGTGGAATCTCTGCTCAAGGAATACGATTATGCCGCGAAGAAGAGGGTCGCCGTGGAGATTATCGACTCCTACATGAGCCAGACCCGCGCCCGTGAGATCGTTTCCAAATACAAACTGGGCTCCAGTGAAAACGTGGTGATCGTCGATAACGGCGGGCACAACAAGTTCGTCAGCGCGGCGGATATGGCCGATTACGAACCATCGTTCAGTCCAATGGAAAAGCCGCGACTGAAAACCTTCAAGGGAGAGCAGGCGCTCACGAGCGCGTTGATCGAGGTCACCGAGCAGGCGCCAAACCAAATCTATGTGCTCGCGGGACATGGCGAACCGCCCATCAACTCGGACACGCTCTCCGGGATCAAGACCTTCATCGAGCGCCAGAACATCAAGCTCGAATCCCTGAAGCTCACCGATGTCGAGGTGGTTCCGCCGAATGCGAAAGCCCTGCTGATCGTCGGGCCGAAATACGATTTCTCCGAGGGCGACCTGCAAACCTTACGCACGTTCTGGAGCAACAAGGGACGCCTGTTCGTCTTTCTCGAACCGGGTTCGCCCACGCCAAAGCTGAGCGCATTCCTGAATGAGCAGGGAATCGCGGTTAATAATGATCGCGTGTTGAAAACCATGCCGATCAAGCTCACGGGAGGAATGGTCACGGGCGTGCTCAAGGAAATCACGGGAGACTTCGTGCCCGGTTCTCCGGTCACCAAGCGCTTGAACAACGTCAACGCCATGTTCCTTGGAGCCACGCAATCACTGACGCTTCAGGGCGAGCGCGTAAAGGCAAACAACATTAAACTCCAACCGCTCATCCAGGCATCCAAGGGATTCTGGGGAGAAACACAGTTCGAGATTGCCGGAGGCGGAATCTTTTTCGACCCAAAGGAGGATCATTCGAACCCGATTGTTGCAGCTTCAGTTGAAAAAGGCGCCCTGAGCGACGAGCGCGTCCAAGTGGATTCGTCACGCTTAATCGTTGTCGGCAACGCAACCTTCATCGGCAACACCGCGATGACGGAGGCCGATCTGGACTTTTTCCTTAGCGGCCTCAACTGGCTGCTGGACCGCGAACAACTCATCGGCATCACTCCCAAACCCGTCCGCAATCTCTCGCTTAATCTCACCGATGCCCAGGTAAGCTACCTGGCAATGTTCACGATGGTCGTCATTCCGGCGGCAGCGGGACTCATCGGAATATTTTCCTGGTTCAAACGCAGACACTAGGCGCGCTGCCTCATTTGATTCATGAACACAAAAACGACCCTGCTTTTGCTCGCCGCGGCGGGCGGCATTTTTGGGTTTATCCAACTCTATGAAATGAAGCAACCGACCACCCGGGAGACTGTCGGGCGGGAGCAGTATATGCTTCTTTTCGATCGGAATAATATCAGCGGGATTTCGATCACGAGCAGCCAGGACAAGATCGAACTCCGCAAGCACGGAACCGGATGGGAACTGGAAGCCCCGCTCAAAGATCGAGCTGACCAAGGCGCCGTGGAGCAGATTTTGACCGCCTGCGAAACTCTTCGGCAGGATGCGGGGCTCGTCGGCAAGATAGCTGACAAAAAGAAGCTCAAAGATTTCGGCGTCGCAAAATCAAATCTCCGGATCAAATTGCTTGGACAGGATGCGCCCCCGGAACTCTGGTTCGGCAAGGAAACCGCAGTGGAAGGAAAGTCTTACGCGCGGCTCGACGGATCGAACAAAGTGGCTGTCGTCAGCAGCGACTTGAAAACTCTTTTGACCCGGAAGGCCGACGAATTGCGCGACCGTCATCTGGCCGATTTCGAGCCTGCGCGCGTCACCAACTTATCGTTAAAAACAGTCGATGGAGAGATTGCACTAACAAAAAGCCATGGACACTGGGGTTTTACGAAGCCGCTGAAAGCGCGGGCCGACGATGCCACCGTGGACCGGCTTCTCACGGATCTTCTCGGCACCGGGATTGTCGCATTTGTCCAGGGCCAGGGAGCCAATTTCAGTAGTTACGGCCTGAGTGAACCTCGGGCGACGCTCACCTTCCATACCCTCATTCATGATAAACCAATCATGCTGGAGTTTGGAGCCGGCGACGAAAAGACCGGCAACATTTACGCCAGGATCTCCGACCGGACGGCGGTTTACCTATTGCCCAAATCGCTCGAACCCCTCCTCACGCTGAAGCCCAACCAGTTGAGAGACCGCCGGCTCTTGCGGGTGGATTTCGATCTGGTTGACCGGATCACCGTGGCGCCAGAAAACAAGCCGCGGGTTGTTCTTCAACGAAAACAGGAGGACTGGATGCTCGTCGATCCAAGCGCCGATTCCCGACAGGCAGCCAATGCCGCCAAGATTCAAGTGCTGGTCCAGACGCTGCAAACCCGTCAAATCAGCGCATTTGTCGCGGATGTCGCCTCCGATCTGCCGAAGTACGGCCTAGATAAGCCAAAGCTGCGCCTGACGTTCTCATCCTACGCATCCGAAAACACCGCCGAAAGCAACGCCGGAGAGCATCCGCTGCTCACCGCTTCGTTTGGCAACACGGACGGCGACAAGGTTTACGCCCGCATCGAAGATGAGCCCTTCGTCGTGGCGGTCGATAAATCGCTCGTAGAATCGATCAGCCGCGATCCCGTCGAATGGCGAGCCCTGCCGGTTTTTCAATACAAACCCGGCGAGATTACGAGCTTGGACGTAACGACCTATAGCGAGGGGGTGCCGCGCCCGCCCGTTTCATTGATCCGTAAAGGAGAGGCTTGGGTCCCTGCCGAAGGTTCGGCCCCCAGAACCCTAAATTCGATCAATGTTCAAAGCCTGATAAATACCCTGGCATCGCTGAAAGCCGTTCGCTGGACAAGTAGCGCTCCGCTCATAACCCCCTCGCAGACAATTACGTTTAGAGATGCCAGCGGCGCTTCCCGTCGCCTGATCCTGGGATCGCCCGCAGAGGATCAGAGTTGTCCCGCCATGATCGAGGGCGACCCCGGTGTGTTCACCGTCTCAGCTCCCGACAGCAGCGGCCTGCGATTGCAACTGGCGGAATAAGCTTCCTCGCTTGAAATTTCCTCCACGCACGCTCGTTCCCAATCTCTTGATTGGGAACGCACTTGTCTGCGAATCTCCGATTCGAAAACCGTCCGAGGGCACCGGATCCCCGAAGTACGGGATTTATCCTAAATCCGGCAGAAGAGCCTCGCGCCAAGGTCGCAAAGACCGCCAAGGGAGGAACTTATGGAAAAGGCAGAAATC
>JBAXSN010000099.1:0-12527 GCA_037130675.1 Verrucomicrobiota bacterium
GCGGCGACAGAGCGCCGCAGCCACAGCAAACCGCAACTTCGGAGTTCGGGCTAAAGGGATCACCTACACGGTGATTTCTGCCTTTTTCATAAGTTCCTCCCTTGGCGGTCTTTGCGTCCTTGGCGCGAGGTTCTTCTGCCGGATTTAGGATAACTGCCGTGGGCGCCTATACCATTCGCCCTCATGGAGCCGGAATTGGCCAGGAATGCGCCACGCTGAAAGCATTCGCCCGGACCTCTCCCGCAGATTAACAAACCCAAGGGTCGCCCGGTTTGATTGGGCGGCCCGAGTTTGTTGAGAGGGCCCGGCCATCGGGGGGGGGCGTCGGTAACGTTTGGACGCGCGAAGCTGTTTGAACAGGGCGAAGCCCGGCGAGGCGCGATGTAGTTGGGCCTCAAATCCGGCTCTTTGACCGACGACAGGCCACAGGCCTGCCTGGACAACCCGCTCGCTCTATTTGCCCCAGCGTTCTACCCGCCGCAGCGTTTCGCTCTCTTGTCCCTCTTCAACACCGAGACAGAGAAAGACTCCTTCGCGGGGCATTTGACTCATAAACGCATCCAACTCCTCGATGGGCACGTCCACGAGGACGGACTTTCCAGCGGCTAGAACCCGTTTCAGAAGCGGAACCCATTGCAGGATGGGCCAGTCGAGGCCGAGGCCTTGCACCCATTGAATGGCTTGAATTCCGGGGTGGGTCAGAATCAAATCCAAATGGCGCGCCACGCCCTTGCCATCCAAATGGAAGACGGCCCGGTCCATGCCTCTCAACTCATGGCAAATTGGAGGAAAACCAAACTGCTCGAAATGCCCGGGCGAAATCATCGTCGAGAAATCGCAGCTGGGAATGTGCATTTTTCCGCAGCAGGGGATGTTCATCCACGTCACCGAGGGTTGTCCTGCCGTTTTGAGCAGGGAATCGAAATAATCGAAAATGCCATGAAAATCGCGAATCGAAAGCTCCACCAAGGGTTGAAGCAATTCTGGTTCAGTCATCATGTCCATGCAAAGATTGTCGCCTCCCCGCCAAGCGGCAATGGAGTCAAGACCCGGGTGCAAATCTGTATAGCCGACCCAGTAGCGGTCGCCACAGCGCTCCAGGGCCGCTCGAGTCATTTCCTCAATTTTCTTGAAAAACGGGCTCTGAAAGGGGTCGTTCTTGAGAATGGAAAGATCCTCCAGGCTCTCGATGACAGGGTGGTACCAAGTGGTCACTTCCGCAAATTCAATATCTCCGGCATAAAGGGCAGAGTAAAGGTTGGGCCCGAGGTTGGGGAAAAACACGGGAAAGGTTTCCGCATGAAAGACTTTGCCCTCGATGGAGCGCTCAAACTCGGCAAGTTGATACTCGGTGTCCATCCAGCGCTCCCGAAGCGAACCCCATCGGGTACGGTCCAAGGGGATCCCGGCGTCGAATTGGGCATTGTGCTTGTAGAAGCGCACGGGAGGCCGGTCGATGATTGCCTGATTGAACCAAGCCTCGATGCGGTTGAGACAATAATGAAAATCAGGTTTTGTGCGAAGTGGCTGGATTGCGTTTTGCATGTGCATTGTTAATTTCAAAGGGATCAGCGGCGCCCGGCGAAAACTACCCCGGAATCGGATCGATCGTCATGTCCCAAAAATTGTGACATGTTCGTACTCCTACCGGAGAGTAATCTTCTTGTCGAGTCTAAGCCGTTTTGGTAGCAATCGCACTGTCCTGCCGAAGGACCCCCATGCCCAGCTTGCTTCGCGCTATTCCATTCTATCTTCTTGCCTGCTCTCTTTTCGGCCTGACGCCAACCATTCAAGCTGGAATCGTTCTCACCCAGGTGACTGCTGACGGGAAACCTCTTCCCGGTTTGCCCAAGGCCTTCGATAGGGCCGAGCCGCTTTCCATTGCTTCGAGCACCCGCTTGTTGAGCATTCAGTTCAATCAGACTGATGAAGAGGGGAAAGCCCTGGACAGGCTTCGCTACAAGCTGGAGGGCTACGACCGCAACTGGCAGGATCTTTTGTCCAGCATGCGAGGGTTCCTGGAATTTCGCAATTCTAGTGGAGACGTGCTCGGGACGGAGGAGTTTTATCTGAACGGAGAAACGCCCGGCTGGCGGGGAAGCCCGGAGGCCTCGGATTTTGTGGAATACACCCAGACCTCCACTGCCCCGGAGGGCTCTTGCAAAGTCGATGTGGTCCTCATGTCTCATGGTCCCAATGCCACCATGGGGGTGGCCGGGTTTGACGCAATCCGGTTGTCTGTGGTCTCCCCGGAGAACTCGACCCCCAAGCTCTTTGAATTGAATGCGGAAGGGATCAATGGGTTTCCCCAACCCAGTGATCCTTCGGCTTGTTGGGATCGGGGAGGGTCTCGGGCAAGCCTGGCTGAAGTGCGGATCATGAACGCGCCTGCGCCTCATCCGATCTTGGTTTTTAATGACGATGCTCCTTCCCATTTCGCCACTTGGTCCACCCGCTGGAACAAGCCTTTGGAGGTCAAGGCCGGCGACAAAGTCACTCTGAGCTTTAAAGCCGCTTACAGCATCGGCTCGGCCGGGCCCGGAAGTGCCGAGTTCTCGCAGCTTCAGCCTGGGAATTATTTTTTTAGGGCGGCAGCGACCAGGGCCAATGGAGAGCCGAACGGGGCGGAGTTGGTGCTTCCGCTAGTGATCACTGTCCCCTGGTACCGGCACCTGGGGTTCTGGGTGGCACTATCAGCGGTGACTAGCGCGGGGGTCGCTTGGTTCAGCCGGTGGAGTCTAAAACGTCGGATGCAGAGGCGTCTTGCGGCCTTGGAGCACGAGCGGGCGATGGAACGGGAACGGGAGCGGATTGCGCGGGACCTGCACGACCATATTGGAGCCGGTTTGACCGAAATCGCCATGCAAAGCGACTGGGTCGATGGCGATTTGGAGCAAGGCGTAACCGCGCGAACCCGGCAGCGGGTCAAAGCCATCCGCCAATCGGCCACGGATCTTGCCCGCGGAGTCGATGAAATGGTTTGGGCCATCAATCCGGCAAACGACAGCCTCAAGCGATTTGCCAATTATTTGACCCAATGCTCGGCCCAGTTCCTTGAGGCTGCCGGGGTCCGCGTTCGCTTCGATATTCCAGCTGACCTGCCAGAAATTCCGCTCCCAGGAAAACTGCGGCATGCGCTCTTTCTGGTGGTGCGCGAAGCAATCAACAATGCCGTAAAATATGCCCGCGCCACGCTGGTGCGTCTGGAGTTGCAGGCCGGTCAGGAAGGACTCCACCTTGCGATCGAAGATGACGGTCAGGGATTTGATCTTGCTGGACCCAACCCGGAAGGCACTCATGAAGGCTTGAACAATATGCGGCGCCGCATGGACGAAATCGGGGGTGAATTTTCCATTGCAAGCAAAAAGGGGACGGGGACCCGCATCGAACTTTTTGCTCCGCTCACTCATCCAATCCGGAATTTACCATGATCCAAGTTGCTGTAGTTGAAGATGACGCCCGGCTCCGCCGTGTGGTGGCGGAAACCCTGGCATCCACCAACGACTGCCGTTGCGCAGCCATTTATCCCGATGGGGCCAGCGCCGTTGCGGAACTCCCTGCCTTGGCTCCCGACGTGATCCTGATGGATATCAACCTGCCGGATCTCAGCGGGGTGGAATGTGTGGCTCAAATCGCCCCGCTGCTGCCAAAAACCGAGATTATCATGCTGACGGTGTTTCAGGACCCAGCAACGATTTTTCAAGCCCTGGCAGCAGGCGCCCATGGCTATTTGGTGAAACCCGTGATGCCGAAACAGCTCTTGGACTCGATTCGTGAAATTCGCGCCGGGGGTGTTCCTATGAGCCCGGGAATTGCCCGGGAAGTCATTGACTATTTCCATCGGCCGGCGCCCACCCCCGCAGCCAAGGACGCATCCTCGGAGGATAGCAAACTCGGCGCTCGCGAACAGCAGGTACTGGAGGCGCTCAATCAGGGGTTGACTTACAAGGAGATCGCTGCCGAATTGAAGATCTCCATCTGGACCGTGGCCACTTATGTGCGGCGGATCTATGAAAAACTCCACGTGCGGAGCCGAAGCGAAATCATTGCCCGATTTCGAAAAAACACTCCTTCTACGACCCCCGATTAACTAAAGCTGTTAGCCGCGCCGCCATCGACCGGCAACCCAAACAAGGAGTCGCAAGAGAGAGGCTGCCCGGCAGCCTCTCTCTTTTGGCCTGGCCTAGTGTCGTGTAAGACGCAAAATTGACGCATCCAGCTTGTCTTTTTGGCCCAGGGCTGTGTTGTCAGCCCAAGTCGTTATCTACAGATAGCGCCTTGGGCTTCCGCCTTGCCCTGAACCAAAAATCCTGCGCTCTATGCGCCATTTTTCTCGTTACAAGGCACTAGTGCTTAGCCCCGCATCCGCACAGGTCACCGTCAAAGAGTGCCTGCCGGGAATGCCATGGGCGGGTCATCTTTTCAATATCATAGACAGGCGAAAGAAGGGTGTTCGGCTGGCATTTCACGCGATATTTTCCGCGGCCGACTGGTTCCAATTCAGCGGTTGAGGGGAGGGGGCCCAGGATTGCCGGAGCGGGAGCGGGTTGGTCGGGCTCGGGCGCAGGTTGGTCGGCAGCCAAGAGCATCGGCCCGTGGTAGAAGGCATGGAGCCCGCCCAAGGTGTTCTGGTTATGAGGCTTGACCACACGGATTCCGCAGCCGAATTCAACTTCCACCACATCTCCCGCCTTTAGCGGGGTTGAGAGGGACAGGAATCCCTGGTCTGTCTCCGCCTTAAACCTTTTTCCGTTGAGTAAAGCCACTGGGGGCTTTTGTTTCCAAGGCGGCACGAAGAAATTCAGCTTCCAAGGCCCGGAAGAAGTTGCCTTGAGCACCTCCAGGCGAACGGAGCCCGAATAGGGATACCCGGAGGTTTCTCGGAGCGTCAACCCGCCGAGCTTGACGGTGGCGTCGTGGTACATTGGCAACCAGATTTCCCTCCCTTTGCACATAAAAGCCGCTTCGTAGGCACGGGCAAAAAATTCGCCTCCGCGCATGGTGCAGCACCAATAGACCTCATAAGTGCGCGGTTGCAGCACTCGCGGGTTGTATGCGGCCAAGCCGCCATCCTCCTCGGGAGCCACCGCCCCGAGGCAGAAATCGGTGCCGAAACAGCCATCTGCCCGGAGCGCGTGGCCCAGGCCATTGTAATAGATCAGGTGAGCGTCGGCGATGTACTCGGGCCGCCCGGAGAGCCGCCAAAGCCAAACGGCCAAGATAAAGGAATCGATGATCGCGCAGGGCTCGGTCCAGCGGGGACGCCCCCACCAGTTGTAATTGCCGTAGTGCTCGGTCATGGCCACCGATTTGTAGCGATTGAAGATTTTCTCGACCCCGCCAAGCAACTTGCGGTTGCCGGTCAATTCCACGTACCGGCAAATCCCGCGCAAACAGGTCAATGTGGCGTGGGTTTGAACGTGCGCCCCCTCAAGGTCCAACATAAAGAAGCGCTCGATCATGATCTCGATCATGGCCTTGATCTTGGGCCACTTCAAAAACCGATAGGCCTCGGTCAGTCCATCCATGAGAATGAAACCGCACCCCGTGTCGATTGACCCCTTGTGGGATTTGGTCTTGCTCTGCGGATGAGAGAGTTCCCAGTGGTCGGGCTCCCGCACCTGCTCGGGGGTGATGGGGTAATTGCGGAAATTCTCGGCCACAGGCAGGAAAAGCTGTTTAACGATGGTCGAGATGATGGCCTTGAGCTTGGGATCAGGCTGGCGCTCATGCTGGGCAATCAACCCCCGCACCAACCAGCTGTGACCAGCCAATTGTTGCTCGTTGGCCCAACCGGGCTCGCAAATTTTGCCCAAATAACCGCGCTCGTTAAGATGTTGAGGCAGTTGGTGGAGAATCTGTTGAAGCCAGGCGGGTTCCCTGTGTGTGGCAGCGGCTTGGGAGACCAAGGCCAGAATGATGCGGCCTTCCCAATCGCCCGGCCAACCATGCTTATCGGCGCCGAAGACTTCCCAAGGGCGATACCAAGGGCCCTCCAGGCGGCTGTAATTGAGCAGAGAACGAACGGCGAGATCGCCGTGGATTTGGAGCTGGGAGAGGCGCAGGGGCAGCGGAAAGGAAACACTGTTCATGAGTATATCGGGAGAATAATTAGGTTGGAGCGTAATAGGTTTTACTCGTTTTGTTGCATTTCGCGCTTAGTTCTGCTCCAGCCACCGGAGCAGTTCCTCGACTTCCTGGGCATCCTTGGCGTAGACTTGGTAAAGGCACCGGCGGGAGCGCAGTTCCGAATGCACCTGCTTTACTTGTTCCGGGGTGATATCGTAAATGTGCAACGCTTTCCCTGCGGCCAAACCTTTCTTTAAGACTTCCGTCCATTGCCACATCGGCTTCTGGCCCGCCCCGGAAACCCACTGCAAAACGTCCAAGTCTTTGACCGACAACACGTCTTCGATGTGCCGCAGGGCGCCCGGGCCGTCCAAATGATACATGCTCCGGTCCAAGTAAGCGGCTTCCTCCTCGATGCCCGGCAGCACGTGCCTCCGGAAATCTTCGGAGCTGATCATGCAGCTAAAATCACATTGGACCACTGCGAATCGACCGGGTGTCCAGAACGGCCCCCACCCAATGGTGCCGGTCTGGGGCGTAAATCCGGAGGCTTGATAAAGGGCCTCGTAAATGGGCTGGTAGAATTTCCTCATTGCAGCCGAGGTGCGTGCGACCTCTTCCGGGCAATCCATCAAATCCATGCACAGATCGGTCGGGTGGCGAAGCGCGCTCAGGGCATCCAAATTGGAGTGCAAGTCGCAGGCCCCCAGGAGATAGCGCCCTTCAGCGTGCTTGGCCAAAGCCGAGGCGTAGGAGCGGATTTGGTTCCAGACCGAGTTGGAATTTTCCAGCGTCGGCTCATAGCCCTCCAGTTTCTCCAGAATCGGCTCCACCCAGTTGGTCTCCGGGTTGGCGTCGGAGTAAAGCAGCGGCGCTCCGAAGAACGCGGCGAATTGGTCAGGACCAAAGTCCGGGGCGTAAAAGGGAATGGCTTCCCCCATGAAGAGGGTGTTTTCCAGCCACTGGTCGATGCAGGCCATGTGCTCTTTCCATTCGCCTCGGGTGGCCCGGTAATAGCGAAGGGTCAGAGGGTGATCAATGCGAGCAATTGGCCGGGAGGGGTCTTTTGGCACCTCCGCCCAGACCAACGGGCGGCGAGGAGCTTCGTCGTTCCAGAAGGCATTGAAGCGCGCCGTGATTTCGGAAAAGGCGGGCTGGTAGATTAAAGAATTAGAGGACATTGGCCGTAAAAAATGGGTTGGAATTCTCGCAAGGAGTAGCGGGAGGAGGTTTCGGATGCAATCTATATCGATCTAAGTAAAGCGGCAAAGTGTTGGAAACGGGGTCGGCTCGGAGGAGGCGAGAGCGCTTGTATTGGAATGGGTGAAAAGCGTTGGCGCGCCAGTCGGCAAGGGCAAGATTCGAGCAAGATACTCACTTCCGGGCAAGCATCGGTTTGACGTCACGCGAAGGCGCGAAGGAGGAGGGCAAAGTGACCGGTGCGTTGCTTAGAAGCGCACCTCCTTGGGGCACATCCGACTGCGAGAGGCTTATCCCGGAATTTCCCGAAGCATCTGGGCGTTGGTTGGGAACTTCGCCAGGAACGATAGGAGCCGCTCGATGGCTTCCACGGGCTTGTGCCCGGAAAGGCCACGGCGAATCAGGTTGATCTTGTAAAGTTCAGCCTCCGGCAAAAGCAACTCTTCACGACGCGTGCCGGACTGGAATATATCGACAGCCGGATAGACCCGCAGATCGCTGATCTTACGATCAAGCACCAACTCCATATTGCCGGTCCCCTTGAACTCCTGGAAAATCAGGTCATCCATCCGGCTCCCGGTCTCAATCAGCGCGGTCGCGACAATGGTCAGCGAACCGGCTTCTTCGGTGTTGCGGGCGGCCGCGAATAGCTTGCGCGGAATTTCGAGGGCGCGGGCATCGACGCCGCCGGACATTGTGCGTCCGCCGCCGGCCATCGCATTGTTAAAGGCGCGGCCCACGCGGGTGATCGAGTCGAGCAGGACGAACACATGTTTGCCCATTTCCGCCAGGCGCTTGGCCCGCTCGATCGCGAGTTGGGCGATGCGAGTGTGGCTCTTGATTTCCATGTCGTTGGAGCTGGCCATGATTTCCGCGCCAGGAACGGTGCGGCGGATCTCGGTGACTTCCTCCGGGCGCTCATCGACCAGCAGGATGATGAGTTTCATGTCCGGGTGGTTTTTGATCACCGCTTCGGCGATGTGCTGAAGGAGCGTGGTTTTTCCCGTGCGCGGCGGTGCGACGATGAGCCCGCGCTGACCCCGGCCAATCGGCGCCATCATGTCGATGACGCGGGTCGTGTAACGGTCAGGATCGGTTTCGAGTTTGATCCGATGATTGGGGTTGATGGTCGTAAGCTCCTCGAACATCGGGATGGCCCGGTATTTCTCGGGGTCTTCGCCTTCAATGGAAGTGAGTCGATGGAGTTGCGGGCCGCGGTTGCCACGGCGGATTTCACCGCGAATCCACATCCCATCCCGCAATGAGAAGCGGCGGCAGACCTCCGGGGTTACAAAGATATCTTGGGGGTGCTGGACGAAGTTGCGCTTCGGGTCGCGCAGGAACCCAAAACCCTTGCCAGAGACTTCCACGATCCCTTCGGCAAAGACGGGTTCCGGGCGGGGTTGTTCCGGCATTGGCTGGCGGGGCGGCTGTTCCGTAAGCGGTTGCCGTGGAGCCTGTTCCGCATGCGCAGGCCTTGGCCTCTGGATTTCCTGCACGGGTTGGGGAGGGGCGACGTTAAACTGCTGGCGGGCGGCAGCGATCCGTTCTTCCCGCGTCAGTTCCCGCTGCGGTGCGGGCGTTGCGATTGGAGCGGGCCGGGGGGCTGTGGGCGCCGCTGCCGCTGGAGTTTCGACGACGGGCGTCGGTGCCGCAGGCTGTTGCACGACGGGAGTCGCGGGAACCGCGGGCTTCGCGGGGATTGGCGTCGAGGATTTCGCTGCGGCGGCCTTGCCGGAACCAGGTTGCCATTCTTCGGTAAAATCGGTCTGAACCGGCAGAGCTTTCTGCGCTGCCGATGGCGCGGCGGGCTTGGCCGTTCTGGGAGCCCTCGTGCGGGGCGATTTGGCTTTGGGTTGGCTGGCTGCGGCGATTTTGGCCACTTTGGCGGTCGGTTTGGCTTTCGCTGCGGCAGGCGTTTTGGCCAACACAACCGATTCAGCAACTGCAATCGGCGCTGGAACAGGGACTTCGGCCGGGATCGCTGGAGAAACTTCTTTCGCTTCGGCTTTTTTGGTCGCTTTCTTGCGCGGGGCAGCGGGCACCGATTTGGCAGAGGCCTTGGTGGCGCTCGGTTTGCGGGAGGCTGCGGCAGCGGGTTTCCGTCGGGTCGTCTTCTTGGGAAGTTCTTCTTCCGTAAATAGGGACGGATTATCGGTCGATTCGGTCATAACTGAAGGTTTGGCGCACTTGGATGCGCCTGGTTTTTTCACTTTCCAAGCCCATCGGTGTGGACTTGGGCACTTGGTCGGTTTTTAAGTTTGCGAGCCGGACTAGCAGCTCTTTGGAAATCAAATTGGCTTAAACGTCTTCACGCACGCATCGCAGCCCCGTGAGTGGCACAAGGGTGCGGGAACATAGATCAGTTTAAAAGTTTTCGGCGGACACCGCAGCGTTCTTGAGCGCTTCTCTCACGGCATTGAAATTAACGGGGCGTTTATGGCGATGTAACAGCCTCCCTCGACGACGAACCCCTGAGCATCGGCCCCCAAAACCAGTTCGAGCATGCACTCTCCGCTGGCTGCGCCTGCGGGCATATCGATCCGGCCTTTCGTGGCCAAAACCTACCCGACCAGACTGCGCGTGGCAAGAGTGCCGTGCTGGTTCGAGAAAATAAAATTGTGCTATGACCCGCCATAATGGGTTGGGTGAGAAAAATACGAGGACGCGTCTCCTGCCGGATCGGCAAATTGCGAAGGGAGTTTGGCCAGGCGTGAGGCCAAGAAAGACGCGAGATACTCGCCAAATCAACCAGACGGATGAGGCGTTGTCAACCCCGGAGGTATTAAATCAAGCGGTTAGTCCTGTAGCCGCCCCGCTCAGTCGGGGCGGCGATGTGGACATGGCGATCTCTTCTCTGCCGACGCGCTGCCCCGGCGGTGACAGAGGCCGCAGCTACAGCGTCCGATCCCTCAACCGCGAACGATTTCACTCAGGGTATGGACGACGCGAAAACACCGCCAAAAAACAGGCCCCCTCCGGAGTCTGAAATGATTCTTGGAGCGGCAAAGAACGGCCCCGCAATTCCAAAAATCGATAAGCGCTGGCTCCCTTTCTACCGGCGGTTGCTCAAGCTGCGGGACTATTTTCTCGATCAACAGCATGACCTCACGATGAAAGCGCGGGAAATCGAACCGCATTATTTGCAACGCGAGCCGGCGGATGTTGCCGAAGCGGACTTTGAACGCGACTTCGACTTGGGGAAGGTTTCCGCGGATCAAGAGTTGCTCAATGAGATCGATGCCGCTTTGGACCGGATCGAGCTTGGGACTTACGGCATCTGCGAACAGACCGGGAAACCCATTCCAAAGGATCGGCTTGAGGCGGTCCCATGGACCCGATTTACCGTGGAAGCCGAGCGGGAGATCGAGAGCCGGCACGGTGGAATCCGTCCCAGTTTGGGCCCCCTTCGCCCCCTCCGGCGCGAGTCCGAGGAATCCGGGGAACTTGAGATGCGCAGCAAGCCGGAAACCGAAGAGGCCGAGGAGCCACGGGAATGACATGACAGAATCCCTTCATCATCAGGCTGAACCGGCTTCGGCATCGCCGGTCATCAGTTGCTACGTATATGCTGGAGGATATCGCTGGCATTGGCGGCAGAGCATGGACAGCTTTCCAGGTCAGCCGGTGGTGCTTGTGCATGGTTTGGTCATTCAAAGCGCCCAGTTGATTCCTTTGGCTGAGGCGATCTCCGAATGGGCGCCTGTTCTCATCCCCGATCTCCCCGGGTTCGGCCTCAGCAACGGCCTGTCGCGCCCCCTTTCCGCTGTCGAACTCGCCATCGCCCTGGCGGAATGGATGCGCGTGGTGGGCGCCGCCCCGGCTCACATAGTGGCCGCATCGTTCGGCTGCCAAGTGGCCGCGGAACTCGCCGCACGTTTTCCGCAAAGAATCCGGACTCTTTCGATGATCGGTCCCATCGTCGATCCGGAAGCGCGAACATTCACCTCCCAGGCGGCGCGCCTGATCTCAAACGTCTCCAAAGAACCGATCAGCCTTTGGACCGAAGACCTGGCCAGCGGGATTCGGGCTGGGACAAGGCTTCTGACGGGAACGGTCCAGACCATTTTACAAAACCGGATCGAGACCAAGCTGCCACGTATCGGATCTCCCGCGCTGGTGATCCGCGGAGCCGAGGACCCGATTGCCCCGGAGCCATGGACCCGGCAGGCGGCCAAACTTCTTCCCCACGCGGGGCATCTTACGCTGGCCGCCGGGGCGCACTACGTGAGTTTCAGCCATCCGCTGCTGGTGGCTGCCGCCGTGAGAAAATTCACTTTCCCGATGCGGAATCTGACTTGGGAAGGCAAATGATATTCGTGTAGGACTCTTCTGGATTAAGCCCTTCAAAGGGAGCAAGGCCGGTCGGGGTGGCGCGGAAAAAGCCATAGCCGAGTTCACGAAGTGCGCGCAGCACTTCTTCCTGATTGGTCCCGAAGCGCGCGAGGCACGGCGGGTTCAGCTCCATAAGCATGACCGGCTTGAAATTCCGGAGTGTCTCGGCGCCGCCCTGGATGACTTGGAGCTCCGCGCCTTCGACATCCAGCTTGAGGGCATCGATCCCGCGAAGGCCCTGCGCCTGGGTAAACGCATCCAGAGTTGTGCAGGGTACCGCGACTGAAACTGCTCCGCCCGTTCCGCTATTTGCGATGTGTCCGACGCCTCCATTCCCTTCGGAAGGGACTTCAAACTCCACAGTGCCTTCCCTGTCGGAGAGGGCGGTTCGATGCAGTTGGACATCCTCAAAGTGGTTCAGGGTGCGGTTCTCTTCGAGAAGGGCGAAGTTGGCCGGAACCGGCTCAAACGCATGCACGGTTGCCGAGGGGCCGACGAAATCGCGGATTTTATAGGCGTAATAACCAAAGTAGGCGCCGATATCCAGGAACACAGGGTTTTTTGGCAATCTCGCCGACAACTCGCGGAGGTCGTTTACGTCAAAGGCGCCGTGGTAATAGAGCCGCCGCTGAACGAGGCACGCTGGGGTCAAACGCCAAAGCAGCCCGCCGCGCTTTACGACCTCAGCTTTTCGCGAGTCCTGCGCTTCGACGCCGCTCAGCTTGAGCAAGGCCTCAATGACACGCCATTTTCCACGGTGATAAGGAAGGCTGAGAGCGTAAAACTCGATGAGGGATTTCGCCAAACGCATGGTCTGGGAAGAGAGCAGCCCTGCGGGAGATTGTCAATGAAGACGCGTGCGCGTGCTTGGCAAACGCATCAAATTTTGTCGACTCCTTTTTCAGCGCTGAAGGCGCGACCCC